>NZ_JBKFTO010000003.1:0-385735 GCF_050432925.1 Pseudomonas sp. 18175 | reverse complement strand
CGAGCCTAGGCGAGGCACCGAGTGGTGGGGCAAGAGCCCTTTGGTTACTTTGGGGCTTTTCCAAAGTGACCCGCCGTAAGGGCGGAACCCATATCAGCCATCACCCAAATAACGGATATGTACTCCGACCAAAAAGCTCCAGCGCCCAACACACAGCTATCGCAGGCAAGCCAGCTCCCACAGTGGTCACCATTTCACCTGGGGATTCTCGGTGTCAGAGGGACCTAATCACATGCTTGATCTCCTGAAACGCCGCCAACCCCCAAGGCCCCAGTTCACGACCAATACTGCTCTGCTTGTAACCGCCCCACGCCGTCTGCGGGAAGATCACCTGCGGCGCATTGATCCACACCATCCCGGCCTGCAACGCGTTGGCCACCCGCTCGGCCGTTTCGGCATTGGCACTGACCACACTGGCCACCAGGCCAAAATCACTGCTGTTGGCCAAGGCCACTGCCTCACTCTCAGTGGCAAAGCGCCTTACACACAGCACCGGGCCAAAGATCTCTTCGTTCCACAACGCGCTGTCCAATGGCACATCGGTAAATACTGTCGGACGAATGAAAAAACCGTTCGGCAGATCCACTGGGCGTTCACCCCCGCACAGCAACCGCGCACCGTCTTCGATGCCACGCTGGATATGCCCCAGCACCTTTTGGTACTGCGCCCGGTTGATCAGCGCGCCCATTTCCACATCGTCGGCAAACGGATCGGCAACGCGAATGCATTCAGCCCGCGCCTGTAAACGAAGCAGGAATTCATCCGCCAGGCTGTCGGCCACCAACACGCGACTGGTGGCGGAACACATCTGCCCGGCGTTGAAAAAACCACCGCCGCACGCCAGTTCAACCGCCAGGTCGAGGTCGGCATCGGCCATGACCAGCAACGACGACTTACCACCCAACTCCAGGCTTACGCCCTTGATGGTTTCGGCGGCGCGTTGCATCACCTGCACGCCGACCGCGTTACTGCCGGTGAAGGAAATTTTGGCCACACGTGGGTCCGCCGCCAGCGGCGCACCCACGGCCAGGCCAGTCCCGCAGACGAGGTTGAAAACCCCCGCCGGCACGCCCGCGTCGGCAATGATCTGCGCCAATTTCAGCTCGGCCAACGGCGTGACTTCTGAGGGCTTGAGTACCACGCAACAACCGGCGGCCAAGGCCGGGGCGAGTTTCCAGGCGGTGGTCACCATCGGGAAATTCCACGGCACGATCAGGCCTACCACGCCGCACGGTTCGCGGCGCAGGCGGGCGCTGAAATTCGCGCTGGGCAGTGCCACCGGGCGGTCCTGCCCGGCGTCCAGCGCTTCGGCGACAGCGGCGTAATACTCGAACGTGGCGATCACGTCGTCCACATCGATACCCGCTTCAAACAGCGGCTTGCCGTTGTTGCTCGACTGCACCTGCATCAGCGGTTCGCGCTGCGCGCTCACACCTTGGGCGATCCTGCGCAACAGTGCGGCGCGATCACGCCCGGTGCTTTTCGACCAGTCGATAAACGCCGCGCTGGCGGCATCCACTGCCAGTCTCACTGCCAACGCATCGCCCACGCTGACCTGGGCCAACGTCGCCTCGCTGGCAGGGTTGATCACGTCCAGCACGGCCTGGCCTTCACGCCAACTTCCGTCGATATACACACCGTTCAACACCGCGCTCATACCGCTACCTCCTTCATCCAAAGTGCCTGGTCAATTTCAATCAGTGTCGGTCCCTGGCGATCTGCGGCGGCGCGCAAGGCGCTGCGCAAGTGCTCGATGCCCTGGATGCTTTCGGCGGCGCAGCCCAGTGCCTTGGCCACGCCGATAAAGTTGGGGGTGTAGATGTCCACGCCAACCGGTTCGATAGCGCGGTTGACCATGTACTTCTTGATCTCTTCGTACCCCTGGTTATTCCACAACAGCACGATGATCGGCGTGCGCGCCTCCACGGCGCTGGCCAGTTCCGGCAGGGTGAATTGCAGGCCGCCGTCACCGATCAGGCACACCACCGGTTGCCCATCGCCACGCCCCAGCCAGGCGCCGATGGCCGCCGGCAAGGCGTAGCCCAAGGTGCCGTAGCCGGTGGAGGAGTTGAACCAGCGGCGCGGATGGTCGGGGTTCAGAGTGAGATTGCCGCTGTACACCGGCTGGGTGGAATCGCCTACCAGCACGGCGCCGGGCAGCGCCTGCAACACGGTGTTGAGAAACTGGGTTTGCGCGCGGGTGGCGGCGTCCCATGCGGGGTTTAATTCGGCCCACAAGCGGGCGACACGCTGGGTGCCCCAGCTGCCATCGCGAGCAGCTAATTCCGTATTGTTCAACTCGGCCAAGAGCGCTTTGGCGGCAATTTGTGCATCGGCTACCAACGCCACGTGCGGCGGGTAGTTGCGCACGGTCTGGTCGGGGTCGATATCGATGCGCAGCAAGGCGCCTGGAATCTCGAAACCGCCGGCAAAGGTGATGTCATAGTCGGTCTCTGCCAGCTCGGTGCCGATGGCCAATACCACGTCGGCTTCGGCTACCAGAGCGCGGGTGGCGACCAGGCTTTGGGTCGAGCCGATCAGCAGCGGGTGGGCGCCGGGCAACATGCCTTTGGCGTTGATGGTCAGCGCCACCGGCGCGCCGAGGGTTTCGGCCAGGCGGGTCAGCTCGGGTGCTGCATCGATGGCACCGCCACCCGCCAGGATCAACGGCCGCTTGGCCGCTGCCAGCAACTGGCTCATCTGCTTCACCGCCTGCGGCGCCGCCCCGGCGCGGGCTACGCTCACCGGCTTGCTACCCAACAGGGCGTCGGCGTTTTCCACCAGCACATCCAAGGGGATCTCGATATGCACCGGGCGCGGCCGCCCGGCCTGGAACAACGCAAATGCCCGCGCCAGTACACCGGGCAACTCTGCGGCTGACATCAAGGTATGGGAGAACGCCGCCACGCCCGCCATCATCGCGCCCTGGTTCGGCAGCTCATGCAACTTGCCGCGCCCGCCGCCCAATTGGCTGCGCGACTGCACGCTGGAAATCACCAGCATCGGGATCGAGTCGGCGTAGGCCTGGCCCATGGCCGTGGTGATATTGGTCATGCCGGGGCCAGTGATGATGAAGCACACGCCGGGCTTGCCGCGGGTGCGCGCATAGCCGTCGGCCATGAAACCGGCGCCCTGTTCGTGGCGCGGGGTGACGTGACGGATGCCGGAGCGGGCCAGGCCGCGATACAGCTCCACGGTATGCACGCCGGGGATGCCGAACACCTGGTCCACACCGTAGCCTTCGAGGAGGTTGACCAATACTTCGCCGCAGGTCGCCATTGAGGTCGCTCTTGTTATGGATTCAAGGCGGTATTGGACCGGCTGGCCGCTAGCGGCAACAATCGATAAAAAGTCATACTAGCTATGTCCTCACGTCATGGCTGTGCCCCGATGAAACGCCTCCCGCCCCTGCCTGCGTTGCACACCTTTTGGGTCACCGCCCAGTGCTGCAACTTCACCCGCGCCGCTGAGCAATTGCACATCACCCAAGGCGCGGTGAGCCGCCAGGTTGCCGGGCTGGAAAACCACTTGGGCTACGCCCTGTTCCAGCGCCAGGCGCGGGGCTTGAGCCTGACCGAAGAAGGCCGCGAATGGTCACTGCGGGCGCAGCAGGTATTTGGCCTGATCGGCGACGCCGTGGAACAGATCGGCCGCCGCCGCCAGACCCTGCAACTCAAGGCCTCCACCTGCGTGATGCGCTGGCTGCTGCCGCGCTTGATGCAATGGCAAAAGGAGCGTCCGGATGTGCCGGTGGAACTCACCACCACCGTGGCCTACACCGTGGACTTTCGGCGTGAGCAATTCGATGCGGCGGTGATCTATGCGCCCATCGCCGAGCAGTCAGCCCAGGCGCGGCATTTGTTTGATGAGCAACTGACACCGGTGTGCGCACCGGCGTTGCTCGGCGGGTTAGGCCGCCCGGCAGACTTACAGCAACAGGTGCTGCTGCACCCCACGCGGGACGAGCGGGATTGGGCGTTGTGGCTCAAAGCGGCGAATACGCGGCTGAGTAATCTGGCCCAGGGGCATCATTTCGAAACCCTGGACTTGGCCATGACAGTGGCGTCCCAGGGGTCAGGCGTGGCGATTGGCGACAGTGCATTGATTGGCGAGGATTTGAAGGCGGGGCGCTTGGTGATGCCGTTTGAACTGCGGGTGCCGACGGGGATGGGGTATTACCTGGTGTATCCGCCGGGGACGCAGCCGTCGCAAGAGCTTGAGGCTCTGATGAATTGGCTCGTGAGCCNTTGGTGATGCCGTTTGAACTGCGGGTGCCGACGGGGATGGGGTATTACCTGGTGTATCCGCCGGGGACGCAGCCGTCGCAAGAGCTTGAGGCTCTGATGAATTGGCTCGTGAGCCAGGCACAACAGCCCTGACACTGTGGATCAAAATGTGGGAGGGGGCTTGCTCCCGATAGCAGTGGATCAGTTACAGATGTATTGACTGGCACACTGCAATCGGGAGCAAGCCCCCTCCCACATTTTTACAGCGTGGTATCAGTAACCCACGGTAAAACGCTGGCGGGAGTGCTTGGGCGATTCGACTTCATCGATCAAGGCGATGGCGTAGTCGGCAAAGCTGATCCAGCTACGACCTTCACTGCTCACCAGCAACTCATCTTTACCCAAGCGGAATTTACCGGTGCGTTCGGTCTCTACAAACTCCGCCGACGGCGACAGGAACGTCCAATCCAGCTCCTTTTCTTGACGCAGCGCTTCAAGAAACTCAGCGCCCGCACTGGCTTCGGCTTTGTATTCCTCTGGGAAACCCTCGCTGTCGATCACGCGAGTACCGTCTGGAAGCAACAATGAACCCGCGCCGCCCACCACCAACAAACGTTTTACACCGGCCTTCTTCACCGGGCCGATCACGGCGCTGGCGGGCAGGGTGGCGAAGTGTGCGGCGCTGATCACCACATCGCTGCCGCTGATGGCCTGTTGCAGGGCTTGGGCGTCCAGCGCGTCGGCTTGCTTGACCGTGACCCCAGGGCGCGCGGCGATCTTGTCGGTATTACGCGCAATAGCCACCACGCTATGCCCACGGCGCAGCGCTTCTTCCAGCAGTTGGCTACCGGCACGGCCGGTGGCACCAATGATTGCAATCTTGCTCATGACGTTCTCCAGTTAGTTAGGGTTTAAGCCATTCACCACTTCATTTCGCCCTTGGCGACTTTGGCGCTCAGTTCAAGCGAACTTTCGTCGGCAAGGGTGGGGTAACGCTTTTTCATCGCCGCGATCAGGGCGGTAGAGTCCTTGGCCTTGGCGGTCTCGGCGTCAAAGGCCTTGATGTAATCGGCCGTGAACGCCACTGATGCCAGGGTTGGCGTGCCCAGGTAGTGACCTGGAATCACCGTGCGCGGTTTCAACTGTTGGATGCGTTGCAGTGTAGCCAGCCAGTCTTTATGAGACTGGGCACTCTGGGTGTCGGCCATCCACAGGTGGATGTTTTCGGCGACGACCACGCCACCGATCACGGCCTTGATCGAAGGAATCCACACAAAACTGCGATCCGGCTGCGGGCCTTCGAGGCCGATCACTTCCAGTTGCTGGCCTTCAAGGCTCAGGCTGTGGCCGTCGAGCACGGCTGGCACGATGGTTTTGGCGGGCTTGTCGGCGCCCATTTTCGGGCCCCAGAATTCCAGTTTGCCGGCCACCGTGGCCTTGATGTGGTCGACCACCGGCTGCGGCGCCAGCACCTTGGCGTCGGGGAACGCCGCGGTCAGGGTGTCCAGGCCGAAGTAGTAGTCCGGGTCGCCATGGCTGATGTAGATGGTGGTCAGGTGCTTGCCGCTGGCGCGGATTTTTTGCACCAATTGTTCGGCTTGGCCTTTGCCGAACTGCGCGTCCACCAGGATCGCGTCCTTGGCACCGCTGACCAACACCGAGGTGACCGGGAAGATCGCTGCTTCGCCAGGGTTGTAGACGTCGAGAGTCAGGTCGGCCGCCGCCGCGTGGGCGGCGAAGGCCAGGGCGGCGGTCGCCAGGGTCAAGCGCTTGAAAGTCGAGAACATGGGGCAGCTCCTGCCATCGTTAAGGGATGCACAGAGCTTAGTTGCACGAAACACAACTAAAAATGCCATGCTGGGACATAGTTTGTTTCTAAAAGCGGGCAGATCATGGATCGTCTTCAAGCAATGCGCGTGTTTGTCACGGTGGTGGACTTGGGCAGCCAGTCGGCCGCTGCCGATCACCTGGACCTGTCGCGCCCGGTGGTGTCGCGCTACCTGGCCGAGCTGGAAGACTGGGTGGGTGCGCGCCTGCTGCACCGCACCACACGCAAGCTCAGCCTGACGGCGGCCGGTAGCGAAACCCTGCCCCGGTGCCGACAAATGCTGGAGCTTGGCAGCGACATGCAGGCCGCCGTCAGCGAGCCGGATGAAGCACCCCGTGGTCTGCTGCGCTTGAGCGTCAGCACCTCATTCGGCCAGGCGCAATTGGCCGAAGCCATCGCCGAGTACGTCAAACGCTATCCGCTGGTGACGGTCGACCTGCAAATGCTCGACCGCACGGTGAACCTGGTGGACGAGCGCATCGACCTGGCCATCCGCACCAGCAGCGACCTGGACCCCAACCTGATCGCTCGCCGCCTCACGCTGTGCCGCTCAGTGGTGTGCGCGTCTCCGGCGTATCTGCTCGAACACCCACGGCCCAAACAGGTGCAAGACCTGGCACGGCATAACTGCCTCACCCATTCCTACTACGGTAAGAGCCTGTGGCATTTCGAGGTGGGCGGCGAGCCGGTGTCGGTGCCGGTGCACGGCAATATCACGGCCAACGAAGCCAGTACCTTGTTGCGCGTGACCCTGGCGGGTGCCGGCGTAGGAATGCTGCCCAGTTACCAGGCGGGCGACTACATCCGCCGTGGCGAACTGGTCCGCCTGCTACCCGAGGCCGAGCCCCGGCAGATGAACATCTACGCGGTGTACGCCTCGCGCAAGCACATGCCCTCGGCGCTGCGCAGCCTGCTGGATTTCCTGGTGCTGCGGTTTCCGGAGCTACCGGCGTGGGACGTCGGCCTGTAAGCCGATATCAAGCGGTTGAATGGCGTCCAATAATGGCAACTCGCCCCGGCTGACCTATGCTTTAAACAGCACTGTTTAGATCCGTGCTGAGGTCTGTGCCATGACTCTAAAAATCAGAAAGTACCTGATGATTTTCTTCCTGTGCGCCTTGGCCACTGCGCTGTATGGCACGGCAGCCTACCGGGTTGAGCAAACACGCATGCAGCCGGTGGCGTTTGCGATCAGTTGTCATCAGGACCAATGTGTTCCGCGTACCGGCAGTTTCAGCGCGTTGCGCTAAAGAAACTGGAGTTATGAAGAACCAAATGTGGGAGCGGGCTTGCTCGCGAATGTGGTGTGTCAGTCACCGTATGAGTTGACTGAACCGCCGCATTCGCGAGCAAGCCCGCTCCCACACTAACCCGCTTGCGCCGTTAGTTGTGTGGCGCATCAGCCTTGAGTTGCTCACGAAACGCCTTGGGTGAAAACCCGACCCGTCGGCGAAACAGCCGTGAGAAGTTGGTCGGGTCGGAAAACCCCAGCACCTCGGACATCTCGTTGATGGTCATACTGGTGTAGGTCAGCAAGCGCTTGGCTTCCAGCAACTGGCGGTCATGCATGATCTGCAACGCGGGCTGCCCGCCCAACTCCCGACAAGTCCCATTCAGGTGTGAGACCGAGATACCCAGCTTGTGGGCCAAGTCCTCAATCTTTGGGTGTTCGCGGTAGTGCTGTTCAACCAATTGAGTGAAACGCCGGAAATACTCGCGGCCACGAGGCGCTCGCGGGTGGCGGCGCTGGATGGCCTGGCGGCTGATCCACACCAGCAACACGCTGACCAGGGCGTGCATCATCATGTCCCGGGCCGGTTGGTCATCGGCGTATTCATCCTGCAGGCGGGCGAACTGATTGTTGAGGTAATGGCTGTCCTTGCCCGCCGGGTAATTGCCCAATGCCTGCAAACCGTCGACCGTTGCCCCCAGCTGCGCCTGCAAATGGCTCACCAGCGGTGCCGATAACGTCACCACGTAGCCTTCAACGTCTTCGGAAAACTTGAAACCGTGCACGCACAACGGTGGCAGTACCTGCAATGTCGCCTCATTGAGGGTGGTGCGTTGGCCTTCGATTTCCAATTGCGCCTGACCCTTGTGCACGTACAGCAACTGGCACAAATCCGCGTGCCGGTGGGGCTGGATTTCCCACTGGTATTCCCGACTGCGCCGGGAAATGGTTTCGCAGTGCAACAAATCGGGGGTGGGCCATTGCTGGTCTTCCCCGTAGAGCTTGAAGACCGGAATCGCGGTTTTGGTCATGGTTTCAATCCGATACCCAGGAGAGTGGTGCGGTAATCGCCCCGATTGGCAAAAAGCGCAGGCTTTGTCTCAGTTTTCACCTTCTTATGCCGGCCACTCAAGTGAAAAATGTCAGCAACAAGACCAATGACAACGGTTTCACTTCATCCGTTCGGATGGAATTTGCAGGCGATAAAAATAATGAAAACCCTCAAAACCCAAGTCGCCATTATCGGCGCCGGCCCCTCGGGGCTGTTGCTCGGCCAACTGCTGCACAACGCCGGAATCCAGACCCTTATCCTAGAGCGCCAGAGCGCCGATTACGTGCAAGGCCGCATCCGTGCCGGGGTGTTGGAGCAAGGCATGGTGGACTTGCTGCGCCAGGCCGGCGTCAGCCAACGCATGGACACCGAAGGGTTGGTGCATGACGGCTTTGAGTTGGCGTTGAACGGCCAGCTCACCCATATCGACCTCAAGACGTTGACCGGTGGCCAATCGGTGATGATCTATGGCCAGACCGAAGTCACCCGCGACCTGATGGCCGCCCGTGCCGCTGCCGGTGCTACCACTCTGTATGAAGTGAGTAACGTGCAGCCCCACGATCTAAAAAGTGATCGACCCTGGCTTAGCTTCGAGCACCAGGGCCAGGCCTTTCGCCTGGAGTGCGACTACATCGCCGGTTGTGATGGTTTCCACGGCGTTGCGCGCCAGTCGATCCCGGCCGACGCGCTGAAAATCTTCGAACGGGTCTACCCCTTTGGTTGGCTGGGAATCCTTGCCGACACCCCGCCCGTGCACCCGGAACTGGTGTACGCCAAACACCCTCGCGGTTTTGCCCTGTGCAGCATGCGCTCCCCGACCCGCAGCCGCTACTACCTGCAAGTGCCGGTGGAAGAGCCTTTGGATGAATGGTCGGATGAGCGCTTTTGGGGCGAACTGAAAACCCGCCTGCCCAGCGCGCTGGCCGAACGTTTGGTGACCGGCCCCTCCATTGAAAAAAGCATCGCGCCGCTGCGCAGTTTCGTGGTGGAACCGATGCAGTACGGGCGCCTGTTTTTGCTGGGAGATGCGGCGCACATCGTGCCGCCCACCGGCGCCAAGGGCTTGAACCTGGCCGCCAGTGATGTGAGTACCTTGTATCGCATCCTGCTCAAGGTGTACGGCGAAGGGCGGGTGGACTTGCTGGAGAAATACTCGGCGATTTGCCTGCGTCGTGTGTGGAAGGCTGAACGGTTTTCCTGGTGGATGACCTCGATGCTGCACCGGTTTCCGGAGGCGGATGGTTTTAGCCAGCGCATCGCCGAGAGTGAGCTGGAATACTTTGTCCACTCCGACGCTGGCCGTAGGACCATCGCCGAAAATTACGTAGGACTTCCTTACGAAGCTATTGAATAGCCTGCTATCGTATCGAGCATTCCCGCAGGCCATCTGCACCTGCGGGCTCCGCTCGAAGGTTTTATCGTGACTCAGTTCGAACACTCCGCTCCACCGGTCCCCGCTGTGCGCAGCATCCTTGTTGCGCTGATGCTGGCGATTTTTCTCGGCGCCCTGGACCAGACCATTGTCGCTGTGTCGATGCCCGCCATCTCCGCCCAGTTCCATGACGTCAACCTGCTGGCCTGGGTGATTTCCGGTTATATGGTCGCGATGACGGTGGCGGTGCCGATCTACGGCAAGCTCGGCGATCTGTACGGGCGTCGGCCGATGATGCTGATCGGCATGGGCCTGTTCACCGTGGCCTCGCTGTTCTGTGGCATGGCCCAAAGCATGGAGCAACTGGTGCTGGCGAGGGTGCTGCAGGGCATCGGTGCGGGGGGGATGATCTCGGTTAGCCAGGCGATCATCGGCGACATCATCCCGCCCCGCGAGCGTGGGCGTTACCAGGGCTATTTCAGCGGCATGTACGCGGTGGCCAGCGTGGCCGGGCCGGTGCTTGGCGGTTATATGACTGAGTACCTGTCGTGGCGCTGGGTGTTCCTGATCAACCTGCCGCTGGGTGCTGGCGCCTGGTATGTGGCCCACCGCACCCTGGTGGGGCTGCCGGTGCCGCAGCGCAAGCCGATCATCGATTACCTGGGCACCGTGTTAATGATCATCGGCCTGACCGCCTTGCTGCTGGGCATCACCGAAATCGGCCAGGGCCACGCCTGGCGCGGCCCGCAAGTACTGGGGTTGCTGGCGTGTGCACTGGTGGCATTGAGCGTGTTCGTGTGGCACGAGCGCCGTGCGCGGGAGCCGTTGCTGCCGATGCACCTGTTCGCCATCCGCAGTGCGGTGCTGTGTTGGTGCACGATTTTCTTCACCAGTTTCCAGGCGATTTCCCTGACGGTGTTGATGCCGCTGCGCTTTCAGACCGTGACCGGCTCGGGTGCCGACAGTGCCGCCTTGCACTTGCTGCCGTTGGCGATGGGCTTGCCCATGGGCGCTTATTTTGCCGGGCGCATGACCTCGGTGACCGGGCGCTATAAACCGATGATCCTCAGTGGCGCAGTGCTGAGCCCCTTGGCAATCCTCGGCATGGCGTTCAGTGCGCCCCAGGCGGTGGGGCAAACCGCGCTGTTCATGCTGTTGTGCGGGATTGCCTGTGGGCTGCAGTTCCCCACCTCGCTGGTGGGCACGCAGAATTCGGTGGAGCAACGGGACATTGGCGTGGCCACCAGCACCACCAACCTGTTCCGTTCCCTTGGTGGGGCGGTGGGGGTGGCGTGTATGTCGGCATTGCTGCTGGCGCTGTTGCAGGATTCGAGTTTCGCGCATTTGGCCAGCGGCGCGCTGGTGAGCGAGGGCGGTTCGGGCAACGTGTTGCTCGATGGGCTCAACGCCGCTCCGGGCCCGGCGCAGGATGCATTGCGCGCAGAGTTGGCGGTGACGTTTCGGCATTTGCTGCTGGTGAGCGCGGCGGTGTCGTTGCTGGGGTTGGCGGCGGCAATTGCGATGCCCAACCGGGTGTTGCGCGGGCGGGAGGACAAAGCGAAGTAACAGCCAAAATGGAGATCCAAATGTGGGAGCGGGCTTGCTCGCGAAAGCGGTGTGTCAGTCAGCTAAGCTTTAACTGATAGACCGCATTCGCGAGCAAGCCCGCTCCCACACCAGCCCGCTCTCACATTTTTGTTCGCGTCCAGCTTCAGGGGCTGTAATACCCCACCGCAACCATGTAGTGCCCCACCTTGCGCACGTACGCATGTTTGTTCTCAACCTTGTCCGTCACCGGGTTCTTCCAGCGGTATTTGTATTCCCCCTGGTCCTGCTCCGCCATCAGCTTGAGAATCGGCTCGCCCACCGGCTTGCCGTCCGGGTCCTTGATCTTGCCGAAGTCGGTGTTGATCAGCCGCAGGTTGGTGCCGTGAGCCACGTAGCGCTGGGTGTCGAGGTCCACCACAAACACATACAGGTCATCCTGCAGGAAACCACCCTGCAATGAGTTGATCGCCTTGAGGGTGCCCGCTTCATCCTTGAGCAGCGCATCTGCCGCTTTATTACGCAGGGCCCTGGCCTGTTCCGGGGTAGCCCGGGGCAGGTAGTAACCCACCGCCAGGATGCGTTCACCGACGCGCTGATAAAACACATGCTTGCGCTCGACCTTGCCGTCGTTCCAGTTCTGCCAGCGGTAGTCGGCCTGCTGGATGCCCTGGCCCTCCGGTGCCTTGAGTGCGTCCTTGAACGACTGGCGCAAGTCCGGCCCCAGCACTTCACTGACATCGCGACCGATCAACGCAGAGGAAGGCCCGCCACTGGCCAGCAGCACGCCCTGGGTATCGACCACGAACACATAGCGATCATGGTCGACAAACTCCCCTTGGCGGCTGAACGCGGCGAAGGCCTTGTCGCCGTTGCTTTGGTAGTAGGCCAAGGCTTTTTCCAGCAGCGCCTTGGCCGCTGCCGCGTCCTGTTCCGGTGTGGTGGCCGCGTGCACCTGGCTGAAACACAACAGCAGCAGCCAAGTGATTCGGAGCATTCCCTTCATGGACCGTTCCTCGTTTTTATTGGTGTGAGCAGAGCGTAGACGCCTGCGGTTCAACCCGCTGAATGTTTAGTCATGCTGCAACCAAACTCCGCGAAGCCTGAATTTATCCACCTATCCAGGCGTGTGACGCTGCTGTGTATCTACTTCACAGTGACGACGGCATGGACGGCTCCTCCGATACGCTCCCCGAGCTGGCCTTCTGGGCACTGTTTCACTGTCGTCACGCCCGCCCGCCAGACTCCTGCCTCCTACGTTGATCCACGCCTAAAGATGGCGCGCGCCTGCGTGCCTGCCCGACACAAACGTATGAGTATTCCCATGAGTGTTTTCGCGAGCCTGCACGAAGCCCAATCCTTCCTTGAGCAGCACCCGAATATCGAGATGTTCGAGCTGTTTATCCTCGACAACAACGGCGTGCCCCGTGGCAAGTTGCTGCACCGCGACGAGCTGTTGGCGGTGTACGAAAGCGGGCGGCCGCTGCCCAGCACGATCCTCGGCCTGACCATCAACGGCGATGATGTGGAAAATTCCGGGCTGGTCTGGGATGTCGGCGATATCGACTGCCGCGCCTACCCGATCAGCGGCAGCTTGCAGCCGATGCCGTGGCGCCTGATTCCCACAGCGGCGGTGCAAGTCAGCATGCACCCCACCGAAGGCTTGCCCGCCACTGTGGCCGATCCCCGGCATTTGCTGGCCAGGGTCATCGACGGGCTCAAGGCCGATGGTTATTACCCAGTGATGGCGGCGGAGCTTGAGTTTTATCTGCTGGACCAGACGCCCGACTGCAACGGCCGCCCGCAACCAGCGCGGGATGTAGGAGGCGGGCGACCACGCTCCACCCAGGTCTACGGCCTGCGCGAACTGGAGCAAATCGAACCCTTCCTCGCCGACCTCTACAGCGCCTGCAAACTGCAAGGCATTCCGGCGCGCACAGCGATTTCCGAATACGCCCCTGGCCAAGTGGAGATCACCCTTGAGCACCGCGCCGACGCCCTGCAAGCCATGGACGAAGCCGTGCGCTACAAACGCCTGGTCAAAGGCGTGGCGCATAAACACGGGATGACGGCCTGCTTTATGGCCAAACCGTTCGACGACCTGGCCGGCACCGGCATGCACATGCACGTGAGCCTGGCGGATGCCCAGGGCAATAACCTGTTCGCCAGCGAAGCGGCCGACGGCACGCCACTGCTGCGCCAGGCGGTGGGCGGCATGCTCAGCACTTTGCTCGATTCGCTGTTGCTGTTCTGCCCCAACGCCAACTCCTACCGCCGCTTCCAGGCCAACAGCTACGCGCCGTTGGCGGCCACCTGGGGCGTAGACAACCGCACCGTCAGCCTGCGCGTGCCCGGCGGCCCGGCCAACTCACGGCATATCGAACACCGCATCTGCGGCGCCGACGCGAACCCGTACCTGGCCGCCGCCGCAATCCTGGCCGGTATCCACCGAGGTATTCGCGAGCAACGCGACCCCGGAGCGCCGGTGGAGGGCAACGGGTATGCCCAGGCTAAGGCGTTACTGCCCACCGACTGGCTCACCACCTTGCGTGCGCTGGAAGGCTCCGCGTGGGCACAGCAAGCCTTCGGCAGCGAGTTCCTCGGCGTATACCTGGCGGTGAAGCGCGCGGAATATCGCCAGTTCATGGGGGAGGTGGGGGAGCAGGATTGGCGTTGGTATTTGCATCAGGCGTGAGCCTCGGTGGTTTCGACCTTTTTTTCACGTTGTGCTGGTTAAGCTGCGAATCAAGGTCGTTCACTACCGTTTCACTCATATGAGCCCGTGATGTCGCCACAACCTCCTTCCTCCATCGAGATCGAATACGCCGAGCGCTGTGGCCGTGAACATGCGAGGGTCTGCGCTGACACGCGTCCGCCTGGGCTGATGCAGCGCCTGGCGTCATGGCGCGACGAATGGTTGGTGCGCCAAGCACTTAAAGTGGCCGGTGAGCCGGGCTTGATCCTCGACCTGGCCTGTGGCTCGGGGCGGTTCTGGCCGGTGTTGGCCGAGCACGTCAACCGGGTGATCCTGGCCTCGGACAACTCCCAGGACATGCTCGACCATGCGCGCACCCATCACCCGGCGGCATTGCTCAAGCGGGTCAAGACGTTCCAGGGCTCGGCGTTTTCCATCGGCCTGTCGGCGAATGCGGTGGACTGTATTTTTTGCCTGGAATTGTTTCGTCATGTGCCCAGCAGCGAGGGGCGCTTGGCCTTGCTGCGCGAGTTTCACCGGGTCAGCCGTGACACGGTGATCGTCTCCGTCAATTCTCGTACAGCAGTAGAGGACGAGTTTCGTCAGGCGGGCTTTGAAGTGTTGAGCCACCAGGAATTCATCCCCGGCTCCAAACTCTGGCGGGTCTACGTACTGCGTAAGAGAGGATAAGCTCCGTCTGTCGGACTATTCTTACTATCCTGTCCGAGTTTTCATGGCTGCCTGTGCACTGCGGATGCTCGCAAGTCCCTTTCGCGATATATACTGCGCGCCATTCTTCAAGGGAGAGCCGTGTGGCCATCGATATTCACTGGATCTGCGACAACGATAGCCTCGGCCAGCATTGCGCCGAATGGCAGCAGTTGCCATTCGTCGCCCTCGACACCGAATTCATGCGGGTCGACACCTTTTATCCCATTGCCGGGCTGATCCAGATTGGTGATGGCGTACGCGCTTACCTGATCGATCCCCTGACCATCGACAACTGGCAACCCTTGGCCGCCTTGCTGGAGAACCCGGCGGTGATCAAGGTGGTGCACGCCTGCAGCGAAGACCTCGAAGTGTTGCTGCGCCTGACCGGCAGCTTGCCGGTGCCGCTGTTCGACACCCAGTTGGCCGCGGCCTACCTGAACCTCGGTTTCTCCATGGGCTACTCGCGCCTGGTGCAAGCCGTGCTGGATATCGAGCTGCCCAAGGGCGAGACCCGTTCGGACTGGTTGCAGCGACCACTGTCCGAGACGCAGATCAGCTACGCTGCCGAAGATGCGGTGCACCTGGCCGAAGTCTACACGCGCCTGCGCCCGCAGCTGTCCGACGACAAGTACGCCTGGGTGTTGGAAGACGGTGCCGAGCTGGTGGCCAACCTGCGCCGCGAAGTCGACCCCTTTGAGGTGTACCGCGACGCCAAGCTGGCCTGGAAACTGTCCCGCGCCCAGCTCGCCGTGCTGCGTGAACTGTGCGCCTGGCGCGAGCAGCAAGCCCGTGCCCGTGACCTGCCGCGCAACCGCATCATCCGCGAACACTCGTTGTGGCCACTGGCCAAAACCCAGCCGGACAACCTCGCGGCCTTGGGCAAGATCGAAGACATGCACCCGCGCACCGTGCGTCAGGACGGCCAGTTCCTGCTGGACCTGATCAAGCGCGCCGGCAGTGTGTCCATCGACCAATGGCCTCCCGCAGTGGCCGAGCCGTTGCCGGTGGACGCCGCTGCGCTGATCAAGCAACTGCGTGCCCTGGGCCAGGCCGAAGCCGAGCGCCTGGACATGGCGCCGGAACTGATGCTGCGCAAGAAAACCCTCGAAGCCCTGGTTAAAAGTGGCTATCCCGATGGGCCTTATAAATTGCCAGACTCGCTGCGTGGCTGGCGCCGCGAGTTGATGGGCCAGGCGCTGCTCGACAGCCTGGCCACTGCCGGAGAACAGCCTTGAAACGTATTTGCTCCATCTACCGCAGCACCAAACGCATCGGCATGTACCTCTATGTGCTCAAGAGCGACGCCCTTGAGCGCGTGCCCGAAGGCCTGCTGACGATTTTCGGCAAACCGGCCCACGCGTTTGACTTGGTGCTGACGCCCGAGCGCAAGCTGCAACAGGAAGACATCGTCCAGGTCCTGGAAAACCTCGAAAAGCAGGGCTACCACCTGCAAATGCCACCGGCCGAGGACGAGTACATCGAGCACTTGCCCGAAGAGCTGCTGCGCCGCAACGACCCGATGTGATCGGTGGGTGCCCTATGCGGGGCACCGTCTTCAATGGAATCGTATTACCGGGCGGTGGCCGTAAGGATGCGGGCGGCCGTCTGCACTGTTTTTGAAAGGTTTTAAGCATGCGTGTTCTGATTGCTGAACAGGATCACCCGCTCTACGCCCAATTGCTGGGCGAGGTGGCGCCAGACCTTGAAGTGTTGACCAGCGGCGACTCGGCCGAACTTTCACGCCTGGCCGCCGATTGCCCGGTATGGCTGGGCCAACCGGACCTGCTGGCCACCTTGTTGCGTCAGGGTCACCAGCCCCAGTGGCTGCAATCGACCTGGGCAGGCATCACGCCACTGCTGGCCGATGGCTTGCCACGCCACTATCGCCTGACCCGCGCCGTCGGCATCTATGGCCAGGTCATGGCTGAATTTGTGCTCACCTATATGCTCGGCCACGAGCGCGAAGTGCTGGCACGCCTGGTCAGCCAGGTGGAACGCAAGTGGGACGGCCGCACCGGCCAGAGCCTGGCAGGGCGCAAGGTGCTGATCGTGGGCACCGGCGATATCGGCCAGAGCGTCGCCGAGTTCCTGGTGCCGTTCGGCGTCAAGCTGTATGGCATCGCCAGTAGTGCACGGGAGCAGGCACCGTTTATCGAAGTGGCGGGTCTGGACCAGTTGGGCCGTTTGGTGGGGGAGGTGGATTACGTGATCAACCTGCTGCCCAACACGCCGAGCACACACGACCTGTACGACGCGGTGCTGTTCAAGCAATTCAAGCCCACTGGCCTGTTCATCAACGTCGGGCGCGGTGTTGCCGTGGTCGATGCCGACCTGGTCGAAGCCTTGAAGGAAGGGCATTTGGCGGGCGCGGTCATTGATGTATGCCGCCAGGAGCCGTTGCCGCAACGCCATCCGTTCTGGACAGCCTGGGGGTTGCTGCTGACCGGGCACAGTTCGGCACCGACGTCACCGCAATTGATGGTGGAGTTGTTTATGCAGAATGTGCGGGCGTATCAGGCCAAGGAAGCGTTGCGCGGCGAAGTGGATTTCGAACGCGGCTACTGACCTGCAACAGCTCCGCCGATACAAAAGCTGACAGTCAAGCTGGAACTGCTTCACTGGGTGTTTACACCCAGTGAGCGCCTACAACGCCGAAAGGTGTGCGGGCGGAAGTTTTTCCATCTATGGACAGGTCGCTCCCATGCACGTCATCAATACCTCTCGTATTCCATCATTACCTGTAACCCGCGCGGCCAACGCCACGCCGACGCCCTCGACGAACTTTGCGCTTCAGTCGCCTACTCCCCAGGTGGTGGCACCGGTGCCGCCTCTGGGCAATTTCAGCGGCGCGCTGGGCTGGCCGATCCCGATGCCGAAATCGGACCAGGATTCGTTGCGCTCATTGTTGCAAAGTGATGCGTCCGGCCTGCCCGGTCTGCCATTGGCCGAAGGGGCCAAAGGGGCGTTGGGGTATTTGCTCAGTGGCAGTGCGGTGTCCGAGCTTGACTTGAAGACACCGGGCAAAGCGCTCGAGAAACTGCTCGGCTCGCCCAAGGCCCAAGCGTTAGGGCAGGCCATACAGGACAAGCTGGCTGGGATCGCCACGGACACCAGCCTCAACGACTACCTTTTGGCAGCTATCCATTTGGGGCTTGATCCTGAGTCCCGTGAGGGTGCTTTACCCAACAGCGTCGCCGGGTTTGACCTGGCGCAGCGTTCCTACTGGGGGGCACCCGCTGCGGCAGTGATCCAAGGCTTGGCCGGGCACTTGGTTACGCAGGGCAGGGCCACCCGCCAAACCGCTGAACTGGCCGCACAGCTGTTGCTGGCCGGCCAGGCGCCTGAGTTTCTGGTCAAGGGCGTGCCCTCCAGCGTGACCTGCGGCAGTCTCCTCTGGACCCAATTTGCGATTGCCACGGCCAAACTTGAGGCGAACTCACCCGGCCGTGTCCTGAACATGAGCTATAGCGAGGTGCTGGCCGCTGCCGAAGAGATCGGCGCCGACTCGCCGGGCGTGCAAGCCACCCAGCGTAATGCCCTGGCCCTTTGGGCGGCGGTCAATGGTGTTGTTGAAAGCAATGCAACCCCGCTTGGCGAAGCTGAAATGGAGCGTATCCGGCTCGCCTACAACCGTCAGCTGAGTGCCCTGACGCGCTCAGTCACCTTGCTGCAAACCGAAGTGCCCGACCGCAAGGCGTTGGCACTGGCCCAGCTCACGGCGGCATTTCCAGAAGTGGATGCCAGCGTTTTTGAAGCCAGGACCTTGCAGAAAGCCTGGCTCAATTCAGGGCGCCCCGGGGTGTTTCCCGGCATGCGTTCCATGCTGGATATCGTCATGGAGGGAGACAAGCTGGGGGATAAGGAACATTGGATTTCCCAGGACAAACGCATTCCGATCCAGCGGTTCTGTGCGCTGTGCGAGAGCGGCAAGCTGGATGTTTCGGGCGCATTCGCCAGCGCCTATGAACAGAGCATAAAGGCCCTTGAAAGCGGGCATAAAGGCTTGGTTCTCTACCTGATTTCCACGCTGCCACCCGAAGATCGCCTGAACTTCGAATATGGCCGGCTGGAGTTCTTTCATACCAATGACTACACCATGGCCATGGACTTCACTACGCCCCTGGCCTTGAAAAAACGCGGGCATACCCTGGATGTGAAGGTGACTCGTGATGGCCAGACCCATATCTATGAGCTCGACACCCGCGCGTTCAGCGTGAAAAAACGCGATTACCTGAAGTCAACGTACACGCCGCCCTATACCGCCGCGAAGCTGGAGAGTCGGGTGGCGAATACCGTCAGCAAGACGGTGCTGTTCGACCCCTTCAAGGATCAGGCGCACCGGGCCGGCGAAAAGACGGTGCAAACAACGACGCCCGATAGCTTGGGGTCCCAGCGCAGCCACTACATTGCGAAGGTCTTCGCCCAATCGCTCGACATGCACAATGACGACCTGCTCAACCATGCCCGGGGCTACACCTCCTACGACCAGGGGCGAGCCAGGAATGATGCCATTGGCGAGTTTTTCCTCAACCTCATTCCCTTGCGTTCGGCCATCGTCAATTTCCGCAACGGCAACGTCGGCGCAGGCCTGTTTGACCTGGGCCTGGACGTGATCGGCCTGGTGACGTTGGGCGCCGGCAAGGCGGCCCAGGCGGGCAAGGTGCTGGCCAAAGGTATTTCCAGCGTCGGGGCGGTGACCAAGGCCGTGCGTTTTCTGGGGGCTACTGCAATCGAGGCGTTCAACCCCCTCAGTGGGCTGGGGGATTTGGCCAAGGGCGGCGTGCGTTTGCTGGGTCAAGGCGCTGCCAAAGGCGTGGAGACGGTCAACAAGCTCAGGGGTGCCAGTGGCAGTTACGACCTGCTTAAAGCTGCGAGTAAACACTATGGTGAAGCGGCGACCGGCAGCCTCAAGGTGGCGGGCAAGCGCACTGAAAACGGCGCGGTGCTGCATAACGGCAAATGGTATGGCTTCGACCCTGACAGGATGCGGCCCTATGGCGCACCTCTTGACGGGTTCACGCCAAGAATCCGCGCCGTGGACGGTGTGATCAAAGCCGCGAATATCGAACCCGCCCGGGCATTGAGCAATACACAATTTGCCAACTACAAGGTGCCAGCTTCGCGAATTGCCGGGCTTACGCCTGACAGTCGCGGTGTCTACGTCGCCGCCGACGGGCACCTGGCGCATATCCGCCACACCGACAGCACCGGCCTGAGTGCTGTGTACGAAGTGCGCCAGGTGACCCGGACCGCAGAGGGGGCCGTGCAGGCGCGGGTTTATCACAACAACCGGCAAACGCCGCTGCTGGTCGAGCATGTCCAGGGTGATCAATGGCAGCGTCTGGGCGCGTTGGGCGGTAGCCCGCCGTCGGTCAAAGCGGACCTTGGGCCGGAAATTGGCCGGGGTGGCGAAGGTATCGTGTACGCGAGCCTGGACGGCAAAAGTGTCTACAAGGACTTGGGGCCTACCCGGTTAACCACGGCTGAGGGGCATATCAACATGGAAGTGGTCAACTTGAACAAATACTACGGTGAAGGCTTTGCCGCCGTGATGGTCGATGAGGGCCGCAAGTACATAAAAATGGGCAGGATCGACGGCGTGGACCTCAGCCAAATCGAAAAGGGCAGCTTGCCTGCGCACGCGCGATCGTTGCTCGATGATGTGCTTGCGCAGATGGAAGCGAAGGACATTTTTCACAACGACCCACAGTTGTCGAACTTCATGTACAGCGCAAAAGACCAGAAGATTTATCCCGTGGACATGGATGCGCTATCGGCGGAGTTCATGGTGCCGGGCGTCAGCGATGTGTACGCCCGGAAAAAGGACAAGGTCCGCCGGGAGTTCAGCGAACTGCTCGCCAAAACGGCTTGATCAGCTCACGCCAGATGACTTGCAACCATAGACAGGACACCTCTCATGACGGTCATTAACCCCCCCCATAACGCTTTGCGTGACGAGCATTCGATTGTGCCGGTCGCCAACCCTCCCTCGACGGCGGTGGCAAATCAGCCCCAGGCGCTGAGCCCGCAGGTCGCTGCGCCTAGCCTGGATAATCCAGCAGCATTGAAAGCCGCTTTTGGCGACAGCTGCAATTGGCAAACCTTGGCTAAAAAGTTACAGACGCTGATCGAGGCAGTGAATAAGCGATTCCCCTCTGGCGTGCCCCTGGAGCAGGGCCAAAACACCACTCAGTTTGCAGCCGAGGTCGTGGCAAACCTGCGAAATAGCTCAATGACGGTGTGCGAAAATTCCACATTTTACCGTCAGCAGGCGCTGACTGTGCCGGGGGGTGTCAGCCTTGAGACGTTTCTGCAAGGTAGTGGCTTGGCCCTTCCTGCCACCTGGGCCGCGTTGTTCGAGCTAAACCAAATCGTGACCAGGCGGGCACAGGTTCACCCGTTGGGCAATTTCAGCGGCGCGCAGGCCTGGCCGATACCGCTCAGTGTGCAGGCGCAACAGTCGATAATCGGCTTGCTGCAAAGCTCAACTACCGGGCTGGCTGGCTTGCCGTTGGCCGACGCGCACAAAGGTGTCCTGGGTTATCTGCTCAGTGGCAGTTCAGTCACTGAGGCCGACTTGCGCGCGCCGAGTGTTGCAGTGGAGAAGTTGCTTGGTTCCCCCAAGGCCCAGGCGCTGGGGAAGGCGATCCAGGCAAAGCTGGAGGGTTTCTCCAGCGACAGCAGCGTTAATGCCTACCTGCTGGCGGCCATCCAGCTGGGGTTGGCCCCGGAATCGTTGGCCGCGCCGGCACGCACTACCGTCGCCGGTTTCGACCTGGCGCAAGACGGGCATTGGGGCCGAACAGCGGCAACGGTCATCGAGAGCCTGGGCCGGCATCTACTGGAAAAGGGGCGGGTGACCACGCAAACTGCCGACTTGGGCGCCCGTCTGTTATTGGCCAAATCGGCGCCGCAATTGCTGGTCAAGGGCATTCCCCCCAGCGTGACTTACGGTAGCCTCACGTGGGTGCAACTGGCGATTGCGACGGCGCGGATCGAGGCCGACTCGCCAGGGCGTGCGCTCAACCTCGATTACGCTCAAGTGCTGACGTTGGCCGAACAGCTCGACACGCCTGAACCTGTGCTTCGCCAGGCGCAGCAAAACGCCCTGACCGACTGGGGTGTGGCAAATGGCTTGCTGAACCCCCCTGCGCCGACAGACACCGAGTATGAGCGAGTAAAGACGGCCTACAACAGCCAGCTGGCGGCCTTGAAGACCGCGAATACCTTGGCGCAAACGCCTATTCCCAGCCGTCGGGAGATGGCGCTGGACGCACTCAAGCAAGCCTTCCCTGAGCTCGACCCCACGGTCTTCGAGGCGCCGACCCTGCACAAGGCATTCCTGATTCCAGGGCGTCCTGGTCGATTTCCCGGCATGCAGTCCATGCTGGATATCGTCATGCATGGCGGCCAGTTGGGCCCGAATGAACATTGGGTGTCCCAGGACTCACGCATTCCCATCACCTCGTTTTGCCAACGCTATGCCGCTGGCAAGCTGGATGTCTCGGCGGCGTTCAAGTCCGCGTACGACCAGGCGATCACCTCCATCGAAGCGGGCCAGCAAGGCCTGGCCAAGTACTTGATGTCCACGTTGCCGCCCCAGGACCGGCAGAACCTGGAACTCGGGCAACTGGAGTTCTTTCATACCAATGACTACACGCTGGCCATGGACATGACCTCCAAGCCTACCCTGACTAATCGCGGGCACACCTTGCAGGTAAAAACCACGCGTGGCGGGGAGGTCAATATCTATGAGATCGACACGCGAAATGCCACGATCAAGCAGCAGAATTATCTGCGGGCACGCTATACACCGCCTTACACGGAAAAAAACCTGCACCACCGCAACGCCAACGTCGTGAGCAAAACGGTGGTGCTTGAACCCTTCAAGAACACACCGCCCAGCCAGATGCCTTCAACGCGCAGTGATTACATCGCTCAGGCATTTGCCAAGTCACTTGACCTGCGTAATGACGACTTGTTGCAGCTGGCCAGGGGGGTGACCTCCTTTGACGAAGCCGCATCGACCAGCAAGGCCATCGGCGAGTTCTTCCTGAACCTGATTCCGCTGAGATCGGCCATCGTCAACTTCAAGAACGGCAATGTGGCCGATGGGTTGTTCGATTTGAGCCTGGATTTCATCGGGCTGGTCACGCTGGGGGCCGGCAAGGCCGCGCAAGCCGGGAAGGCGCTCTCAAAAGGTTTTTCCAGTGTGCGGGGGGCGGCCAGGGCGGCGCGATTCATTGGTGCTACCGCTATTGAAGCGGTCAACCCCTTGAGCGGCGCAGGGGACTTGGCGCTGGGGGGGGCACGGCTCGCCGTCGCAGGCATGCAGCGAGTGCTCTCCAAAGGCCTGGAGGCGGTCAACGCACTCCGGGGCGCGAGCGGCAGTTATCACCTGTTGAAGGCCGTCAGCAAGCAGCACGACGCGGCGGCTACCGGCGCCTTCAAGGTGGCGGGCGAGCGTGTGGAAGGTGGCGCGGTTTTGCATAACGGCCAATGGTATGCGTTCGATACGGCAACAATGCGCGCCTATGGTAGCCCGCTCGACGACTTCACTGCCTATACCCATGCCGTGGAGGGTGTGGCCGGCAGCGCCTACGTGGAACCGGGCAGTGCATTGAGCAACGCCCTGTTTCGGCCGTTCAATGTGCCGGACGCAACCATCAAGGGTATTTCACGCAACAGCCAGGGCGTTTACGTGGCTGCCGACGGCCACTCGTCCTACATCCGCCATACCGACAGTGCCGGGCAAACCGCTGTGTATGAGGTTCGCCAAGTCACGCGCGGCGAAGACGGTGCAGTTCAAGCGCGGATCTATCACAACAATCGGCAAACCGAGCTTCTGGTCCAGCATGTCGAAGGCGATCAGTGGCAGCGCCTGGGCGCACTGGGCGGTGTGTATATCAACGCGGACCACCTGCGCGCGTGGGAAGCGCTTCCCGTTGTGCAACAGCAAAAAATAACCGTGCAAGGTTTCGCCAAGCAGCATCGGCTCAACCCACCCACCTGGGCGCACTTTGTGCAGGCCGATGGCCGCTTGAGCGCTGCGGGAATCATCGTGCGTGATCGCGCGGCGGGTACTGCGCTGAATGCGATCAAACCTGCGCATCTGCGTGATTGGCAGGGGATGACGCAGCAAGCCCGCGATGCAATGACCATGGAGGGTTTTGCCGGTGTGCATAACCTGTCCATCAGCGATTTCAAGGCTCACGTTCTGCAAACCGGCAATCTTGCCGCCCGCGGCGAAGCACTACTGTTCACGGCCGGCGGCGGCACCTACAACACGCTGACCGACGGGCATTTGTGGCAGTGGCACCAGCTTGTCCAGCAGCCTGGCAATCGGGTCACGCCTGCGGCGTTCAGACGTCAGCACAACCTCAGTCCTGTCACGTGGACTGCGTATGTCTATATCGACGGCTCCTTGAGCCCGGCAGGTTTGAGGCGTAGCCGAGGTACGCCTGCGGGCGTCACTGTCCAACCGCCGACATCGCTGCCCACCCCTGGCCCCTCACGTAAACGTCCGGCCTCTGACCCCTTGGATCCGGTGCAGGAGGAACCGCTGGATCTGACAACCCCCAAGGCTCCCGCGCCCGCGCCGGTCGTGCCGCCCGTCATCAAGCTTGAGCCCGATGCCCCCCCGTTGCGCACACTGGGCCCCCATCAGGTGGATAACTCGCTGCCCATCCTGCAAGACCCGTCGAACCCCAAGCTCAGCCTGACCCAGGCGCTGGAGGGGCCTATCGATGACATACGGATCTCCAACTGGAATGGTCTGTTGGACGGGTTGGGTTCGGCGCAGAAAACCTCGGTTGGCAACCGCATCAAGGCCTCGATCAAAGACTGGCTGCGCAGTGAAGGCAATCACGGCGCCAAGTTCGATGAGGCGATGGAGGTGATTACGCCGCTGGACGATGGCGGGCCGGCGCGCGGGGCGTCGGTGTGGGCGCGGCGCGATATTCCCCAGTTCGAAGTGCTGGGGCCATATTCAGGCAAATATCATGCATCCGAAGCGTCGCTGTTTGAGGAGCAGCGCAAGCAAGGCTCGCGGGCGGTGCTGACCTATCTGTTCGGTACACGCTCAGGCAGTCGTTCGGTGAGCGCGCTGAACACCGGCAATACCCTGAGCCTGATCAATACGTCGCAGCTCAGGAACGGGCCGGCGTGGCAGGCGAATAACGTCGCGTCCATTTCGGTGGGGAAGAACTTGACGTTCTACGTGTCGCTCAAAGACATCAAGGCCGGCGACGAGTTGTTGGTGGACTATGGCCCGTTCTACAACCCGGTGCCTGACATTGCGATCAAGCTCGATCCCGACGCCTGATCGGTCACCGCTGAAGCTGCACCTGTCGGGGTGCAGCTGAATGGGGCGTCAAAGGCTGAAATCACCTTCCGACACCAGCTCGCTCAGCGGCCGGCGCGGGCTCGGCGCTTCACGACCTTGCAGGTATTCCGGCAGGGTCGATTTATCCCCCAGCTTGCCCACCGCCACGGCGGCATGCAGGGCATAACCTTCGGGGATTTTCAGCTCTTTGCGGGTCAGTTCCTGATCGAAGCCGGCCATGCCGTGGGTGTGATAGCCGCTGAGGCTGGCTTGCAACGCCAGGTGGCCCCAGGCGGAACCGGTGTCGAAGGTGTGCCACAGCGCTGGGGTTTCTTCGCTGGCGCCGGGGGCGGTGAAGTCGGTCTTCGAGGCGATGATCACCAGCGCTGAGGCGTGCTGCGCCCAACCACGGTTGAATTCATTCAGCAGGCCGAGGAAACGCTCCCAGTCCGGCGTGTCGCGGCGCGCGTACAGAAAACGCCATGGCTGCGAGTTGTAGGCGGAGGGGGCCCAGCGTGCCGCTTCGAAGAAGCTCAGCAGGGTTTCTTGCGGAATGCTCTCGCCGGTAAACGCCCGCGGCGACCAGCGTTCGGTGAACTGAGTGTGGATCGGGTAATCGGCAACACGTGTCATGGGCAGCGGTTCCTGAGGGTCAATTCGGCGTTCAAAGCTACTGCGCGCCCGCTAGACTGACAAGTGTTGTTACACCGCCAGTCGCAAGCACTTGGTTCCACGGGCCTTGGGCACTAGACTGGCGGCCTTTTCACCTACCGATACTGATTTAGAGCCATGGCCGCCAAAGTCGAACCTTTCTGGATACGCAAAACCCTCGAACACCTCGACCAGGAGGAGTGGGAGTCGTTGTGCGACGGCTGTGGCCTGTGTTGCCTGCAAAAGCTTGAGGATGAAGACGACAACAGCGTTTATTACACGCGTATCGCCTGCAAACTGCTCGACCTGAAAACCTGCCAGTGCAGCGACTACCCCAACCGTCGCGCTTCGGTGCCCGACTGCATCCAGCTCACCCCGGGGCAGGCCGACCAGTTCAAATGGCTGCCGCCGACCTGCGGTTACCGCCTGGTCAGTGAGCGCAAGGACCTGCCGCTGTGGCACCACTTGGTCTGCGGCGACCGTGACGCCGTGCACCACGAACGTATTTCCCAGTCCGGGCGCATGCTTAGCGAAGGCAGCGTGCCCGAAGACGACTGGGAGGATTACCTGATCTTCCGCGCAGGCTGAACAAGGAGTGTGTATGAGGGTGGCAACCAAGCTGGCGGCATCGGTCATGGTGCTGGCGCTGAGCATGCCTGCGTGGTGCGCGAAGAAAGTCGACCTGGATTACCACGTCAAGTTGCTGCCCCAGAGCGATCAAGCCGAGGTGCGCCTGAGCCTGTCCCAGGGTGCGGCGGTGCGCAGCCTGGATTTCGACCTGGGCCACGACGGTGACTACAGCGACTTCAAGGCCGACGGCCAGTGGCGTGTCACCGGCAGCCGTGGCCTGTGGCAACCCAGCGCGAGCAAGGCCAGCTTGACCTACCGCGTACGCCTGACCCACGCACGCAAGCCCGGCATCTATGAAGCCCGCATGACGCCGAGTTGGGCGCTGTTTCGTGGCGAAGACCTGGTGCCCACCGCCCGTCTCGACCAACAAGATGGCATCGAGTTGGTCTCACGCCTGGCATTCGAACTGCCGGCTGGCTGGAAAAGCATCGAGACGGCCTGGCCGCGCATCGGCAAGAACACGTTTCGCATCGACAATGTGTCCCGCCTGTTCGACCGACCTACTGGCTGGATGCTCGCTGGCACCCTGGGCAGCCGCCGGGTGCGCCTGGGCGAGACCGAAGTCACCGTGGCCTCGCCCAAGGGCCAGGCCATGCGCCGCATGGACGTGCTGACGTTGCTGACCTTCGTCTGGCCCCAGGTGGAAGCGGCGTTCCCACGGCATCCGGCCAAGCTGCTGGTAGTGGGTGCCAGTGACCCGATGCGGCGCGGTGCTTTTTCGGCGCGTGATTCGATTTACCTCAACAGCCGCACACCGTTGGTCAGTGAGAACGGCAGCAGCCCGCTGATCCGCGAAGTGGTGCAGGCGATTGGTCGCTTCAATGATCACGACACCAGCGACTGGATCAGCGAAGGCATGGCCGAGTACTACGCTATCGAACTGGTGCGCCGTGCGGGTGGTATCACGGATGAGCGCTATCAGGCGATCCAGGCCAGGTTGGCGAAGGAGGGCAAGGACGTGACCACCTTGCGCGGCGAGCACGTCAGCGGCGCGACGGTTTCCCGGGCGGTGGTGGTGTTGCAGGAGTTGGATCGCGAGATTCGGGTGAAAACCCATAACAAGCGCTCGCTGGATGATTTGGCGCAGGCGGTGATGCGGGCGAACAGCATTACCACGGCGGAGTTTGTGCAGTTGGCTGAAAGTGTGATTGGCGAGTCGTCGGTGGTGCTGGACAGCAAGTTATTGCACTGATCCCAAGCCTTGCACAGAACCAAATGTGGGAGCGGGCTTGCTCGCGAAGGCGGTGTGTCAGTTAGCTCATCTTTAACTGACACACCGCATTCGCGAGCAAGCCCGCTCCCACATTTAGATCTCCATTGTTAGGAAGATCGTTGTTAGCCAGTGGTTTTTTCAGCAGCCACTTCGGCTTTGGTCTTTAAGTTTTTCAGCTCGGCACCCGCCCGTTCGATCTTAGTACGCACGCTGTTCATCTCTTGCCGGCTTTGTTCCAACTTGTCCTTGAGCGAACTGTGCCCGGTAAACCCGCGAGCCAGCGCCACACCGCCAATCGCCACCTGGATCAACCCGAAAATCCCACCACGGCGCAGGCCTTTGCCCACCATCATCACACCACCGGCCACCGAGCCGATGCGCTCCCAGCCGTGCACGTTTTGTGTGGGCTGGGTCTCGAAGGGGGTGTGTTCGATGATAGGTCGCAAGGTTTTGCTGTCGCTCATGATCTGTCTCCAACAAGGCTATTGATAAGTAGCTGACTGCGCGCAGGCGCCGGATGTTCCCAAAAGATCAGTACTTGGGGCCAGAACGGGTGTTGTTGCCCTTGGCCAGGCGGTCATACAGCACCACGTTGACGGTGGCGGCGAGGTTCATGCAACCGGTGGTCGGGATATACACCACGTCTTCACACCAGTCGCGGATCTCTTTATCAAGGGAGCCGTCTTCGGGGCCGAAAATGTACAGTGCACGGTCGGGGTGGGTGTACTCCGGCAGGGGGCGGGCGCCTTCCACCAGTTCCACGGCGACGGGAATGCAGCCCAGGGGCAGGATTTTTTTCAGGTCATCGATGCCGATCAGCGGAATGTCGTGGTGGACCTTCTTGGTATCGGTGATGAAATCCCGCGCACGCTCGTAGCGCACGCCGGTGTAGAACACCGAGGCCACGCCGTAGCAGCCGGCGGCGCGCATCACCGAGCCGACGTTTTCGGGGGATTTGGGGTTATACAGGCCGATGCAGCTGTAGCGTTTATTGCCCACGGGGAAGGGTGCCTTGGAGGAAAACGGCGATTATACGGCCTTGGGCTCATGTGGTGTTTGTGGGATCGCCTTCGCGAGCAAGTCGAATCGTCGCACCGCCGCTCCCACATTCGACCGCATTCCAAAAGATGTACGCGAACAAATGTGGGAGGGGGCTTGCCCCCGATGAGGCCAGTACAGGCAACAAAGGACTATCAGTCGTCCTTCTTCATCAACCCCGCCAACGCCGCAAACGGGTTGTGCGTAGCCTTGGCAATCGTCGGGCTGCTGGTGGAGCCTTCGCCGAAGTACTGCTGGTCGGTGTAGCGCGAGTGTTCGTTGTCGTGGCAATACAGGCACAACAACTCCCAGTTGGAGCCGTCCTGGGGATTGTCATCATGATTGTGGTTGCGGTGGTGCACGGTCAGTTCGCTCAGGCGTTTGCCGGCGAATTCGCGGGCGCAGCGGCCGCAGACGTGGGGGTACATCTTCAAGGCTTTGTCGCGGTAGCCCATTTCCCGGTCGCGCTGGGCATCGGCGAGGATGCGGTCCAGCTTGGCGGTGTGGGAGGGCGGGTTGGTTGAGCTCATCATGGCTCCTAATTATCGGGTGGTCACGGATACGCTTGATTCTAGCCGGTCGCGGCGCAATTAGCCCTTGAGCTTTTCCGCAATCCAGATGGTGTGCCGCGTGCCCTTGTTGCCATGGGCAAACACCTGCACTTCCTCGGCCTTGAATCCGGCCTTGCGCAGTTTGTCGCTGAACAGCTTGTCGGCGCTGGCCGACCACACCGCCAGCACACCCTTGGGTCGCAGGGCCTTGGCGCAGGCGGCGAGGCCTCCTGCGGAGTAGAGCCAGCTGTTGGCTTTTTGCGTGAGGCCTTCGGGGCCGTTGTCCACGTCCAGCATGATCGCGTCAAAGCCCTGGGGCTCGGCCTGCAGCACCTTGGCCACGTCTTCCATGCGGATCACCGTGCGCGGGTCCAGCAGTGGGCGGCCGGATTTTTCCCCCAGTGGTCCACGGTTCCATTCCACCACGCCCGGCACCAACTCCGCGACGACGACTTCGGCAGTCTTGCCCAGATGTTTGAGCGCCGAGGCGAGGGTGAAGCCCATGCCCAAGCCGCCGATCAATACCCGTGAATCGGGGCGACCGGCGACCTTGCGGCAGGGAATCTCGGCCAGCGCATCTTCGGAGCCGTGCATGCGCGTGTTCATCAATTGGCCGCCGTCGCCGCCCTGGATCTTGATGACAAAGTCTTCACCGTATTCGAACAGGCACAAGGCACCGCCGTTGTCGGGGATCGGGGTGGTGTCCAGCAGAACGAAACGTTTCATGGAAATCTCATTGGGAAGGGCATTCTTGCGCGGTTGGGAGTAGCCTTGGGGCATTCCGGTCAGGCCATGGAGCCATCGATGAAGTGCAGCATTCTAACGGTCATTGTGCTCGGCGCGCTCACATTGGGTGCGGCCCAGGCTCAGGAGTTGCAAACCGTACCGGTCGCGCCAGCCCCTACGCCAGGCGCACCGGGCACCCCGACGCCAACGTTGTACCCGCAAATCACCCCACCGGCCGTGCCCAAGACAAACGGCGCGCCACCCCTGGTGCCTATCGTGCTGCCGACCCCACCGAAGGACCAGACAGTGCCCGGCCTGCTGCAAAACGACAGCAAGCCCAAGACGCCCGGCGGCTAGTACTGCTGGGACAGCAATTGCCCATCAACCATGCGCAGGCGCTTGGACAGGGCAATGGCAATGGCGCGGATGATCTTGGCGGCCACCCGGGGGGCGTCATGGAGCATCTTTTCCAGGGAGTCCTTGCCCAGGTTCAACAGCACGCAATCGGTGGCCGCCACACAACTGGCCGAGCGGCGCTCGCCGTCGAGCACGGCCATTTCACCGAAGGCCCGGCCACTGCGCAGGGTGGCGATGGTCAGGCGCTGGCCGTCGTGGTTGGTTTTCTGCACCGCCACCTGGCCGCTGTGGAGGATGCACATAAAGGTGCCGGCATCGCCTTCGAGGAAGATCACCTCGTCTTGGGCGATGCTGCTGATATTGAAGTAGCCGGCGGCGACGTGGAAATCTTCCGGCGACAGCGGATCGAACAGGCCGCAGTCCATCAGCATGTCGCGGATTTCGTTATTCAATAAGGTCGGTTGTGACATGGCTGCAATCTGGGTCCATCAAACAGGGGCGGTCCTGTGTTCAGACAGAACTGCCCCGTTAAGTTCCTAAATCAACCCCAGCGCCTTGAACACAAATGCATATTCGAGCGCTACGTCACGTAATCCCTGGTAACGACCGCTCATCCCACCGTGGCCGGCGCCCAGTTCGGTCTTGAGCAGCAGCAGGTTGTCGTCCGTCTTGGTGTCGCGCAGCTTGGCCACCCACTTGGCCGCTTCCCAGTACTGCACGCGGCTGTCGTTGTAGCCGGCGATCACCAGCAGGTGCGGATAGGCCTGGGCGCGCACGTTTTCGTACGGCGCGTAGGCCTTGATGCGTTCGTACACCGCAGGATCTTGCGGGTTACCCCACTCGTCGTACTCGGTGATGGTCAGCGGCAACTCCGGGTCGAGCATGGTGTTGAGCACATCGACAAACGGCACTTCGGCAATCGCTGCCTGGAACAGTTCAGGGCGCTGGTTGAGCACCGCGCCGATCAACAGGCCACCGGCACTGCCGCCGCTGATGGCCAATTGCTTGGAGGTGGTCAGGCCTTCGGCAATCAAGTGTTCGGCGCAGGCGATAAAGTCGCTGAAGGTGTTTTGCTTGTGCTCCTGCTTGCCGTTGCGATACCAGGCTTCACCCAGTTCGCCGCCGCCGCGTACGTGGGCGATGGCAAACGCTACGCCTCGGTCCAGCAGGCTCAGGCGCGCGTGGGAGAACCACGGGTCGAGGCTCGAACCGTAGGCGCCGTAGCCATACAGGTACAGTGGCGTGGGCTTGCCGATCTGGTCGCGCTTGACCACCAGGCTGATGGGCACCTGGGTGCCATCGACGGAAGTGGCCCACAGGCGTTGGCTCACATAGTCATCGGCATTGAACGTGCCGAGCACCGGGGTTTCCTTGAGCACCACTTGAGCGCCGCTGGCCAGTTCCAGTTGGCGCACCTGGGCTGGGCGGTTCAGGGCTTCGTAGCGCAGGCGGATCTTGTCGCTCGGAAATTCCAGGCTGTTCTGTACGTAAAGGCTATAGGCGGCGTCGGGCAATTCCACACGATAGGCCGACAGGCCCTGCGGGTGCACTTCGATCACCGGCAGGCCGCCGATGCGCAGGCTTAGGGTCATGGCGCCGGTGTTCAGGCTCACGCCGTCGAGCATCACCTCGTCGCTGTGGGGGATCAGGTTTTGCCACTCATCCTGGGTCGGCACGTCGCCAATGTCGGTCGCCACGAACAATGCGTAGTTGATGCCATCGCGGTTACTGCGGATAAACCAGGTCCACGCGCCATTCAACTGGCCGTGGTCGACATCGTATTCATGGTCTTCGACACGCGGTGCCAGGCAGGTGAAGTCGAGGTGTGGCTGCTCGGCGTCCAGGGCCCAGACTTCGCTGGTGGTCTTGCTGCCCAACGACAGCAGCAACTGACGCTCGGAGCTGGAACGGTAGCAATGCAGGAAGAAACGCCCGTCAGGCTCGTGGAACACTTGCTGCGCCGCCGTGCCGTCCAGGCGATAGCGATACAGCTTGTGGGGGCGGTGGGTGTCGTCCAGTTCGCCAAAGAACAGCGTGAGGCTGTCGTTGGCCCAGGTCATGCTGCCGTCGCAGTCCTGGAACTCCAGTTCGCTGACCTTGCCGGTGGCCAATTCCTTCACGTACAGGGTGTAGATCTCTTCACCGTTGGTGTCGAGGCTGTAGGCCAGGCGCTGGTGGTCGGGGCTGATGCTGAAAGCACCCAACGAGAAGAAGCCGCCGTTGGCCAGCACGTTGGGGTCCAGCAGCAGTTCTTCGCTGGCATCGTCCACCTGATTGCCGTCATCGGCCGGGCGGCGGCAGCGGTAGTGGCGGGCGTATTCGTCGCCTGCGGTGGTGCGGGTGTAATACAGGTACGGGCCCCACGGAGAGGGCAGGGACAGGTCGGTTTCCAGGATACGGCCCTTGATCTCTTCAAACAGGCTTTCGCGCAGGGCGTGCTGGTCGGCGAGTTGGGCTTCCTGCCAGGCGTTTTCAGCCTTGAGGTAGTCGAGCACCTCTGGCGTGTCACGCTCTTGCAGCCAGGCGTAGGGGTCCTGGCCTGGGGCTTTGCGGGCGATCGGGGCGGTGGAAGTCGGCATGGATCACTCTCTGTCTGGCGGACGGTGGCAGGCTTTGCAGCCGCGACACGCAAAAGTCGTTACTATAGCCGCCTGTTTGCCTACGTTGCCATGGACACCATGACCGAGAACGACTATCTGACCGCTTGGGGCCTTTACGCCTTCGCCGCTTTGGGCTGCCTGTTGGTGTGGTGGCGCATGACCCGCTGGATCTGGCGTTGGTTGCGCGAGCCGCTGCAATTGCTGATGGCGGTGTTGCTGTTCAGCCCGACCGTGGTCGACCCGGTCAAGACCCAGTTTGCACCCGCCGTGGCCATCACCGCCCTGGACCTGCTGCTCAAGGTGGGTAACAACGCCTGGCGGGCGATTTCCGATTTGTTCATGTACACGATGATCGCTTTTGGCGTGTACCTGGTGATCGTGCTGATCCGCTGGCCCATCGAGCGCGCCGCCAATGCCCGCCGTGAGCGCAAGGCAGCGGCCGATGCGGCGCTGGCTGCGGAGCCGGCAGACGATGACGAACCTTTCCGCCGTCCGGCGCCTGTGAGTGGCCTGCGCGTCGAACCGCGCCTTTAACGTTGCAGCGAGAGCCCTGGCATGTGTGAATTATTGGGCATGAGTGCCAACGTCCCCACCGATATCGTGTTCAGCTTTACCGGGCTGATGCAGCGCGGTGGGCGCACCGGCCCCCACCGTGACGGTTGGGGCATCGCCTTCTATGAAGGCCGTGGCCTGCGCCTGTTCCAGGACCCGGCCGCCAGCAGCGAGTCGGAAGTCGCACTGCTGGTGCAGCGTTATCCCATCAAAAGTGAAGTGGTGATCGGCCATATCCGCCAGGCCAACGTGGGCAAGGTGAGCCTGGCCAACACCCACCCGTTCGTTCGCGAGCTGTGGGGCCGCAACTGGTGCTTTGCGCACAACGGCCAGCTGGCGGACTTCAACCCGCGCGCCACGTTCTATCGACCGGTGGGCGACACCGACAGCGAAGCGGCCTTCTGCGATTTGCTCAACCGCGTACGTGAAGCCTTCCCGGAGCCGGTGGACATCGAACAGATGCTGCCGGACCTGATCGCCGCCTGTGCCGAATACCGCAGCAAAGGCGTGTTCAACTGCCTGCTCAGCGACGGTGACTGGCTGTTCTGCTACTGCTCGACCAAATTGGCGCAGATCACCCGGCGCGCACCCTTTGGCCCGGCGCGCTTGAAAGATGTCGACGTGATCGTGGATTTTCAGGCCGAAACCACCCCCAATGACGTGGTGACGGTGATCGCCACCGAGCCGTTGACCGACAACGAAAACTGGACCCGCTACGAACCGGGCCAATGGAGCCTGTGGCGACGTGGTGAATGCGTCAGCCAGGGTATTACCGAGTAAGGATATCGACCATGTTGCTCAGTTATCTGCGGTTGGTGTTGTTTGCCATGGGTTTGTTGGTGGGCGTGCAAGTGCCGGGGTTTATCAACGACTACGCCAAGCGTGTCGAAGCCCATTTGATCGAGGCCCAGACTGGTTTGCGCGGGTTTGAATCCACGGCGCAGCAGTTCTTCAACGGTGATTTGAAGGCCTTGGTGGCCCACTACCGTGCCAGCGATGACCCGGTGTTCCAGAGCGACGCCAACAGCCTGGGCGCCATGCTGGATCGCCAGGTGGCGTTGGACAAGCAATTCCAGGCAATGCAGGGGCCTTGGTACATCCGCGCACTGCAAGTGGCAGTGGCGGCTGACCCGGACATTCGCCAGGAGACCTGGAATGGCTACAGCTACCAGATTTTGCTGACGCCAGAGGCCATGGGCTGGGGCTTGGGCGGGGCGATGTTGTTGTCGTTCGGTCTGGAATGCCTGTTCCGCTTGATCGATTGGGTGGTGTTGGGCGGCAAGCGGTTGCGCCAGAGCCGGCCAATTGAAGAGCGAGATCTGAAAGGTCTCTAAAGCCCAACTCGGTCAAATGTGGGAGGGGGCTTGCTCCCGATAGCGGTGCTTCAGTCACAGATGTATTGACTGACCCACTGCCATCGGGAGCAAGCCCCCTCCCACATTTGGATCTCTATTTTTTCAGTTAGGTTTGTGAGCTCAGTTGCATTCTGTCTTCGCCGACTTCTTCGGCATAGCGGGCAACTACCTTCTGGCACAACCCCACAATCTCTTCCACCAACTCCACCCCCACCCGCCACGACACCACCACCTGCAAATTCGGCAAACGCTGCTCCATTGGCAACATCACCAATTCCCCCTTCGCCAATTCCTCCATCACCAGCACCGGCGGCAGCGCACCAATGCCGAAGCCATCGCGCAACAAGCGGGTAATCGCCGACACCGAGTTCACGCAGTTCATGCGCGGTGCCGCCACGCCGTTGGCTTGCATCAGGCTGAGCACGTCCTGGTGCGGGTGGGAGTTTTTCGAGTAGGTGATGATGCGTTCCTGGGCCAGTTCGGCCAGGGAGGCGTAATCGCGGTGGTAGATCGATTGGCTGGCGACGATCCAGGCCATGGGGTGGCTGCACAATTCTAGGCTGCGCACGGTTTCGAGGCGCAGCAGGTCGGTTTGCAGGATCAGGTCGAGAAAGCCTTTTTGCAGCTGATCGCTGAGGTTCAGTGCGGTATCGGCGACCAACTCGATTTCCACCAGGGGGAAATGGTCCATCAATTCCGCTACCAGTGGGCTCAGCCAGGTGTGGATCACCGTGTCCATGGCACCGATGCGGATGCGTCCGACCTTGCTGCTGGTGGTCTCCAGGGACTGCTTGAGGCCCTGCATGGTCACCATCATCTGCTCGGCGTAATCGAGCACCTTGAGGCCTTCCGGGGTCAGGCTCACGCCGCGCGAGTCGCGCAGAAACAACTTCACCCCCAACTCGCTTTCCAGCACCGCGATGCGGCTGGAGATCGACGCCTGGGTGGTGAACAACTTCTCGGCGGTCAGGCGAAAGCTCTTGAGCTTGGCCACCCAGACGAAGGTTTCGAGGAACTTCAAATTCATGGGATCAACTTTTTCTTATGCATGGATCGGTTTTTATTAGTTGGACGCCGCACGGTGCCAGCGCCAAAAATCGAGCCATTGCACGATAAGCGTCGTTGGGGTGTCAGGACAAGTTGCGAGTTCTGCGTTAAAAATCCCACACTACAAAATAACAATGCCTACAGGAGCACCCCACAGTGAGCCGCCTTCTACTGAACTGTGACATCGGCGAAAGCTTCGGCAACTGGACCATGGGTCTGGACGCCGAGGTCATGCCGTTCATCGATTGCGCCAACGTGGCCTGCGGTTTCCATGCGGGCGATCCGAGCATCATGCGCAAGACCGTCAGCCTGGCGCTCAAGCATGGTGTGCAAGTGGGGGCGCACCCGGCGTACCAGGATTTGCAAGGTTTTGGCCGCCGTTCCATGGCCTACACCCCGCAGGAAATCCAGGACCTGTTGCACTACCAGATCGGTGCCCTCGACGGTATCTGCCGTGCCCAAGGTGCCCGCGTGAGCTACGTCAAACCCCACGGCGCGATGTACAACGACATGATGGCCAACCCGGCCCAATTGCGTGCCGTCATCCAGGCCATCGCGGCCTACGCCGACCTGCCGCTGATGCTGCTGGCCACACGCGACAACAGCGCGGCCCAGGCCTTGGGCGATGAATACGGCGTAACCCTGTGGTTCGAAGCCTTCGCCGACCGTGCCTATGACAGCAACGGCCATCTGGTATCGCGCCAGTTGCCCGGTGCCGTGCACCACGACGCCGAGACCATCGTGCAGCAGGCCCTGACTATTTCCCGTGGTGAAGCCCTGATCGCCAGCGACGGCAGCCCGTTGATCTTGCAGGCCAACACCTTGTGCGTACACGGCGACAACGCCAGCTCAATCGCCGCCGTGCAGCGCATTCGCCAGGCGTTGACGCGCGCATGAAGCCACGGATCGAAGTAGTCGCTATCGACAGCCTGATGGTGCGTCTGTTTGACGTGATCGCCGAAGCCAATATGCCGTGGATGCTCGCCGCCACCCAGCGCCTGCGCGAAGGCTTTGGCGCGGCGTTGGTGGACCTGGTGCCGTCCTACACCACGTTGATGGTGCATTACGATCTCACCACATTGAGCCCGGCCCAGGCGCGGGAGCTGATCGACCAGGCCCTCACTGACCTGCAACCGCAAGCCCAGGGCAGCGGCCAGCGGCATATATTGCCGGTGTGGTACGACCTCAGCGTCGGCCCTGAACTGAGCTTGCTCAGCCAGCGCAGCGGCTTGACGGTCGATGAGGTGATTCGTCGCCACAGCGCCCATGAATACCAAGTGTTTGCCCTCGGTTTCGCCCCCGGTTTTGCCTTTATGGGGCTGGTGGATGAAATCCTCGCCACCCCACGGCTCAACACCCCGCGCAAACGCGTGGCGGCCGGCAGCGTGGGCATTGCCGAGCGGCAGACCGCCGCCTACCCGGTGGTGTCGCCGGGGGGCTGGAACCTGATCGGGCGCACCCCGGCCAAATTATTCGACCGCGAGCGCGACGGCTACAGCCTGATGCAGCCAGGCGATACGGTGCGCTTCGAGCCTGTAGAGCATGCCGAGTTCATCAAGCTGGGCGGCGATGACACGCCACTGGAGGCGCAGGTATGAGCCGCTTGATCATCGAGGCCAGCACGCCGCTGTGCCTGTTGCAGGACGCCGGCCGCTTTGGCGTGCGCCACCTGGGCGTCACCCAGGGCGGTGCGTTGGATTGGGTGTCGATGTCCTGGGCCAACTGGCTGCTGGGCAATGCGCTGGATGCGCCGGTGGTGGAAATTACCCTCGGCGGCTTCACCGTACTGGCCGAGGATTACTGCCTGCTGGCCCTGGCGGGCGCGGACCTCGGCGCTTACATCGACGAACGTGCCGTCAGCCCCGGCCGCAGTTTTATCTTGCAGAAGGGCCAGCGTCTGCGTTTCACCCAGCCATTCAATGGCGCACGGGCTTACCTGGCCGCTCCGGGCGGCTTTGATGCGCCGGATGTGCTGGGCAGTTGCGCCACGGTTGTGCGTGAGGAGTTGGGCGGTGTGGACGGGTTTGGCAAGGCATTGGCCGAAGGTGGGCGGTTGGCCTATTCCGGCGTGGGCGGCGCGATGAAAGTGCTGGGCAACCCAGGCTTGCCTGCCAGCGCCCCATTGGATGTGATCGTCGGCGCCCAGATCGGCCAGTTCAGCGGGCAAAGCCTGTTCGATGCGTTCAACACCGAGTGGGCCCTGGACAGCCGCGCCGACCGCATGGGCATGCGCCTGTTGGGCACGCCGTTGCAGTACCAGGGGCCGTCGTTGATTTCCGAAGGGATTCCGTTGGGCGCGATCCAGGTGCCGCCGGATGGGCAGCCGATTGTGTTGCTCAATGACCGGCAGACCATTGGTGGCTACCCGCGTTTGGGCGCATTGACGCCGTTGTCGCTGGCGCGACTGGCGCAGTGTCTGCCGGGGGAAAAGGTGCGGTTGGCGCCGGTGGTGCAGGAGACGGCGCATCGGCAGCACATTGATTTCTTGCAGCGGTTTCTAAATGGCTAAAAGCATCGCAGGCAAGCCAGCTCCCACATTTGACTGCATTTCAAAGTTGGAATGCATTCCCTGTGGGAGCTGGCTTGCCTGCGATAGCTGCGGTAAATACACCGCCTATTTGGAGAGAAAGCGCATCCCTTCTTCCAACCCGCGTAAGGTCAGCGGATACATCTGATCCTCCACCAATTCCCGCACAATCCCCGTCGACGCTGTATACCCCCAAGTGTCCTTCGGGTACGGGTTAATCCAGATCAACTTCTTGTACTTGGCCATGAAGCGCTGCATCCACACATAGCCCGGCTCTTCGTTCCAATGCTCGACGCTGCCGCCAGCCTGGGTGATCTCATACGGCGCCATCGACGCATCGCCGATAAAAATCACTTTGTAGTCCGCGCCGTACTTGTGCAGCAGGTCTTGTGTAGAGGTGCGTTCCGAGGTGCGGCGCTGGTTGTTCTTCCACACCGACTCGTACACGAAGTTATGGAAGTAGAAGTACTCCAAATGCTTGAACTCGGTCTTGCACGCCGAGAACAACTCTTCGCAGATTTTGACGTGGGCATCCATCGAGCCACCGATATCGAACAGCAGCAGCAACTTGATGGTGTTACGCCGCTCCGGGCGCATCTGGATGTTCAGCAAGCCGGCATCGCGGGCGGTGTGGTCGATAGTGCCGTCGATGTCCAGCTCTTCGGCTGCACCCTGGCGAGCGAACTTGCGCAGGCGGCGCAGGGCGATCTTGATATTGCGCGTGCCCAGTTCCACTTGGTCGTCGAGGTTCTTGTACTCGCGCTGGTCCCAGACTTTGACCGCCTTGCCCTGGCGCTTGCCGGCATCGCCCACGCGAATGCCTTCGGGGTTGTAGCCACCGGAGCCAAACGGGCTGGTGCCGCCGGTGCCGATCCATTTGTTGCCGCCAGCGTGGCGTTCCTTTTGTTCTTCCAGGCGCTTCTTGAATTCCTCGATCAACTTGTCGAGGCCGCCGAGGGATTGGATCTGTGCGCGCTCTTCATCGCTCAGGGAGCGTTCGAATTCCTTGCGCAACCAGTCTTCGGGGATCAGCGCCTGCAAGTGGTCGTCGAGTTTTTCCAGGCCGTTGAAGTAGGCGCCGAAGGCCCGGTCGAACTTGTCAAAATGCCGCTCGTCCTTGACCAGAATCGCCCGGGCCAAATAGTAGAACTCATCCATGTCGGCGAAGGTCACGCGCATTTTCAGCGCGTTGATCAGGTCCAGCAGCTCGCGCACCGACACCGGCACCTTGGCGGCGCGCATCTCATTGAACAGGTTGAGCAGCATCAGCGGTTACCGCGACGGCTCATGAACGCCAGACGCTCCAGCAACTGCACGTCTTGCTCGTTCTTCACCAGGGCGCCGGCCAGCGGAGGGATGGCCTTGGTGGGGTCGCGCTCGCGCAGCACGGCTTCGCCGATGTTGTCGGCCATCAGCAGCTTGAGCCAGTCCACCAGCTCGGAAGTGGAGGGTTTTTTCTTCAGACCCGGCACTTTGCGCACGTCGAAGAACACGTCCAGCGCTTCGCTGACCAGGTCTTTCTTGATGTCGGGGTAGTGCACGTCGACGATTTTTTGCAGGGTGGTGCGGTCGGGGAAGGCGATGTAGTGGAAGAAGCAGCGGCGCAGGAACGCGTCCGGCAGCTCTTTTTCGTTGTTGGAGGTAATGATGATGATCGGGCGCTTCTTGGCCTTGATGGTCTCGTCGATTTCGTAGACGTAGAACTCCATCTTGTCGAGTTCTTGCAGCAGGTCGTTGGGGAACTCGATGTCGGCCTTGTCGATTTCATCGATCAGCAGGATCACCCGCTCCTCGGACTCGAACGCCTCCCACAGCTTGCCCTTTTTCAGGTAGTTGCGTACGTCGTGGACCTTGTCCACGCCCAGTTGCGAATCGCGCAGGCGGCTTACCGCATCGTACTCGTACAGGCCCTGGTGGGCCTTGGTGGTGGACTTGATGTGCCAGGTAATCAGCTTGGCGCCGAAGGACTCGGCCAATTGCTCGGCGAGCATGGTCTTGCCGGTGCCGGGCTCGCCCTTGACCAGCAATGGCCGCTCCAGGGTGATGGCGGCGTTGACGGCCAGTTTCAGGTCGTCGGTGGCAACGTAGGCCTGGGTGCCTTCGAACTTCATCGGTGTTTCCTCGCATTCATCAATGCCCGGACTATACCGCGCAGCCCCGGCGACTGTGAACGCAGACGGGTTATTCAGTCTCTGAATGGGCGGTCACCCGAACCCCTGTAGGAGCGAGCTTGCTCGCGAAAAACGCAACGACACCGCGTTTATCCAAGCAGCCCGCGTTATCGTTGACACTTTTCGCGAGCAAGCTCGCTCCTACAGGTGGCGGGTTTAGTCAGTGCTGGGCTTGGGTTGTTCGTAGCGGGCATTGAACGCCTGGATAAAACCATTGCGCAAAATCGCCAAAAACGCCGAGAACGCGCTGACATCCTGCTGATGCACGCTGCCACTCAATTCCACGCGGGTGGCGAATTGGTTCTTTTGCTGGTTTTTCAGCACGGTCTCGCTGGCGCCGACCACCGCCTCCCAGATCGAACGGAAGATGTTCTTGTCTTTGTTTTCCACGTCCTGCTTCCAGTCGAACACTTCCACATCCCGCAGTAGCGGCTTGATATAGCCAGTGAGCTGGCCTTTTTCCGCTTGGGCTTCGATCACCACATCGCCGGTGCCGGCCTTGAAGTCGAACTTGCCGTAGGCCGAGGCGAAGTCGTTCATGCGCTTGAGTTGCAGGTCTTTGGCGCGAAAGCGGAACTCGAAGTTTTCGAAGTTGCTCAAAGGGTCAAAGGTAGCGGTGGCTTCCAGCGGGGCCTGGCCTTGCAGCAGGGCTTTGCCGTCGAAGCGGGCGTCGCGCTTGCCTTTGACGTCGACGATGTTGGTCAGGTTGTAGAAGCTGGCGTTGACCTGGGTGGCGTTGATGTTCACCGGCGGCTTGGAATTGAAGTTATGGAAGGCGATCTTGCCGTCTTCGATTCGTACTTCGTCGAGGGTGATGGGCGCCAATTTGCTTAACTGCTCGCGCCAGTCGGTGCCCTTACCGGTCTGGGACGCTTGCTTGTTGGCACCGCCGTCGACGAAGTTCACCTCGGGGTTGATAAAGCGCACCTTGGCTACCACCGCATGGTCGTTGATCAGCGATTGCCAGCTCACTGACAGGTCAATCAACGGCGCCTTGAGCAAGGGCACTGGCACCTTGCCATCGACCTTGACGATCTCCAGGCCATTGATCTTGTACGCACCGCGCCACAGGGCCAAGTCCACGTCGCTGACCTGGCCACGGTAGTCGCCCATGTCGGCGAGCTTGTCATTCAAGTAGTTACGCACCAGATAGGGCAGGGCAAGGTCGATGGCGACCAGCACCACCACCAGAGCGGCGACTGTCCATAGCGGCCAGCTGTAGCGACGTTTCATGGGGGCGTTCTCCATACAGGTAGGCGATTGACCGCCGGGGAGCGCGCAACGTTCCTCTGACTGGACGCTTTGCACCCCGAGGCTTACCCTTGTGGCCTTCCTGAAACCGCCAAATAGGACCCGTCATGAGCCGCATCTTTGCAGACAACGCGCACTCCATCGGTAACACGCCCCTGGTGCAGATCAACCGTATCGCACCACGTGGCGTGACCATCCTGGCCAAGATCGAAGGGCGCAACCCTGGGTACTCGGTGAAGTGCCGCATTGGCGCCAACATGATCTGGGACGCGGAAAGCACCGGCAAACTCAAACCGGGCATGACCATTGTCGAACCGACTTCCGGCAACACCGGGATTGGCCTGGCGTTTGTCGCCGCCGCCCGTGGCTATAAATTGCTGCTGACCATGCCGGCATCCATGAGCATCGAGCGGCGCAAGGTGCTTAAGGCCTTGGGCGCCGAGCTGGTGCTGACCGAACCGGCCAAGGGCATGAAGGGCGCAATCGAGAAAGCGACTGAAATCGTTGAAAGCGACCCGGCCCAATACTTCATGCCGGGCCAATTCGAAAACCCGGCCAACCCGGCGATCCACGAAAAAACCACCGGCCCCGAGATCTGGAACGACACCGATGGCGCCGTGGACGTGCTGGTAGCGGGCGTGGGCACCGGCGGCACCATCACAGGCGTCTCGCGTTACATCAAGAATATTGCGGGCAAACCGATCCTGTCGGTGGCCGTGGAGCCCATCGTGTCGCCGGTGATCACCCAGGCCCTGGCCGGTGAAGAGATCAAGCCCAGCCCTCACAAAATCCAGGGCATTGGCGCCGGTTTCGTGCCGAAGAACCTCGACCTGTCGATGGTTGACCGGGTGGAATTGGCCAGCGATGAAGAGTCCAAGGCCATGGCCCTGCGCCTGATGCAGGAAGAGGGGATTTTGTGCGGGATCTCCTGCGGCGCCGCGATGGCCGTGGCGGTGCGCCTGGCGCAGAAGCCGGAGATGCAAGGCAAGACCATCGTGGTGATTTTGCCGGACTCCGGTGAGCGCTACTTGTCGAGCATGTTGTTCAGCGATCTGTTTACCGATCAGGAAAACCAGGCTTGATGTGTGTCTGTGGCGAGGGAGCTTGCTCCCGCTGGAGTGCGAAGCGCTCTCAAAATCGTGGGGCCGCTACGCAGCCCAGCGGGAGCAAGCTCCCTCGCCACAAGGTTTGATAGGTATCAGCCGGTCAGCCAAAGCCTTCTGCATACTGTCCCAAGTGTTTATGATGCCCGGCGCATTTTTTCAGGAGTTGCTCCATGACCTTTTCTTTGGCCGCCAAGCTGTCGGTGCTGCTGGTGTTTATCGGCAGCACGCTGTACGTGCACCTGCGTGGCAAGGCCCGCTTGCCGGTGTTGCGCCAGTTCGTCAACCATTCGGCGCTGTTCGCTCCCTATAACGCCTTGATGTACCTGTTTTCGGCGGTGCCGTCCAAGCCCTACCTGGACCGCAGCAAGTTCCCGGAACTGGACGTGCTCAAGGACAACTGGGAAGTGATCCGCGAAGAGGCCATGCACCTGTTTGACGAGGGTTACATCCGCGCGGCCGAAAAGAACAACGACGCCGGTTTCGGTTCGTTCTTCAAGAAGGGCTGGAAGCGGTTCTACCTCAAGTGGTACGACAAACCCCTGCCGTCGGCCGAGGCGCTGTGCCCCAAGACCGTAGCGTTGGTGAGCAGCATTCCCAATGTCAAAGGCGCGATGTTTGCGCTGTTGCCGGGCGGCAGCCACCTCAACCCGCACCGCGACCCGTTTGCCGGTTCCCTGCGTTATCACCTGGGGCTGTCCACGCCGAATTCCGACGCCTGCCGTATCTTCGTCGACGGCCAGGAATACGCCTGGCGCGACGGTGACGACGTAATGTTCGACGAAACCTATGTGCACTGGGTGAAGAACGAGACCGAAACCACCCGTGTGATCCTGTTCTGCGACATCGAACGACCGCTGAGCAATGGCTTCATGACCCGCGTCAACCGTTGGGTCAGCAAGCAACTGGGCCGCGCCACCGCGCCGCAGAACCTGGATGACGAGCGTGTGGGCGGGATCAACCAGGCGTACGCCTGGAGCAAGACGTTCAGCGACAAGTTCAGTGGGGTGGTGAAGCAATGGAAGCGCAAGCATCCCAAGGCTTACCGCGTTGCGCGGCCGGTGTTGGCGGTGGTTGTGTTGGTGCTGCTGTGGAAGTGGTTGTTCTGACCTGAATCTGTGAATACGGTCAAAAATGTGGGAGGGAGCAAGCCCCCTCCCACATTTGGTTTTGCAGTGTTGCTTAGGACGCAATCAGCTGGCGCAGTACGTAGTGCAAGATCCCCCCCGCCTTGAAGTATTCCACTTCATTGAGCGTATCAATCCGACACAGCACCTCGACCTTCTCCGTACTCCCATCCTCCCGCTTGATCACCAATGTCAGGTTCATGCGCGGCACGATCTCCACGCCCGTCAGCCCCAGAATATCGATCTGCTCCTTGCCCGTAAGGTTGAGGCTCTTGCGGTTCTGATCCAGCTTGAACTGCAACGGCAACACGCCCATGCCCACCAGGTTGGAACGGTGGATACGCTCGAAACTCTCGGCAATCACCGCTTTTACGCCCAGCAGATTCGTACCCTTGGCCGCCCAGTCGCGACTTGAGCCAGTGCCATATTCCTGCCCTGCGATCACCACCAATGGCGTACCCGATGCCTGGTATTTCATCGAAGCATCGTAGATCGCCATCTTCTCGCCGGTGGGGATGTACAGCGTATTGCCGCCTTCTTCACCGCCGAGCATTTCGTTGCGGATACGGATATTGGCAAAGGTGCCGCGCATCATCACTTCATGGTTGCCCCGGCGTGAGCCGTAGGAGTTGAAGTCGCGCGGTTCCACGCCTTGCTCGCGCAGGTAGCGGCCCGCGGGGCTGTCGGCCTTGATGTTGCCAGCGGGGGAGATGTGGTCGGTGGTCACCGAATCCCCCAGTAGGGCCAGGACGCTGGCGCCTTGCACGTCCTTGATTACCGGCAACGGCCCGGCAATATCGTCGAAGAATGGCGGATGCTGGATGTAGGTGGAATCCGCCTGCCACACGTAGGTCGCAGCTTGCGGCACTTCAATGGCTTGCCACTGTGCATCACCGGCAAACACCTCGGCGTATTCCTTGTGGAACATGCCGGTGCTTACCTGGGCCACTGCGTCGGCGATTTCCTGGCTGCTGGGCCAGATGTCCTTGAGGTACACCGGCTTGCCGTTCTGATCGTTACCCAGCGGCTCGCTGCTGATATCGATACGCACGGTACCCGCCAACGCATAAGCCACCACCAAGGGTGGCGAAGCCAGCCAGTTGGTTTTCACCAGCGGGTGAACACGGCCTTCGAAGTTGCGGTTGCCGGAGAGCACCGAGGCGACGGCAAGGTCGGCCTTTTGGATGGCTTTTTCAATCGGCTCGGGCAAGGGGCCGGAGTTGCCGATGCAGGTGGTGCAGCCATAACCCACCAGGTCAAAGCCGAGTGCGTCGAGGTATTGGGTGAGGCCTGCCGCCTTGTAGTAGTCGGTGACCACCTTGGAGCCGGGGGCCAGGGAGGTTTTGACCCAGGGCTTGCGCATCAGGCCTTTTTCCACGGCTTTTTTCGCCACCAGGCCTGCGGCCATCATCACGCTGGGGTTGGAGGTGTTGGTGCACGAGGTGATCGCGGCGATGACCACTGCGCCGTTTTTCAGGCGATAGGTCTGGCCGTCGTATTCATAGTCGGCTTCGCCGACCAAATCCGCATTGCCCACGGCCACACCGCCACCGCCTTCGCTTTCCAGGCGGCCTTCTTCTTTATTAGTGGGTTTGAATTGCAGGTCGAGAAAATCACTGAACGCCTGGCCCACATTCGGCAGCGATACGCGGTCTTGCGGGCGTTTCGGCCCGGCAAGGCTGGCTTCGACGCTGCCCATGTCCAGGGCCAGGCTGTCGGTGAACACCGGTTCCTGGCCAGCATTGCGCCACAGGCCTTGGGCTTTGGTGTAAGCCTCGACCAATTTGACAGTTTCTGACGGACGGCCCGACAGGCGCAGGTAGTCCAGCGTCACCTCATCCACCGGGAAAAAGCCGCAGGTGGCGCCGTATTCCGGGGCCATGTTGGCGATGGTGGCGCGGTCGGCCAACGGCAGGTCGGCCAGGCCGTCGCCATAGAACTCGACGAATTTACCCACCACGCCTTTTTTGCGCAGCATCTGGGTTACGGTCAGCACCAGGTCGGTGGCGGTGATGCCTTCTTTCAGTTTGCCGGTGAGTTTGAAGCCGATCACTTCCGGGATCAGCATCGACACCGGCTGGCCGAGCATCGCCGCTTCCGCTTCGATCCCGCCAACGCCCCAGCCGAGGACGCCGAGGCCGTTGATCATGGTGGTGTGGGAGTCGGTGCCCACTAGCGTGTCCGGGAAAGCATAGGTGCGGCCGTCTTCGTCCTTGGTCCACACCGTGCGGCCCAGGTATTCAAGGTTGACCTGGTGGCAGATGCCGGTGCCCGGTGGCACCACGCTGAAATTGTCAAAGGCGCTCTGGCCCCAGCGCAGGAAGGCGTAGCGTTCGCCGTTGCGCTGCATTTCGATATCGACGTTTTGCTCAAAGGCGTCGGCGTTGCCGAACTTGTCGACCATCACCGAGTGGTCGATCACCAGGTCCACCGGTGACAGCGGGTTGATGCGCTGCGGGTCGCCCCCGGCCTTGGCCACGGCGGCGCGCATGGCGGCCAGGTCGACCACGGCGGGTACGCCGGTGAAGTCCTGCATCAATACACGGGCGGGGCGGTATTGGATCTCGCGGTCGGACTGACGCTCTTTGAGCCAGGCGGCAATGGCCTTGAGGTCGGCGCCGGTGACGGTCTTGTTGTCTTCCCAGCGCAGCAGGTTTTCCAGCAGCACCTTGAGGGACATGGGCAGTTTGTCCAGGTCACCCAGGCGCTTGGCGGCTTCGGGCAGGCTAAAGTAGTGGTAGGTTTTGCTGTCTATTTCAAGGGTCTTAAGGGTTCTCAGGCTATCAAGCGATGACATGACACGACTCCTTTTGGCCCGCACGGCTACGGACCTGACGGGACGAACAGAGCTATCAACTTAGCGCTGTTTTCATTAGCAGGCTAATAACTGGACTCTATGGTTAAGTCCAAGGTTCCGAACTCAGCTATCATGCGCGCGTTTTCATGACAGACATTGCGATAGCGCAATGCCGGTTGAGTCACCAGGAGAGTTGATGAACACCCTTTTTATGCACTGCCGCCCGGGTTTTGAAGGCGAAGTCTGTTCCGAGATCGCGGACCTCGCCGCGCGCCTGAACGTTTCCGGCTACGCCAAGGCCAAGACCGGCAGCGCCTGCGCCGAATTTGTCTGCACCGAAGAAGACGGCGCCCAGCGCCTGATGCACGGCCAGCGTTTTGCCGAGCTGATCTTCCCAAGGCAGTGGGCGCGCGGGGTGTTTATCGACCTGCCGGAAACCGACCGCATCAGCGTGATCCTCGCCCATCTGCGCGAATTCCCGGTGTGCGGCAGCCTGTGGCTGGAGATGGTCGACACCAACGACGGCAAGGAACTCTCGAACTTCTGCAAGAAATTCGAAGTGCACCTGCGCAAAGCCTTGCTCAACGCCGGCAAGCTGGTGGACGACCCGAGCAAGCCGCGCCTTTTGCTGACGTTCAAGAGCGGCCGCGAAGTGTTCATGGGCCTGGCGGAGTCGAACAACTCGGCAATGTGGCCGATGGGTATTCCGCGCCTCAAATTCCCGCGTGAAGCACCGAGCCGTTCAACCCTCAAGCTGGAAGAGGCCTGGCACCACTTCATCCCTCGCGACCAGTGGGACGAGCGCCTGCATGGCGACATGACCGGCGTGGACCTGGGCGCCGCCCCCGGCGGCTGGACCTGGCAACTGGTCAACCGTGGCATGCTGGTCACCGCCATCGACAACGGCCCCATGGCCGAAAGCCTGATGGACACCGGCCTGGTGCAGCACCTGATGGCCGACGGTTTTACCTTCGTGCCCAAGCAGCCGGTGGACTGGATGGTCTGCGATATCGTCGAGAAACCGGCGCGCAACGCGGCCCTCTTGGAAACCTGGATTGGCGAAGGCCACTGCCGTGAGGCGGTAGTGAACTTGAAACTGCCGATGAAGCAGCGTTATGCCGAAGTGAAGCGCTTGCTGGAGCGTATCGAGGACGGCTTCAAGGCGCGGGGTATTCGGGTGGAGATTGGCTGCAAGCAGCTGTATCACGACCGTGAAGAGGTGACGTGTCACTTGCGCCGCCTGGAAACCCCGAAGAAACCCAAGAACCGCTGATCGCAAGCCCAGCACCGCTCAAAATGTGGGAGCTGGCTTGCCTGCGATAGCGGTATAACTGTCGATACCTATGTTGAATGTGCCCCGGTCATCGCGGGCAAGCCCGCTCCCACACAAGAGCGGGCCGGTTTCAGGAGTGAGAGATGAGCCAAACCCAAGATCTACCCGTCGACGGCACCTTGGACGCCACCGGCCTCAACTGCCCGGAGCCGGTGATGATGCTGCACCAGCACATCCGCGACCTGCCGCCGGGCGGCTTGCTCAAGGTGATCGCCACCGACCCGTCTACGCGCCGTGATATCCCCAAGTTCTGCGTGTTCCTGGACCACGAACTGGTGGATCAGCAGGAACAGGGCGGCACTTACCTGTACTGGATTCGCAAGAAGTCCGCTTAACCCTGCGCCTTGGCTGCGCGAATGCGCCGGCGTGCACTGCGCGCCAGGCGCACCAGCAGCATCCCCGCCGCGCAGCTCAGGCCCACGATCAGCCCTTGCCATAAGCCGCTTGGGCCGCTGGGTTCGCCCAGCCAGTCGGTCAGCCCCAGGGCGTAACCCACCGGCAGCCCCACACCCCAATAGGCAAACAGCGTCAGCACCATGGTCACCCGTGTGTCCTGATAGCCCCGCAGCGCGCCGGCCGCCGTGACCTGGATCGAGTCGGAGAACTGGAACAGCGCGGAAAACACGATCAAGGTCGAGGCCAGGTGGATCACGATCGGGTCCGGGGTGTAGATCGCCGCAATCTGTTCACGGAACACCAGCATCAGGCTGCACGACAGGCAGGCGTAGGCCAGTGCGGTGCCCATGCCGACCCCGGCGGCGAAGCGTGCCTCACGCGGCTCGCCGCGGCCCAGTGCCTGGCCGACGCGCACGGTGATCGCCATGCTCAGGGAGTAGGGGATCATGAACACCAGGGAGCTGACGTTCAGGGCGATCTGATGCCCGGACACCACCGTTGCGCCCAGGCTGCCGATCAGCAGGGCGATCACGGCGAAAATGCTCGACTCGGCAAAGATCGCGATGCCGATGGGCAAGCCAATGCCCAGCACGCGCTTGATCACCGCCCATTGCGGCCAGTCGAAACGCTTGAACAGTTCGCTGCTCTGGTAGGCCGCCCCATAGCGTGTCCACACGGCCAGCCCGAGCAGCATCGCCCACATTGAAATGGCCGTGGCCCAGCCGCAGCCCACGCCGCCCATGGCCGGCACGCCCAGGTGCCCGTAGATAAAGATGTAGTTCAGCGGAATATTCAGCGCCAGGCCAAACAGACCCATGACCATGCTCGGCCGGGTACGGCCCAGACCCTCGCTGAAACAGCGCAGCACGTAATACAGCGCAATGGCTGGCATACCGGCGGCAATGCCGTGCAGGTAGCCCATGGACGGTTTGATCAGGTCGGCCTCGACCTTCATCGCGTGCAGGATCGGTTCGGCGCACAGCAGCAACAGCCCGCCCATGGCCCCGACCACAATCGCCAACCACAACGACTGGCGCACCAACGGCCCGATCTCGTTGAACTGCTTGGCACCGTAGCGCTGGGCGACTTTCGGCGTGGTGGCCAGTAGTGTGCCGCTCATCAGCAGGTACACCGGAATCCAGATCGAATTACCCAGACCCACCGCCGCCAGGTCCTGCGGGCTGACGCGCCCGGCCATCACCGCATCGACAAAGCTCATGGCGGTGGTTGCCAGTTGGCCGATCATGATCGGCAAGGCGAGGGTGAGCAGGTCGCGCACTTCCCGGCTGATGCGGGCGGGGCGGGTGAGGAGGGCGGCGGCAGTGTTCACGTACGGGTGTCCAGGAATAAGGGAAACGCAAGGACGGCGGATTCTACGCCTTGACGCAATGGTCAGGAAAAATCCTGTGTTGGGGATTTGTAATCAACCTCCCACACAAGCCCTCCCACATGGGATATGTGTACACTGCCCCTCCGCCAAAGGAGCCTGCCATGCTGATTGTTGCCGACGAAAATATTCCGCTGCTCGATGCCTTCTTCGAAGGGTTTGGCGAGATTCGCCGGGTGCCCGGCCGTGCCATCGACCGCGCTACCGTCGAACAGGCCGATGTGCTGTTGGTGCGCTCGGTGACCAACGTCAACCGTGCGTTGCTGGAAGGCTCTAATGTGCGCTTTGTCGGCACTTGCACCATCGGCACCGATCACCTGGACCTCGACTACTTCAAGCAGGCCGGCATCCAGTGGTCCAGCGCCCCCGGCTGCAACGCCCGTGGCGTGGTGGACTACGTGCTGGGCAGCCTGCAGACCCTGGCCGAGATCGAAGGCGCCGACCTCAACCAGCGCACTTACGGCGTGGTAGGGGCGGGTGAAGTCGGCGGACGGCTGGTCAAGGTGCTCAAGGGCCTGGGCTGGAACGTGCTGGTGTGCGACCCACCTCGGCAGATCGCCGAAGACGGCGACTACGTGAGCCTTGCGCAGATCATCGAGCAATGCGATGTGATCAGCCTGCACACGCCGTTGACCAAATCTGGCAATGGCTCGACCTGGCACCTGTTCGACCGCCAGCGGCTCAATCAACTCAAGCCCGGCACCTGGCTGATCAACGCCAGCCGTGGCCCGGTGGTGGATAACGCGGCCCTGCGCGAAGTGCTACTGGAACGCGAGGACCTGCAAGCGGTGCTGGATGTGTGGGAAGGCGAGCCGCAGGTGGACGTCGACCTGGCCGACCTGTGTGTGTTGGCCACGCCGCATATCGCCGGCTACAGCCTGGAAGGCCGCCAGCGCGGCACAGCGCAGATTTATCAGGCGTTCTGTGCCCATCTGGGCCAGGAGCCGAGCATTCAATTGAGGGATTTGCTGCCGCCCCTGTGGCTGGCCGAAGTTCACTTGAATGCTGAGACAGATCCGGCATGGGCACTGGCAACCTTGTGCCGCAGCGTGTACGACCCGCGCCGTGATGATGCAGATTTCCGTCGCAGCCTTGTCGGTACGGTGGAGGAGCAGCGTAAGGCGTTTGACCTGCTGCGCAAACACTACCCCGCACGCCGGGAGATCGATGGTTTGAAGGTGCGCATCAACGGCGAGTCGCCAGCGCTATCGCAGATCGTCGCGGCACTGGGTGCCCAGGCCATTTAAACCGACATAAAAAACCCGGCCACCAGGGCCGGGTTTGAAAGAGTTCGGGCGCTTCAGCCTTGCTTCGCAGGCTTGACCAGTCGCTGTTCCAACTCGCTGCACGCTCGCTGGATCATCTCTTCGGTGATCTGCACCTCAAAGCCTTTGGCGTCGATGTACGAGCAAGGCAACTGCTGCGGCTGGCGGATCACTTCAATCTTGGCATCGCTGCTGTTTGGCAAGGTCATGGCCTGTCTCCTCATCAGGTTGTGTTCCTACTCTAATACCCCCGCGTGACCGCGCCGTTACAACTCCATACACAATCGGCGGTTCGAACACCCAGTCCACCAGAAACCACTACGGATTTCCAGCCAGGCATTAGACCGATAGCCTCTAGGGGCCCTTATCGGCGGGCATAATTAACCTGACTCATTGCTATTGGCCCAAGTTCCCCCCATGTAGAGGTACAGGTTCCTCATCGGTGATGCCCTCCATGTTCTCAGCCCGTCAACGTCGTGCCATTCGCTTGGCCAGCCGTTTTATTGCGCCTTACCGCTGGCAGGCGCTTGGCGCCCTGGTGGCGCTTATCGTCACCGCAGGCATCACCTTGTCCATGGGGCAGGGCATTCGGCTGCTGGTGGACCAGGGTTTCATGACCCAGTCGCCGCACCTGCTCAACCAGTCCATCGGCTTGTTCATGATTCTGGTGCTGGGCCTGGCAGTGGGTACGTTTGCGCGGTTCTACCTGGTGTCATGGATCGGTGAGCGGGTGGTGGCGGACATCCGGCGTCAGGTGTTCAACCACTTGATCTACCTGCATCCCGGCTTCTACGAGAACAACCGCAGCTCGGAGATCCAGTCGCGGTTGACCACCGACACCACGTTGCTGCAATCGGTGATCGGCTCCTCGCTGTCGCTGTTTCTGCGCAATGCCTTGATGGTACTGGGCGGCATCGTGCTGCTGTTTGTGACCAACCCCAAGCTCACCAGCATTGTGGTGGTGGCGCTGCCGTTGGTGCTGGCGCCGATCCTGATCTTTGGCCGCCGCGTGCGCAGCTTGTCGCGCCAAAGCCAGGACCGTATTGCCGATGTGGGAAGCTACGTGTCCGAGACCCTCGGCCAGATCAAGACCGTACAAGCCTATAACCACCAAGTGCAGGATGAGCGGCGCTTTGCCGTGACCGTGGAGGACGCATTCACCACTGCACGCAAACGCATCGCCCAACGTGCTTGGCTGATTACCCTGGTGATCATGCTGGTGCTGGGCGCCGTGGGCGTGATGCTTTGGGTGGGTGGCATGGACGTGATCGCCGGACGCATTTCCGGCGGCGAATTGGCAGCGTTTGTGTTCTACAGCCTGATCGTTGGCAGCGCGGTCGGCACCCTCAGCGAAGTGCTTGGCGAGTTGCAGCGCGCCGCCGGTGCCGCCGAGCGTATCGGTGAGTTATTGCAATCGAGCAACGAAATCCAGGCGCCCGCTACCGGCAGTGTGCAACTGCCCGAGCGCGTGAGCGGCCGCATGGAGCTGCAAGACGTGCGGTTTTCCTACCCGTCGCGGCCGGACAGCTACGCCATCGACGGCTTGAACCTGACAATCAACCCCGGTGAAACCCTGGCGCTGGTGGGGCCGTCCGGCGCCGGCAAATCAACGATCTTCGACCTGCTGCTGCGTTTCTACGACCCCCAACACGGCCGCATCCTGCTCGAAGGCCACCCGCTGACCGAGCTCGACCCCATGGACCTGCGCCGCCACTTCGCCCTGGTGTCCCAGAGCCCGGCGCTGTTCTACGGCAGCGTTGAAGAAAACCTCCGCTACGGCAACCCGACGGCCACCACCGAGCAAGTCGAAGCTGCAGCTCGCATCGCCCACGCCCACGACTTCATCCTGCAAATGCCCGATGGCTACCAGACCCACTTGGGCGACGGCGGCATGGGCCTGTCCGGCGGCCAACGGCAACGCCTGGCCATTGCCCGCGCCTTGCTGGTGGACGCGCCGATCCTGCTGCTGGACGAGGCCACCAGCGCCCTGGATGCCCAGAGTGAACACCTGATCCAGCAAGCCCTGCCGCAACTGATGCAGGGTCGCACCACCTTGGTGATCGCCCATCGTTTGGCGACGGTGAAGAATGCCGACCGTATTGCGGTGATGGACCAAGGCAAGCTGGTGGCGGTGGGCACGCATCAGCAGTTGATTGCGAGCAATCCGTTGTATGCGCGGTTGGCGGCGTTGCAGTTCAGTGATGGGGTGGAGGTTGATTGAAGCTGCGCAGTGTCGAGCCCTTAGGGCATCATAGGACCTTTCATTATGGAACCGGATGAGGACATGAGCCGCTATCAACCACCGTTGACCTTGACCACAAAGATGCTGGCGCTGGTAGCCGATATCAGTGAGCAGATCGGCCAACTCTCAGTGGCTGGCGATAATCGCCAGACGCCCCAGTTGCGGCGTGGCAACCGAATCCGCACCATTCAGGCCTCGTTGGCTATTGAGAACAACACCCTCAGCGTCGAACAGGTGACCGCTGTTCTGGAGGGAAAGCGAGTATTGGGCTTACCTCGGGAAATCCAAGAGGTACGTAATGCATTTGCGGCTTACGAGGCCATGCCGCAATGGCGTCCGAGTGACCGTGTCGATTTACTGCGAGCACATGAACTGCTGATGTTCGGATTGATCGACGATGCGGGGCAATTTCGTCAGTCCGGGGTTGGTATCTACCGGGGCGAACAACTGGTACATATGGCTCCGCCCGCAAGCCGAGTGACACATCTGGTGGATGACTTGCTGCGATGGCTGTCGGGTTCGGACTGGCACCCGTTGATTGCCAGTTGCGTATTCCATTATGAGTTCGAATTCATCCACCCTTTCGCAGATGGTAACGGGCGAATGGGCCGGCTCTGGCAAACTTTGATTCTTAGCGAGTGGCGCCCTGTACTGGCGTATCTCCCGGTAGAAGCCGTGATACGAGAGCAGCAGGATGCTTACTACGCGGCGCTGTCGGCTGCCGATCAACAGGCAGAAGCGACACCTTTCGTCGAATTCATGTTACAGGCCCTGAGCCAGGCTTTGGCCGAGGCCGTACAAAGCGAGCGTCCAGCAGCTCCATAAAAAATGCCCGCATCTCTCAATGCGGGCATTTTTCATTTCTGGATCATTTACTGATCATCAAAATACCGCTCATGCCAATCCACCAACGGCTGTGGCGAGTTGAGCTTCTGTCCGTAGATCACCGAATAAGACAGCACGTTTTGCACGTACTGACGGGTTTCGTCGAATGGAATGCTTTCCACCCACACGTCGAAACTCAGGTGATCGGCGCCACGCAGCCATTGGCGAACGCGACCAGGGCCGGCGTTATAGGCGGCGGAGGCGAGCACGCGGTTGCCGTTGAACTGGCTATGCACCTGGCTCAAATAAGCTGCGCCGAGCTGGATGTTTTTGTCCGGGTCCAGCACCTGGGCCGGGGAGGCCAGTGGGATGCTGAACTTGCGCGCAGTCTCTTTGGCCGTGCCGGGCATCAGCTGCATCAGGCCACTGGCGCCGACGCCGGAGCGGGCGTCGTCCATAAAGGCGCTTTCCTGGCGGGTGATGGCGAACACCCAGCTCGAATGCAGGCCACGCACCTTGGCTTCACGCACCAGAGTGTCGCGGTGGGCCATCGGGAAGCGGATGTCCAGGTCATCCCAGTACTGCGCCTGGCTGATGGTGCGGATGGCCGGGAAGTACCACTTCATGTCGTAGGCCAGCTTGGCCTGGGCCACCATTTCATCGCGATTGAAGTGGCGGCTGACGTGGTACCACTCGCGGCGGCCATCGACGATCTGGCCACGGGCGTAGAACTCCAGGGCACGGCGTACACCGGGGGTGTTGCGCACCTTGTTCATCAACGCCTGGCTCATCACTAGGGGTTTGTTGGTGAGCTGGTACGGGGATTTGGAGCGGTCGGCGGCGAGGAAGCCGTAGAAATCACGCTCCTTGGCCACGTTTTTGTAAAGCACCAAGGCTTGCGGGTTTTTCGGTTCGGCCAGTTCCAGGCTGCGGGCCTGCCAGTAGCGCCAGCGGTTGGTGGTGGCCAAGTCCTGTGGGAGCTTGCGGGTGAGCTGGTAGGCATCTTCCCAGCGCGCCAGGCGCAACAGCAGGCGTAGGCGCCATTCGGAGACGGTGTTGTCACGCAGCTCCGGGTCGTATTGGGTCATGACGTCCAAGGCCCGCGGGTCATAGCGACGGGCCAGGGTCAGGCCGATTTCGCGGGCGATCGACACTTTTTCGTCACGGGAGAAGTGCATGCTGCTGGCGTAGCCATCGAGCAGGGCCATGGCCTTGTCCGGGTCTTGGCGCGCCAGGCGGCGCAGGCCCAGGCTAACAGCGTCAGACATGGCTTCATTGGCCGGCAGGAAGCGCGACGGGTCGCTGAGCATGTCGGGCTTTTGCGCCACATCCACCATCAGGCGGCCTTGGCCACCCAGGGTGGGCAGGGTTTTCACCAGGCTGTTGGCCAGCGCGTAGTTGCGGGCTTCGGCGGCAAGTTTGGCGCGGTCCCAGATTTTTTGTTCGGTGAGCTGGCCATCGGCAGCCCACTGAGCAAACGTGGCATCACAGGCCGACGGTTGGGATTTGCCGGTGAGCCACAGTTTTTCGGTGGTCTTGTAGCCTTCGGCTTTCAGATTGTGGGTGAGCTGGTATTGGCCATGCAGGCAGTCCAGTTCAACGAAATTGAGCTTGGGGTCGTAGTACTTTTCAAAGGTTTGCCAGTCGCCACGGTCGGCCAGCCAGCGCAACCAGCGCAGTTTCATCCAGTTGGCCTGGGGCAGGTCGCCGTTTTTGGCGAGGAATTGTTCGATTTCCTCGTTGCTCGCGGTTTTCAGGCGTGCGGTCAGCTCGTCGTACGCCAGGTAGGGCGTCAACGGGTAGTCGGCCAGCGCTTGGCGGTATTGCATGTACGGGCCGCTGTCACCCTTGGCCAGGGCGCGCTTGGCTTCATCGTAATACTGGCGTTGGGTGGTGAGGTCCACGGCCTGGGCGGATTGAACGGCGGTGGCGGAAAGAAGCAGACAAGATAAAAAGTTGAAAAGGCGACTGCGCATGAGACGTCCGTGCAGAGAAATCACGACTAGCACCGGCACTGCCGACACTGATTGCCCCTAGCTTAGCCTTTTGCCCGACACGTACGAAAGCTTTGCCGGCCGCTTCGTACTTGTTGGCGAGAAATGTCCTACAGAACGTGTCGGCAACGAAAATGCCGGCCGCATCCCACCCCTAACTCAGGTAGAATGCGCGCCCAGTTTTTGGAGAAGCGTATGACCCTGCTCAAATTCAGCGATGTGTCCCTTGCTTTCGGCGCTATGCCGTTGTTGGACAAGGTGTCCTGGCAGATCGCCCGTGGTGAGCGGGTGTGCATCATCGGCCGCAACGGCACCGGCAAGTCCAGCATGATGAAGCTGGTCAAGGGCGACCAGAAGCCCGATGACGGCTCTGTTTGGCGTGCCCCAGGCCTCAAGATTGGCGAATTGCCGCAAGAATTGCCGGTGGCCGACGGACGGACAGTGTTCGACGTGGTTGCCGAAGGCCTCGACGGCGTGGGCGAGCTGCTGGCCCAGTATCATCACCTGGCGCAGAACTGCGTCACCGAAGAAGACCTGGACAAGCTGATGCACGTCCAGCAAGACCTCGAAGCCCGCGACGGCTGGCGTCTGCAGCAATTGGTCGACAGCACCCTGAGCCGCCTGCAACTGCCGGCCGACAAGACTCTCGCCGAGTTGTCCGGCGGCTGGCGTCGCCGTGTGCTGCTGGCTCAGGCCTTGGTGTCGGAGCCGGACCTGCTGCTGCTCGATGAGCCAACCAACCACCTGGACATCGGCGCGATCGCCTGGCTGGAAGAAGCCCTCAAGGATTTCCAGGGCGCCGTGCTGTTTATCACGCACGACCGTTCCTTCCTGCAAAACCTGGCCACCCGTATCCTCGAACTGGACCGTGGCGGCCTGATCGACTGGAACGGCGACTACGCCAGCTTCCTGGTACACAAGGAAGCTACGCTTGCGGCCGAAGAAACCGCCAACGCGCTGTTCGACAAGAAACTGGCCCAGGAAGAAGTCTGGATTCGCCAGGGCATCAAGGCCCGCCGTACCCGTAACGAAGGCCGCGTGCGCGCCTTGAAGGCCCTGCGCGTGGAGCGCAGCGAACGTCGCGAGCGCACCGGCAAGGCCAATATCCAGCTGGACACCGCCGACAAGTCGGGCAAGCAAGTGATGGTGCTGGAAAACGTCAGCTTCCATCACCCGGAGGGTCCGTTCCTGATCAAGGACTTCTCCATGGTCCTGCAGCGCGGCGACCGTATCGGCCTGCTGGGCGCCAACGGCACCGGCAAGACCACTTTGCTCAAGCTGATGCTCAATGGCCTGCAACCGACCAGCGGCACTGTGGAAGAGGGCACTCGCATCGACGTGGCCTACTTCGACCAGTTGCGCCACCAGTTGGACCTGGAAAAGACCGTGATCGATAACGTAGCCGAAGGCCGTGACTTTATCGACATCGACGGCCAGAGCCGCCACGTCCTCAGCTACCTGGGCGACTTCCTGTTCAGCCCGCAGCGTGCACGTACCCCGGTGAAAGCCTTGTCCGGTGGCGAGCGCGCGCGCCTGCTGCTGGCCAAGCTGTTCAGCAAACCGGCCAACCTGCTGGTACTCGACGAACCGACCAACGACCTGGACGTAGAAACCCTCGAACTGCTGGAAGAAGTGCTGCTGACCTTCAACGGCACCGTGCTGATGGTGAGCCACGACCGGGCATTCCTCGACAACGTGGTCACCAGCACCCTGGTCTTCGAGGGTGAAGGCAAGGTGCGCGAGTACGTCGGTGGTTATCAGGACTGGCTGCGCCAGGGCGGCTCGCCGCGTTTGTTGGGCGTGACCGAGAGCAAGTCCGGCAAGGCCGACTTGAATTCGGCAGTGGTGACGCCAGTGGCCGCTGCTGCTGAGCCGGTTCAGGACGCTGCACCGGCTGCCAAGAAAAAACTGAGTTACAAGCTGCAGCGTGAGCTGGAAGCCTTGCCGGGCGATATCGATGCCAAGGAACAGCAGATCGCCGCGGTAGAAGCGGAAATGGCTGACGGTGGGTTCTACCTGCGTCCGGCGGCAGAAACCGCCAAGGTCATTGCTTCGCTGGAGACGTTGAACCAGGAGTTGGAAGTGCTGGTTGAGCGTTGGGCTGAGTTGGATGCCTGAGTAAATCCAGTGCATTAAAAAACCCGGTGTTCATCAGATGAACACCGGGTTTTTCATATGAAATGCGATCCAAATGTGGGAGCGGGCTTGCTGTGGCGAGGGAGCTTGCTCCCGTTCGACTGCGTAGCAGTCGCCGGCTTTTGGGGGCGCTTCGCACCCCAGCGGGAGCAAGCTCCCTCGCCACAGTAGCCCGCTCCCACATTTGATCTTCATCGGTCTTAAGGGGCTTTGACCAGCTTGACGGCCAGTACATCACACGGCGCACCGTGCAACACATCATTGGCGGTCGAGCCCAGCAACAACGCCAAACCGTGACGACCATGGCTGCCGACCACAATCAAGTCACAACGCTTTTCCTTGGCCAGATGGTGGATTTCCTGGCGCGGTTGGCCGTAGGTCAGATGGCAGTCTTCCTTTTTCAAGTGCGGGTATTTGAGGATCAAACGGTCCAGGCGCTCCTTGGCCTGGTCGAATTGTTGTTGCTGCAACTGGGAAAGGTCCATCGGTACGTCGCCGCCAAAGGCCATGGCCATGGGCTCGACGATATGCACCAGCGATAATATGGCGCCATTGGCCAGTGCAGATTCCTGCGCGCGCTTGATCACCGGATCGCACTCTTCGGTCAGATCGACAGCGACCAGAATATGTTGGTAGGGCATGAGGCGTTCCTCCAGGGGACTGCAATAAATTCAGTATGGCTGCTTTCAAGCGGATGGGGCTGCGTCAGATCAAATCCGCTCATCTAGAAATTCGGGAGTACACATATGACGGTCTGGATAGTGGTGTCAATCCTTGTGGTGGTTTTGAGCCCCTTGGCGTGGCTGCGTCCGTCGCGCCATCAGAGTGGGCGCATGGCCTTGCGCATGGAGGCGCGCCGCATCGGGTTAGCCATGCAATTGGCGCCTCAAGAGTGGCCACACTGGCTCAAGCAGGAACCGCCGAGCCCGTGCGCGCAGTACTGCCGGCCGCGACGGGGCAGCACGCCGGCGATTTGGAGTTACTGGCAGTTGGAGCCCGGGGTTTGGGTCAATCAATGGCGTGAGGTGTGCGAGGACGAGAAGTTGTTGCCGCATTTTGCGACGCTGCCGGCCAATGTCTACAAAGTCGAGGCGGACAAGCAGATGATCGCCTTGTATTGGGGCGAGAAGGGCGAGGCGAGTGTATTGAAGGACATCGATACCTTGCTTAAGGCCCTGGCTTGAAAAAACACCGGCAATAAAAAGCCCGACATCATCATCGGGCTGGAGTTGGCCAGGCAGGCCGGTAAATCTGAGTTTCCCGCGTCGGATGTTCATCCAGGCGCGTTACGGTTGCGGCTAGCCTAGCCGGATATCCCGTGGTGTACAGCCTTTTCCCACAAATTTTCTATTATTGATTCCGTGAATATTTGAATATTGACGGGGTGCGAACCTATGGCTGGGGTTCTGAAATGACTGGAAAGTCGCGTTTTTCCTAGCCTTTGGAGCGATTGACAATTGCCCGGAATTGGATGAAGGTGGCGTACCCAAATCAAACGGGCGTATGAATTGAGCGTTTGTCTGTCAGACCGCTCATACAGAATCCCGACTATCGCATTGGCGGGTGTGCCTGGCGGATTGGCTTGAACATTGACCAAATCATCAATGTCAAACCAGTAGGCCAGCGTCCAATGTGTACTGTTCAGCTTCCATATCGTGGAGATCAGTTGATGATTTACGAAGGTAAAGCCATCACGGTTAAGGCTCTTGAAAGTGGCATCGTCGAACTGAAGTTCGACCTCAAGGGTGAGTCCGTCAACAAGTTCAACCGTCTAACCCTGAATGAATTGCGTCAGGCCGTAGACACCATCAAAGCAGATGCTTCGGTCAAGGGCGTGATCGTCTCCAGCGGCAAGGACGTGTTTATCGTCGGCGCTGACATCACCGAATTCGTCGACAATTTCAAGCTGCCCGATGCCGAGCTGGTGGCTGGCAACCTCGAAGCCAACAAGATTTTCAGCGATTTTGAAGACCTCAACGTACCGACCGTTGCCGCAATCAATGGCATCGCGTTGGGTGGCGGCCTGGAAATGTGCCTGGCGGCAGACTTCCGTGTGATGTCCGCGACCGCAAAAATCGGCTTGCCCGAAGTCAAACTGGGCATCTACCCAGGTTTCGGCGGCACCGTGCGCCTGCCGCGCCTGATCGGGGCCGACAACGCCATCGAATGGATCGCCGCCGGTAAGGAAAACCGTGCCGAAGACGCGCTGAAAGTCGGTGCCGTTGACGCTGTGGTTGCTCCGGACAAACTGGCCGAAGCGGCACTGAACCTGATCAAGGGCGCCATCAGCGGCGAATTTGACTACAAGGCCAAGCGCCAGCCGAAGCTTGAAAAACTCAAGCTCAACGCCATCGAACAAATGATGTCGTTCGAGACCGCCAAAGGTTTCGTGGCAGGCCAGGCCGGCCCGAACTACCCGGCGCCGGTTGAAGCGATCAAGACCATCCAGAAGGCTGCGAACTTCGGTCGCGAAAAAGCCCTGGAAGTGGAAGCTGCAGGCTTCGTCAAACTGGCGAAGACCTCGGCCGCCCAAAGCCTGATCGGCCTGTTCCTGAACGATCAGGAATTGAAGAAAAAGGCCAAGGCCTACGACGAAATCGCCCGCGACGTGAAACAGGCTGCCGTACTGGGCGCCGGTATCATGGGTGGCGGTATCGCCTATCAGTCGGCGTCCAAAGGCACGCCGATCCTGATGAAAGACATCAACGAGCACGGTATAGAGCAGGGCCTGGCAGAAGCCGCCAAACTGCTGGTCGGTCGTGTGGACAAAGGTCGCATGACCGCCGCGAAGATGGCCGAAGTACTTAACGGTATTCGTCCTACGCTGTCCTACGGCGATTTCGGCCACGTCGACCTGGTGGTCGAAGCGGTTGTCGAGAACCCGAAGGTCAAGCAAGCCGTATTGGCCGAAGTGGAAGCCCAGGTTAAAGACGACACCATCCTGGCCTCCAACACCTCGACCATTTCCATCTCGCTGCTGGCCAAGGCCCTCAAGCGTCCGGAAAACTTCGTCGGCATGCACTTCTTCAACCCGGTGCACATGATGCCGCTGGTGGAAGTGATTCGAGGCGAGAAGTCCAGTGAGCTGGCCGTTGCCACCACCGTTGCCTACGCCAAGAAAATGGGCAAGAACCCGATCGTGGTCAATGACTGCCCGGGCTTCCTGGTCAACCGCGTGCTGTTCCCGTACTTCGGCGGTTTCGCCAAGCTGGTCAGCGCTGGCGTGGACTTCGTGCGCATCGACAAGGTCATGGAAAAATTCGGCTGGCCGATGGGCCCGGCCTACCTGATGGACGTGGTCGGCATCGACACCGGGCACCACGGTCGCGACGTGATGGCTGAAGGTTTCCCGGACCGCATGAAAGACGACCGCCGTTCGGCGATCGACGCGCTGTACGAGGCCAAGCGCCTGGGCCAGAAGAACGGCAAGGGCTTCTACGCCTACGAGGCGGACAAGAAGGGCAAGCAGAAGAAAGTGGCCGATCCTTCGGTTCACGAAGTGCTGGCTCCGGTCATCTACGAGCAGCGTGAAGTGTCGGACGAAGACATCATCAACTGGATGATGATCGCCCTGTGCCTGGAAACCGTGCGTTGCCTGGAAGACGGCATCGTTGAAACCGCCGCCGAAGCCGATATGGGCCTGGTGTACGGTATTGGCTTCCCTCCATTCCGTGGCGGTGCGCTGCGTTACATCGACTCCATCGGTGTGGCCGAATTCGTTGCCCTGGCTGACAAATACGCTGATTTGGGCCCGCTGTACCACCCGACCGCGAAGCTGCGTGAAATGGCCAAGAATGGCCAGAGCTTCTTCGGTTAAGCGCCCAATCGACTAGAGCGAGACTATTTATGAGCTTGAATCCAAGAGACGTCGTGATTGTGGACTTCGGTCGCACTCCGATGGGCCGCTCCAAGGGCGGCATGCACCGCAACACCCGCGCCGAAGACATGTCGGCGCACCTGATCAGCAAGTTGCTGGAACGCAACGTCAAGGTCGACCCGAACGAAGTCGAGGACGTGATCTGGGGCTGCGTCAACCAGACCCTGGAGCAGGGCTGGAACATCGCGCGCATGGCGTCGTTGATGACCCAGATCCCGCACACCGCAGCTGGCCAGACCGTGAGCCGTCTTTGCGGTTCGTCGATGAGCGCGCTGCACACTGCTGCGCAAGCGATCATGACCGGCAACGGTGATGTGTTTGTGGTCGGTGGCGTGGAGCACATGGGCCACGTCAGCATGATGCACGGCGTTGATCCTAACCCGCACATGTCGCTGTACGCGGCAAAAGCCTCGGGCATGATGGGCCTGACTGCGGAAATGCTTGGCAAAATGCACGGCATTACCCGTGAAGCCCAGGACGCCTTTGGCCTGCGCTCCCACCAACTCGCCCACAAGGCGACCGTGGAAGGCAAGTTCAAGGATGAGATCATCCCGATGAACGGCTACGACGAGAACGGTTTCCTGAAACTGTTCGACTACGACGAGACCATTCGTCCGGACACCACCCTGGAAAGCCTGGCGGCTTTGAAGCCAGCGTTCAATCCAAAAGGTGGCACCGTGACAGCGGGCACTTCGTCGCAAATCACCGACGGTGCCTCGTGCATGATCGTGATGTCGGCGCAGCGTGCCCAAGACCTGGGCATCCAGCCGCTGGCCGTGATCCGTTCGATGGCAGTGGCGGGTGTGGACCCGGCGATCATGGGCTATGGTCCAGTACCGGCCACACAAAAAGCCTTGAAGCGCGCAGGCCTGACCATTTCCGATATCGACTTCTTCGAGCTCAACGAAGCTTTCGCCGCACAGGCCCTGCCAGTGCTGAAAGATTTGAAAGTACTCGACAAGATGAACGAGAAGGTTAACCTGCACGGCGGTGCGATTGCCCTGGGCCACCCATTCGGTTGCTCCGGTGCGCGTATCTCCGGCACTTTGCTCAACGTGATGAAGCAAAATGGCGGCAACCTCGGGGTTGCAACCATGTGCATTGGTCTCGGCCAAGGCATTTCCACCGTCTTCGAACGCATCTAAGCGTTGGGTTGACGGAAGCCGGGGCCCAGTGCCCCGGTTTTTGTTTTTTGGCAGTTTCGTAATTTTTTTTTAACAAATTTTCCAAGAGGGCTAGAGCATGCAAGTCGAACCAGGGCTCTACCAGCATTACAAAGGTCCGCAGTACCGCGTTTTCAATGTGGCGCGGCACTCCGAGACCGAAGAAGAAGTGGTGTTCTACCAAGCACTGTATGGCGATTACGGCTTTTGGGTGCGCCCCTTGAGCATGTTCCTGGAGACCGTCGAGGTTGACGGCAAGCAGGTCCCGCGCTTTGCTTTGGTTCAGGTTGAACCCAGTCTTTTTTCAGGGCAATAACGGTGGGCCGCGCAGAATGCTGCGCTTGACCTCACCCGGTTGCCACTATATATAGCGTTGCCGCGACAGGCGCCAACTGCCTTTCTCTTTTCGAATTCAGGAATTTTCCGATCCATGGGCAAATCGCTGGTCATTGTGGAATCCCCGGCTAAGGCCAAGACCATCAACAAGTACTTGGGCAACGAGTACGTGGTGAAGTCGAGTATCGGCCATATCCGAGACCTGCCCACCAGCGGTTCGGCTAGCGCCAGCAAGGAGCCTGCCGCCAAGCGCGGCAAGGCGGCTGCGGGCGAAGGTCCGGTGCTCACCCCTAAAGAGAAAGCGCGCAAGCAGCTGGTCTCGCGCATGGGTGTAGACCCGGATCATGGCTGGAAGGCCAAGTACGAGATCCTTCCGGGCAAGGAAAAGGTCATCGAGGAGCTGCGCCGGCTCGCCAAAGATGCCGACACCATCTATCTCGCAACGGACTTGGACCGCGAAGGGGAAGCCATTGCCTGGCACCTGCGGGAAGCCATCGGCGGTGACGACAGCCGCTACAAGCGTGTGGTGTTCAACGAAATCACCAAGAAAGCCATCCAGGAAGCCTTCTCCAAGCCGGGCGAACTGGACATCAACCGCGTCAACGCCCAGCAAGCGCGTCGTTTCCTCGACCGCGTTGTGGGCTACATGGTTTCGCCGCTGTTGTGGGCCAAGATCGCCCGTGGCCTGTCCGCTGGCCGTGTGCAGTCGGTTGCGGTCAAGCTGGTGGTAGATCGTGAGCGCGAGATCCGTGCGTTCATCCCTGAAGAGTACTGGGAAGTCCACGCTGACCTCGGCACCGCCAAGGGCGCCAACGTGCGCTTTGAAGTGGCCCGTGAGAAAGGCGAAGCCTTCAAGCCGCTGAACGAAGCCCAGGCCATGGCCGCGCTGGAAAAGCTCAAGGCTTCCAGCTACAGCATCGTCAAGCGTGAAGACAAGCCGACCAGCAGTAAGCCATCGGCACCGTTCATCACCTCCACCCTGCAACAGGCCGCGAGCAACCGCCTGGGCTTCGGTGTGAAGAAAACCATGATGATGGCCCAGCGCTTGTACGAAGCCGGCTACATCACCTATATGCGTACTGACTCCACCAACCTGTCGCAAGACGCGGTGGCGATGGCGCGTACTTATATTGAAGGCGAGTTCGGCAAGAAGTACCTGCCGGAGAACCCGAACGTCTACAGCAGCAAGGAAGGCGCACAGGAGGCTCACGAAGCGATTCGTCCTTCGGATGCCAACACCACGCCCGCCAAGCTGGCTGGCATGGAGCGCGACGCTGAGCGCCTCTATGAGTTGATCTGGCGCCAGTTCCTGGCCTGCCAGATGCTGCCGGCGCAATACCTGTCCACCACCGTGACCGTGGCGGCCTCCGACTTCGAGCTGCGTGCCAAGGGCCGTATCCTCAAGTTCGACGGTTACACCCGCGTCATGCCGCAAATCGCCAAGCCTGGCGATGACGACGTGCTGCCGGACATGGCCCAGGGCGACACGCTCAAGCTGATCAAGCTTGACCCGTCCCAGCACTTCACCAAGCCGCCGGCCCGTTACTCGGAAGCCAGCTTGGTGAAAGAGATGGAAAAACGCGGTATCGGTCGTCCTTCGACCTATGCGGCGATCATCTCCACCATCCAGGACCGTGGCTACGTTGCGCTGCACAACCGTCGTTTCTACTCGGAAAAGATGGGCGATATCGTTACTGAGCGTCTGTCCGAGAGCTTCTCCAACCTGATGGACTACGGCTTCACCGCCGGTATGGAAGAGAACCTCGATGACGTGGCCCAGGGCGAACGCGACTGGAAAAACGTGCTCGACGAGTTCTATGGCGACTTCAAGAAGAAGCTCGAAGTAGCCGAAAGCCCTGAAAACGGCATGCGCGCCAACCAGCCGGTAATGACCGACATCCCGTGCCAGACCTGTGGCCGGCCGATGCAGATTCGTACGGCGTCCACTGGCGTGTTCCTGGGTTGCTCGGGTTACAGCCTGCCGCCCAAAGAACGCTGCAAGGCCACCGTCAATTTGGTGCCTGGCGATGAAATCGCTGCTGACGACGAGGGTGAATCCGAATCGCTGGTACTGCGTGGCAAACACCGTTGCCCAATCTGCAGTACGGCGATGGACGCCTACCTGCTGGATGAGAAGCACAAGTTGCACATCTGCGGTAACAACCCGGATTGCAACGGCTACGAGATCGAAGAGGGCACCTACCGCATCAAAGGGTATGAAGGCCCGAGCCTGGAATGCGACAAGTGCGGCAGTGAGATGCAGCTCAAGACCGGCCGTTTCGGTAAATTCTTCGGTTGCACCAACCCCACCTGCAAGAACACCCGCAAGCTGCTCAAAAGCGGTGATGCGGCGCCGCCGAAGATGGACCCGGTGAAGATGCCTGAGCTCAAGTGCGAAAAGGTCAACGATACCTACATCCTGCGCGACGGCGCTTCGGGCTTGTTCCTGGCTGCCAGCCAGTTCCCGAAAAACCGCGAGACCCGGGCACCGTTGGTATTGGAGATCGTGCCCCACAAGGATGAGATCGATCCGAAGTACCACTTCCTGTGTGAAGCGCCTAAGAAGGACCCGGATGGTCGCCCAGCCGTGATCCGCTACAGCCGCAAAACCAAGGAGCAGTACGTGCAGACCGAAGTGGACGGCAAGCCAACTGGCTGGAAAGCGTTCTACGACGGTGGCAAGTGGAAGGTCGAGGACAAGCGCCAAGGCGCTTGATCGGCTAATCTGTCCAAATTGTAGGGGGGGGGCTTGCTGTGGCGAGGGAGCTTGCTCCCGCTGGACTGCGCAGCAGGCCCAAGCTTTTGGGGGTGCTGCGCACCCCAGCGGGAGCAAGCTCCCTCGCCACATTACAAAACCAGCATCACGCCTCTTTCGTTGTGGAGACTGCCGTTATGACCAACGAACTCTATACCCGTACCAACCAGAAAATTTACTTCGCGGGTTTGTCCCTGGAAGCCCTCGGTCGCGCCGAGGAAGGGAAGGAGATGAATGCCATCGCGCTGGTCCAGGCGGGGCGTGAAGCGGCGTTGTTCCACCTCTATGGTGCTCTGCTGGGCCTGTGCCATGAAATCGCAGGGTTCTACCGCCTGCCCCAGGCCGGTTCGCCCCGCGCTGAAATGATCATGACCCGCGAAGTGCTGGACGCCATGGCCATTCCTGAGCTGGCGGAGTTGGTGGAAATGGCTCAGAGCCCAGACAGTTGGGTGGCGCGTTTGCTGAAGGCTCATGCCGATATGTTCCAGCCGCCTCGGGTTCCCCATGTGCCCAAGGGTGATGTGACCCAGCCGTTGATCGTGGCCGTTGCCTTGGAGGAGGATGAACCCAAGCCACTGAGCCGGGCAGAGCTGGAAAGCTGGCGCCAAGAACTGAAGAAGATGGCGCTGCGTTTTCGCGAAGGGTTGAACGAGTGCTGATGCGCCCCCATTGTTAAGGAATGCAGCACAGAGCACCGTTCATCAAGCTGTAAAGAAACCTCTTCAGATCCTCAGCGAGGCCGGGTGGATGACTGATATAATCCCGGCCTTTCGTGGAGAACAGACTTTTATGCCAACGTCCTTTCTGGAAATTGTTGAGTTGCCTGACGGCCGAATCGAGCTGCGTCGGGCTGAGGACGAGGGTTCTCTGGTGACTTTGGACTTTTCCGAGGACGCCAAGGCGTTCCTGCAAGGTCAACACGTCGAAGTGGCCAAGGCCATGTTGAGCGTGGGTGTGCAGATGGCCGGTCGCTTGGCAGAAGGCGAGCCGGAGAAGGATGAGGGGCCGCGGGTGCTTCACTGAGAGCCCTTGTAGTGAGCGGGCTTGCCCCGCGCTGGGCTGCGAAGCGGCCCTGAATAGATTAATGCGGTTTATCAGATATTCCACGGTGTTTGGTTTTGGGGCCGCTTCGCAGCCCAGCGCGGGGCAAGCCCGCTCACCACAACAAGCCTGCTCAGCCCAATCGAATATTCAAGCTCTGAGCATCGCCCGTACGCGCGGCGCTGATCAACTGTTGCTTGGCGCTCGCATTCAGCGGGTTCAGCCAGCTCACCACTGTATGGCTACGCCCCAATCGCAAGGCTTCGCAGGTCAATTGCTGGGCACTTTGTGCGCCACGCGGTTGCAGCAGCAGAATGCGCTCACGGTTGAGGCCGGCATCCCGCAGCCAGGCTTGGGTCAGGCTGGCGGGCGGGGCGATCAGCGTCAGCCAGCGTGCGTCCTGCTCCTCGCTGAGTTCGCGAAGGATCGGCGCCAGCAGGCTCAGGCAGCTGCCAGCAGCACCGCGCAACGACAATTCACTGAACGCCTCAGGCTCGGCGCTCCAGGGCGCCTCGACCGTTTCCTTGAGGATGGGCGCAAGGGGTTGGGCCATAAAGGCCTCGAACAGCGACAGTTGTGTGTGTTGTGGGGTGTGCACGAGCTGCATGATGCCTCCTTTAGCGGCGAATGACGCCGACGCTCAAGCCTTCGATCACCAGGTCCTGATCTTTCAGGTTCACTTCAATCGGGGCGAACTCAGGGTTCTCGGCCAGAAGCCAGACCTTGCTGCCTTCACGCTTGAAGCGTTTGACGGTGACTTCATCGCCGATACGGGCGACGACGATCTGGCCATTACGGGCTTCGCGGGTGGTGTGGACGGCCAGCAGGTCGCCATCAAAGATGCCGACGTCCTTCATGCTCATGCCATGGACCCGCAACAGGTAGTCGGCACGAGGGTGGAAGAAGGTCGGGTTGATGTTGCAGGATTCCTCGACGTGCTGCTGCGCCAGGATCGGCGCGCCAGCGGCAACGCGGCCGATGATGGGCAGTGTCGATTCGTCGGCCTTGGCTTCGAAGCCAGGGATGCGAATACCGCGTGAAGCGCCCGGGGTCATCTCGATCGCGCCTTTGCGAGCGAGGGCCTTGAGGTGTTCTTCGGCGGCGTTGGGGGATTTGAACCCCAGTTCCAGCGCAATTTCAGCTCGAGTCGGCGGGTAGCCGTTGTCATCGAGGCAGCGCTTGATAAAAGCCAGAATCTCAGCTTGGCGTGGCGTCAGTTTTAGCATGTTGATCGCTCTGTCTTTTTATACAGTGACTGGGATTATATACAGTGAACTGTACTTGGCAATCATCCTTTTTTGCGACGCCGCTGGACGGTCATTCGTCATCGGTCCTACAAGGCAGAAATAGCGCTGCCTACAGACCTCAGCGGATGTGATTAAATAGCGATGAAATACATGACTGCCCGGCCGGAATGCGAACCCGCAGGCTTGACAAGACACACCCTGAAACGTATGTTTCAAACAAGTGTTTGTCAGGCGGAGTAGCCATGGCCCAGTCGGAAACCGTTGAACGCATTCTCGATGCTGCCGAGCAATTGTTCGCGGAAAAAGGATTTGCTGAAACTTCATTGCGGCTGATTACCAGCAAGGCCGGGGTGAACCTGGCGGCAGTGAATTACCATTTCGGCTCGAAGAAAGCCCTGATCCAGGCGGTGTTCTCGCGCTTCCTGGGGCCGTTCTGCGCCAGTCTCGACCGTGAACTGGAACGCCGCCAGGCCAAGGCCGACAACAAGCCAACCCTAGAAGACCTGCTGGAAATGCTGGTCGAGCAGGCGTTGGTGGTGCAGCCGCGCAGTGGCAACGACCTGTCGATTTTCATGCGCTTATTGGGCCTTGCGTTCAGCCAGAGCCAAGGTCACCTGCGCCGCTACCTGGAAGACATGTACGGCAAGGTTTTCCGCCGCTATATGTTGCTGGTCAATGAGGCCGCCCCGCGTATCCCGCCAATCGAGTTGTTCTGGCGCGTGCACTTCATGCTCGGTGCCGCTGCATTCAGCATGTCCGGGATCAAGGCGCTGCGCGCTATTGCCGAGACCGATTTCGGCGTGAACACCTCTATTGAGCAAGTGATGCGCCTGATGGTGCCGTTCCTCGCTGCTGGCATGCGCGCCGAAACTGGCGTCACCGACCCCACCATGGCCGCCGCCCAACTACGCCCTCGCAGCAAAACCGCACCGGCCGTCGCCAAGGTGTGACCGCCCCGGGTGTGCGCGGCCGCTTGCATCCGCTAAGCTAGCCGCCATGCCGATTTCAGCTATTTACTTGCAACCCGTTGTCCTCACTGCGCTATGTGGGAATGACGGGTTGTGTGCGTTATTTAAGGAAGGTTTATGAGTGCTGCCCTGCAAGGTTCATTGATGGTCGACGTTGCTGGCACCTGGCTGACGGCCGAGGATCGCCATCTGTTGCGCCAACCTGAAGTGGGCGGGTTGATCATTTTTGCGCGCAATATCGAGCATCCACGCCAGGTGCGGGAGTTGAGCGCAGCGATCCGCGCCGTGCGTCCAGACCTGTTGTTGGCGGTCGATCAGGAAGGCGGTCGGGTGCAACGTCTGCGCCAGGGCTTTGTGCGTCTGCCGGCGATGCGTGCTCTGGCGGACAACCCCAATGCCGAATACCTGGCCGAGCAGTGCGGCTGGATCATGGCCACCGAGGTCCTGGCTGTCGGCCTGGACCTGAGCTTCGCTCCGGTACTGGATCTGGACTATCAGCGCAGTGCCGTGGTGGGTACCCGTTCCTTCGAAGGTGATCCTGAGCGTGCTGCCATGCTAGCGGGCGCCTTTATCCGTGGCATGAACAGCGCCGGCATGGCCGCCACCGGTAAACACTTTCCGGGCCATGGTTGGGCTGAGGCCGATTCCCACGTCGCGATTCCCAATGACGAGCGCAGCCTGGAACAAATTCGCGCCAATGACCTGGTGCCTTTCGCACGCCTGAGTAAGCAATTGGCGGCGGTGATGCCTGCACACGTTATCTACCCGCAAGTTGATGCCCAACCCGCTGGTTTCTCGCGCCGCTGGTTGCAGGACATTCTGCGCGGCGAGTTGCAATTTGACGGGGTGATTTTCAGTGATGACCTGTCGATGGCGGGTGCCCATGTGGTGGGCGATGCGGCCAGTCGGATCGAGGCTGCGTTGACTGCGGGTTGTGACATGGGGTTGGTGTGTAACGATCGTGCTGCTGCAGAGTTGGCGCTGAGCGCTGCCCAGAGGATGAAGGTCAAGCCTTCCGCTCGCATTGCGCGGATGCACGGGCAGGCGATTGCTTCCACGGACTATAAGCAGGATCCGCGTTGGCTGACGTCATTGCAGGCGCTACGAGAAGCTCAGTTGATTGAATAAAATAGGCGTGTTTACCTGAAGGGTTAGTCGTCAGAAGTTTCTCTGTAATGCCGATGTTGATTCGTACTGGTAGGTAGGATTCATCCGTCTTTATTTCATCATTCTTTGTTCTAAAGTACTTACCCATGAATGAATTGATCGCTCTGCTCATGAGCCAGGATTGGCAGGAAAATTTCGATGCGCGTACGCTGGGCAGAGGCTTTGAGTATGTGGACCACGACCGTGTCCAGATTGTCGAAGTCGGTGAGCGCAGCGTTGTGGCCAGATGCAAGGGATCTGGTGTGAACATGTATACGCAGCGAATTTCTGTGGCATCGAACGCTTCGCACTGGACCGATCTCCAGTGCGTTTGTTCTTGCCCGGTTGAGATTGATTGCAAGCACGCGGTAGCAGTGTTGTTCAAAGTACTTGATCTGGCATATGCGCAGGAGGCCTCTCAAAAAAACCAAGGCAACCGCCTCAACCCGCAGATTGAGCATTGGCTGAACACCATTCCCACTGCCACCCAGCGCATGGATTCAACTACCAAGGGCAGCACTACTTGTCTGCTCTACCAACTGCAACCCGATCACTATTCAAATGGCTGGTCATTGTCCGTGTATCGGGCGCGCCTCCTGAAAAAAGGCGGCTTTGGCGAGATCAAAGCGTTGTACTCGCTGGATGAAACCCTGAGACGTGCGCCCGGCTACATGCTTGAGCAGGACCGGCGTATTTGCCGGCTTCTATTGATGGGACGGGCCTACGGCAGCTTCGGCAGCAGCTTCTCCCTGGAAGGTGCTGAAGGTGCGCAAGTCCTGCAATTGGCGCTCGACACCGGGCGCTTGTTTATAGATTTTGAAAGCCCTGTGGCGCTCAGTGCAGGTCCAGCCCGTTTTGCACACTTCAACTGGGCTGTTGAGGCTGACGGCAGCTATCGACCGCAGTGGCGAAATGATGATGTTCAGTTGCATGAAGTACTGCCGCTCCAGCCACTGCATTACTTGAACCTCGATAACCTTGAATTGGGTCCGTTGGAGTACCCAATGGAAGATGCTCTTGCGATTCACTTATGCGATTTGCCTGCTATTCCGGCAGGCCAGATTGCCTTTTTCAGCCATCGAATCAGCGCCGTGGCCGAGCAAATACCTCCCCCGCAAGCATTGACCGAGCGGATCATCGACACGCTTGCGCCACAGGCCTGTCTAACCGTGGGTAGTTATGAAACCTATGGGTATAGCGCTAAGCATCGTCAATACATAACGATGCACGAGCACCGTGCAGCGTTGGCTTTCCGTTATGGTGACAACCTGGTCAGTGAAAAGGGAGGCACTGAGATACTCCTGCTGAACGGTACCGAGACCCAGCGTATCCAGCGTAAGCCTGAGACTGAAAAAGCCCTGCGTAAATCGTTAACCAGGTTGGGCTTTTCCAAGTCGAATCGCAAAACGCCAGCGCTGCCGGACAATGCCGGGGAAATGTTTGATCTTGCAACTGATGAAGCCTGGTTGAGTTTCGTAGAAACCCAACTCCCGGCCCTTCGTGAGGCAGGCTGGGAGGTCAGCATCCTGCCTACGTTCTATTACAGCGTAGAGGCGGTGGACCATTGGTACGCTGACATCGAGGAGTCACCGGGCCATGAGTGGTTTGACCTTGAACTTGGGATTGAGGTCAACGGTGAGCGCCATAGCCTGCTGCCAATCGTGCTCGACCTGATGCGTCGCCAGCCCATGCTACTGGACCCTGCCTATATGGCAGAGCGCGGTGATGATGAGCGCGTGCTGGTCACCTTGGGCAATCCTGATCGAGACAAGGTTGCGCTGCCGTACGGTCGCATCAAGCCCTTGATGGCGACCCTCGGTGAACTCTGTCTGCGTGCGCCTGAAGGTGATTCCGTTCGATTGAGTGCACTGGATGCCGCACGACTCAGTGATCTGGAGGGCATTCCCCTTATTTGGCAAGGCGGTCAGCGCTTGCGTGATTTTGCCCAGCGCTTGAAAAGCGCCACCCATGCCCATGTGGTGGCCCCTATGGGGCTGAACGCTGAGCTGCGTGGCTATCAGCTCGAAGGCCTGAACTGGATGCAAACGCTGCGCGAGCTGGAGGTTGGTGGGATTCTTGGCGATGACATGGGCCTGGGTAAAACTTTGCAAGCCCTCGCTCATTTGCTTTGCGAAAAACAGGCCGGCCGTTTGCAGGCCCCCGCGCTGGCGGTGATGCCCACCAGCCTGATCCCCAACTGGATGGACGAAGCCGCACGCTTCACACCGCAGCTCAAGGTGCTGGCCTTGCATGGCGCTCAGCGCCAAAACGACTTCACGCGTTTGACCGATTACGACCTGGTGCTCACCACTTATGCGCTCTTGCCGCGCGATCTTGAAACCTTGCAACCTCAGCGTTGGAACGTGCTGGTCCTCGACGAAGCGCAAAACATCAAGAACCCCAATAGCAAGGCTGCCCAGGCTGCCCGGCAATTGAGTGCCGACCAGCGTTTGTGCCTGAGTGGAACGCCGTTGGAAAACCACTTGGGCGAACTCTGGTCACTGTTCCATTTCCTGCTGCCAGGCTGGCTGGGAGACAGTAAGACGTTCAATCGCGACTACCGAACACCTATCGAAAAGCACGGCAATGCGCAACGTATGCAGCACCTCACTGCACGCATCAAGCCCTTCCTGCTGCGTCGTAAAAAAGAGCAGGTGGCCACCGAGCTGCCGGCTAAAACCGAGATTGTGCATTGGGTGGATTTGAGCGATGCCCAGCGGGATGTTTACGAGACGGTGCGTGTAGCCATGGACAAGAAGGTGCGCGACGAAATCAGTCGCCACGGTGTGGCGCGCAGCCAGATCATCATCCTTGAAGCGCTGTTGAAGTTACGTCAGGTCTGCTGCGACCTACGCCTGGTCAAATCTGCGCCCGCCTCCAAATCGGCGCGGGCGGGTGCGGGCAAGCTTGGCAGCTTGATGGAGATGCTGGAGGAGTTGCTTGGCGAGGGTCGGCGGATTTTGCTGTTTTCGCAGTTCACCTCAATGTTGGCTTTGATCGAGCAGGAGTTGAAGCAGCGCCAGGTTGACTATTCGATCCTCACCGGTGAAACCCAGGACCGTCGCACCCCGGTAAACAACTTTCAGGATGGCAAGACGCCGGTGTTCCTGATCAGCCTGAAAGCGGGCGGCACGGGTTTGAACCTGACCGCTGCCGACACCGTGATCCACTACGATCCGTGGTGGAACCCGGCAGTTGAAAACCAGGCGACGGATCGTGCGTATCGCATCGGGCAGGATAAGCCGGTGTTTGTGTACAAGATGATTGCCAGGGGCACAGTGGAAGAGAAAATTCAGGCGTTGCAGTTGGAGAAGGCGTCTTTAGCCGAGGGTGTGCTTGAGGGTGGTGCGGGTGCGGGTTGGAAGCTAGAGCAGCGGGATATTGAGGCGCTGTTTGCTCCGTTGCCTGGCTGAGGACCGTGTTGCGCCCTTCGCGAGCAAGCCCGCTCCCACATTTTGACCGCGTACTGTCTGAAGAAATGCGGTCGAATGTGGGAGCGGGCTTGCTCGCGAAGGCGGTCTAACCGTCAGCGCTTCTCTTGCTTATTGGGCAGCGGCGCAAACAACGCCTCGATATCCTCATTGCCCAACTGCCAATCCCCGGTCGTGCGCCCATCCAATACACCCGCCGCAAGATCGGACTTTTCCCTCTGCAGGTGTTGGATTTTTTCCTCCACCGTGCCCCGCGCAATCATCTTATAGACGAACACCGGTTTCTCCTGGCCGATGCGATACGCACGATCCGTCGCCTGGTTTTCCGTGGCCGGGTTCCACCAAGGGTCGTAGTGGATCACGGTGTCGGCCTCGGTCAGGTTCAGGCCGACGCCGCCGGCCTTTAGGCTGATCAGAAAAATCTGTAGCTTGCCGCTCTGAAAGTCCTTCACAGGCGTGCGCCGATCCCGGGTCTGGCCGGTGAGAAGGGCATAGGCAACCCCACGTTTTTTCAGCTCGACTTCGATCAGGCTCAACATCGACGTGAACTGGGAAAACAGCAAAATCCGCCGCCCTTCGGCAAACAGTTCTTCGAGCATTTCCATCAGGCTGTCGAGCTTGCCCGAGCTGCTGCCCCGGGCGGGCAGGGTGGCATCGTTGACCAGGCGCAGATCGCAACACACTTGGCGCAGCTTGAGCAGCGCTTCAAGGATGATGATCTGGCTGCGCGCCACGCCCTTGCGGGTGATTTCGTCGCGGACCTTCTTGTCCATGGCCAGGCGCATGGTTTCGTATACGTCGCGCTGGGCTTCGTTGAGATCCACCCAATGGATGATCTCGGTCTTGGGCGGCAGCTCGGTGGCCACCTGCTCTTTGGTGCGGCGCAGCAGAAACGGTTTGATCCGACCATTGAGGTGCTGCAATCGCACATCACTGGCGCGCTTTTCGATAGGCACACGGTAGTCACGGTTGAAGCTTTTTACATCCCCCAGCCAACCCGGCAGCAGGAAGTGGAACAGTGACCAGAGTTCGCCCAGGTGATTTTCCAGCGGGGTGCCGCTCAGGCACAGGCGTTGCCGTGCATTCAGCTCACGGGCGGCCTGGGCGGCCTTGCTGGAAGGGTTCTTGATGTACTGGGCTTCATCGAGGATCAGTACATGCAGCGGCTGGGCGGCGAGCCGTTCGATGTCTTTGGGCAGTAGGGCGTAGGTGGTCAGCAGCAGGTCGTAATCCTGCAGGTTCGCGAAATGTTTCTTACGCCCGGCGCCATACAAAGCCAGCACCTTGAGCTGCGGCGTGAAGTGCGCGGCTTCATCCAGCCAATTGGGAATCAGGCTGGTGGGCATCACCACCATGCACGGTCGGTCCAGGCGGCCGGCGGCTTTCTCGGTGAGAATATGCGCCAGGGTCTGGAGGGTTTTGCCCAGGCCCATGTCATCCGCCAGAATGCCGCCGACGTCCAGCTGGCGTAGCGACTGCATCCAGCTCAAGCCTTCGAGCTGATACGGGCGCAAGGTCGCGTTCAGTCCCTCGGGGGCCACGCTGGTGAAGTCCTTGATGTCCCGCAACCGCTGGGCGAAGTTGCGGATTTTCTCGCCGCCTTCCCATTGCAAGGGCAGGTCTTCCAGCGGGTTCAAGCGGATTGCATCGGCCTTGGCCAGGCGCAATGTGGTGGTGCCGGATTCCTGTAGGTAAAACTCACCGAGGGTTGCCAGTACGGGTTTCAAGCGGCCGTAGGGCAGCGCCACTTGCAATGGACCGTGGCCGTTGGGCAGACCCGGAATATTCACCAGGATCAACTCATCGTCGCGGCGCCGCGCCAGTTTCTCCGGGTTGAGGATCTCGGTGTGGGAGCGCATCAGGTTCAACAGGATCGGCAGCAAGCTCAGCCGCTCACCATTGACGATGATCCCCAGCTCTAGATCAAACCAATCGCGCTCCGGGCCTTCATCGACCGTGGCGTACCAATCGTCCACCGCGCTTAGGTCGAAGCCGAAATCTTCATCGATCTGTAACTCCCAACCTTCGGTGCGCAACAAGGGCGAAGCGTTGAGGGTGAAGTTAAGCCAGGCACTGTCATTAACCATCTCGAACAGTTCGCCAGCACTTTCCGGCAGTGCCTTGCTCTGGCGCGTTGCGATCTTGAAACCCAGCAGGCGCAGTTGTTCGCGATACGGCTGCTCCAGCTCCGGGTGCCGCTTGATCCGCAGGCTCTGGGTTTCCTGGCGCACGATGATATCGGCGTTCTTCTGCCCGCTGACATAGTTACCCAGATAGTTGAATGACAACGCCGCCCGGTGTTGGATATAGCGCTGCATCTTGCCGTTGCGCGGTTCAAACGCGCTGAACTCCACGCTGGCCATCCACAAGCGTGGCACCGGCGGCACATCTTCCATCACCACCTGGGGCAGTGCGACGCGGTTTTCCAGCACGGCCTGGAGTTTTTCCAGCAGCTCGGCATCCTGGGCGGCGGCGGGGTAGGCCAGGGTTTCCTGGACCTTGAGCAGCACCGCAGCGATGTGTTTGCAGTTGGTGTGCACCGGGCAGGTGCAGCGGCTGTCCACTAGGATCAACGCGCCCTTGGCCGATTCGCGCAGGGAGATGGTCTGCCGGTAAACGTTGCCGCCCGAACCTTCGCAACTGGCGACGATGGTGCTGTCGCCGGACTCGACGATGCGTACCCGATTCTCCAAGGCATAGCGTCGCCCGCGCTCAAGGCTTTGCTCTTTAAAGCGATTGGCCCACGAAGGGGCCAGGGGCTTGGTCAATTGCGACGTCAGGGGCATGGCGCTGGATCAGTCCTGAATGTCGGGCGGAGGCGCGCTGGGTGGCTTGGCAGTCAGCGAGGTGATCTTGATCAGCAGCGCCAGGTGGCCGCCGTCCAGGTAATTGAGCTGGTTGTTCTTGGTGCGCACGTCGGTCTGGCTCAGGTGCTCGCTGGCGATCACGCTGCCGTTGCTGTCGAACTGGTTGATCCAAAAGTCGGCGTCGATATCGGTGAAGCGCCCCAGTTGCAGGCTCAGTATGCCCTCGATGGGGAACTGGCCGAACTGTTCCTGGCCATCGGTAATGGCGATTTTTACTGGTTGCTCACCGAGATTCTGCTCCCAGGCCTTGTGTGCCAACACGGTGTAGCTGTTGTCGGCACGCAGCTTGTCGACGATGTTGTTCAAGCGCGGTGGGCTCATTTTATCGCCCAGGTGCGCCGCCCCGGCATCCCAGTTTTCCGGCGCGGCGCGGCTGTTGATCACCGGCTCCGCGTTCTGGCGCACCAGGATCATTTCCACCTGGTACGGGCTGTCGGCGAACGCCGACGGGGCCACGACCACCAATAACAGGCTCAGGATGCGGAACAGGCGCATGACGGCGTCCTTCAAACAGATTTCGGGATGAGGCGCTCGAACAACGCCTCCAATGTATTAAAGCGTTCTTCGGCGCGTTCCATCGGCACCATGAACTTGAACAGCGTAGCCCCTTCGAACTTGTAGCGGTTGGGCTGGCCCTGGATCAGCTTGATCAGCACCAGTGGGTCCACCGGCGTCTGCGCTTCAAATTCGATACGCCCACCTTGCGGCCCCGCGTCGACCTTCTTGATGCCCAGTTGCTCGGCCTGCAGTTTGAGCAGGGTCAGGCGCACCAGGTTCTTGGTCGGTTCCGGCAACAGGCCGAAGCGGTCGATCATCTCGACTTGCAGGTCCTTGAGGCCTTCTTCGTCGGTGGCCGAGGCGATGCGCTTGTACAGGATCAGCCGCGCATGCACGTCCGGCAGATAGTCTTCGGGGATCAACGCGGGCAAGCGCAGGTTGATTTCCGGGCCACCGCCCAGCGGTTGATCGAGGTTTGGCTGTTCACCCTTGCGGATCGCTTTCACGGCGCGTTCGAGCATTTCCATATAGAGGGTGAAGCCCACCGCCTGAATCTGCCCGCTCTGACCGTCGCCCAGCAGTTCACCGGCGCCACGGATTTCCAGGTCGTTGGTGGCCAATACAAACCCGGCGCCCAGGTCCTGGGTGTTGGCGATGGCTTCCAGGCGCTTTTCCGCATCGGAGGTGATCTGTTGGCGCGGCGGCGTCAGCAAGTAGGCATACGCCTGGTGGTGACTGCGCCCGACGCGACCGCGCAATTGGTGCAACTGCGCCAGGCCGAACTTGTCGGCCCGCTCGATGATGATGGTGTTGGCGCTCGGCACGTCGATACCGGTCTCGATGATGGTCGAGGCGATCAGTACGTTGAAGCGCTTGTGATAGAAGTCGCTCATCACCTGTTCGAGTTCGCGCTCGCGCATCTGCCCGTGGCCGATGGCGATACGGGCTTCGGGCACCAGTTCGGCGAGGTCGGCGGCGCATTTCTCGATGGTTTTCACGTCATTGTGCAGGTAGTACACCTGCCCGCCGCGCAGCAATTCGCGCAGCAGCGCTTCCTTGACCGTGCTTTTGTTCTGCTCCATCACAAAAGTGCGCACCGACAAACGGCGCGCCGGCGGCGTGGCGATGATCGACAGGTCGCGCATGCCCGACACCGCCATGTTCAGCGTGCGCGGAATCGGCGTGGCGGTGAGGGTGAGGATGTCGACTTCGCTGCGCAGGGCCTTGAGCTGTTCTTTCTGGCGCACACCGAAGCGGTGTTCTTCATCGATGATCACCAGGCCCAGGTTCTTGATCTTCACATCGTCCGACAGCAGCTTGTGGGTGCCGATCACGATGTCGATCTTGCCTTCGGCCAGGTCGGCGACCGCCGCATTCACTTCTTTGGCCGACTTGAAGCGGCTCATCACTTCGACGGTCACCGGCCAGTCGGCAAAGCGGTCGCGGAAGCTGTTGTAGTGCTGCTGGGCGAGGAGGGTGGTGGGCACCAGGATCGCTACCTGGCGGCCGCCATGCACGGCGATAAAGGCCGCACGCATCGCCACCTCGGTCTTGCCGAAGCCCACGTCGCCGCAGACCAGGCGGTCCATGGGCTTGGGCGCGAGCATGTCGGCACGCACCGCTTCGATGGTGGTTTGCTGGTCGGGGGTTTCTTCGAAGGCAAAGCCTGCGCTGAAGGTGGCGTAGTCGGCTTTCGGGTCGGCGAACGCGTAACCTTCGCGGGCGGCGCGGCGGGCATAGATGTCGAGCAGTTCGGCGGCCACGTCGCGCACCTGTTCGGCAGCTTTGCGCTTGGCTTTCTGCCAGGTTTCGGAGCCCAGGCGGTGCAACGGCGCCAGGGCGTCGTCGCTGCCGGTGTAGCGGGCGATCAGGTGCAGGTTGGCCACTGGCACGTAGAGCTTGGCGCCCTCGGCGTATTCCATGGTGAGGAATTCGGCGGCCTGGTTGTCGATCTCCAGGGTTTGCAGGCCCAGGTAGCGGCCCACGCCGTGGTCGATGTGCACCACCGGCGCGCCTTCGCGCAGCTCGGTGAGGTTTTTGATCACCGCGTCGTTGTTGGCGTCGGCGCGTTTTTCACGGCGACGCCGCTGCATCACGCGCTGGCCGAACAGCGGGCTCTCGGCGATCAGCGCCAGGGCCGGGTCTTCCAGCAGCAAGCCTTCGTCCAGCGGTGCGATGGTGATCGCCAGGCGGTCTTTGCTTTTTACAAAGTCGGGCCAGCTGTCGACGGTTTTCGGTCGCAGCTTCAGGCGTTCGAGCAGTTCCAGCAGTACTTCGCGACGGCCGGCGGATTCGGCGGTAAACAGCACGCGGCCGGGGAAATCGCCAAGGAAGTTGGACAGCGCTTCCAGCGGCTGATTGGCCTTGGCTTCAATCGCCAGGTTAGGCAGCGCTTGCGCGGGGAAGCGCTCGCGGCCGCTGCCGGTGTCCACGTCCTGTTGGCTGGCGACCACGCGCGGCCAGCTTTTCAGGCGGGCGAAGCAGTCTTCTACCGGCAGGAACAGCTCGGCGGGTGGTAATAAAGGCCGGGACGGATCGACGCGACGTTCTTCGTAGCGGTTGCGCACGTCATTCCAGAAGTTTTCCGCCGCCTGTTCGATGCCCGGCAGGGAGAACACCTGGGTGTCCTGGGGCAGGTAATCGAACAGGGTGGAGGTTTCGTCGAAGAACAGCGGCAGGTAGTACTCGATACCGGCCGGGGTAATCCCGCTGCTCAGGTCTTGGAAAATCGGGCAGCGGCGGAAGTCGACGTCGAAGCGTTCACGAAAGCGCGCCTTGAAGCGCGTGACCGCGTCTTTTTGCAGCGGGAACTCGCGTGCGGGCAGCAGCTTGATCGAGTCCACTTTGTCGATGGAACGCTGGTTCTCGGGATCGAAGGTGCGCAGGGTCTCGATTTCGTCATCGAACAGGTCGATGCGGTAGGGCAACTTGCTGCCCATCGGGAACAGGTCGATCAGCGCACCGCGCACCGCGAACTCACCGTGCTCGTACACCGTGTCGACGCAGCGGTAGCCGCTGGCTTCCAGGCGCGTGCGCATTTGCTCCACATCCAGCTTCTGGCCGACGTCCAGCACCAGGCTGCTGCCCAGCAGGAACTTGGTCGGCGCCAGGCGATGCAGCGCGGTGGTGATCGGCACCACTAGCACGCCGTGGGCCAGTTCCGGCAAGCGGTACAGGCTGGCGATGCGCTGGGAGATGATGTCCTGGTGCGGCGAGAACAGGTCGTAGGGCAGGGTTTCCCAGTCGGGGAAATGCAGCACCGGCAAATCGGGGGCGAAGAAGCTCAGCTCCTGCTCCAGCCGTTCGGCACTTTGGCTGTCGGCGGTAAGCAGCAGGGTAAAGCGCTTGGCTGCGCTGGCAGCCTCGGCAATGGCCAGGCTCAGGGCGGCACCGGGCAGGTTGCCCCAGTGCTGTTTGCCTGCCGCAGCAGGGAGAAGCGGTAGACGCAGGACGGGCACGGAAGGTTGAGCTCCAAGCGTTGCGACAAAGTCGGTAATTGTAACGGTGCGGGGCGCCGTCTGTCAGTTGCTGACTGAGCCTATTACGGTTTGTAGGAAATGTAGTGGCTAAGACAAACAATGGTGTGTTTTGACTCAATATGTAGTGCCAAAACCTGCGAGGTTTTCGGAGGGTTACGGACAAGTCGGCGTGCGCGCTCAACTAGTGGCCTTCTGAAACCCGCGTATTTACTGGGCTCCAGCGGGGTGCGTTTTTTTCGCAAGCGGTTTTTGTTGCCTGGGGCGCATTGCTCCGAGTGCGGTCGGGCGGCATAATGTAGCCCCTTTTTTCTGCCCCTACATGTGGAAGGTTACCGTGACTCAGAAGCCCGACCAGTGTCTTGGTGAATGGATCGACCGTGAAGCACTCGCAGAAGCGATGATTCCGCTTATCGGCCAGCTGTACCGCAATAACAATGTGGTGAGCTCGATCTATGGCCGCAGCCTGATCAACCAGTCTGTCATCGCGATTCTCAAAGCTCACCGCTTTGCGCGTCATCGTTCTGCCGACGACAGCGAACTCTCCGTCCACGAAACATTCCCACTGCTTAAAGCCATGAGCGAGCTCAAGCTCGGCGCGGCTTCGGTAGACCTGGGCAAGCTGGCCTATAAATTCCGCAAGGAAGGTGCCGGCCGCAGCGCTGAGCAGTTCGTGCGTGAAGAGATGGCCGATGTGGTTGGCCAGCAAAACGCTGCTGGCCGCAAAGGCACCGACGTTGTGCTGTACGGCTTTGGTCGTATCGGCCGCCTGCTGGCGCGCATCCTGATCGAAAAAACCGGCGGCGGCGACGGCCTGCGCCTGCGGGCCATCGTGGTGCGCAAAGGCGCCGAGAACGACCTGACCAAGCGCGCAAGCCTGCTGCGTCGTGACTCGGTACACGGTCCGTTCAACGGCACCATCGTCATCGACGAAGAAAACAACACCATCACCGCCAACGGTAACCTGATCCAGGTGATCTACGCGAAGAACCCGACTGAGGTGGACTACACCCAGTACGGCATCAAGGACGCCCTGTTGGTGGACAACACCGGCGTATGGCGTGATGCCGAAGGCCTGGGCCAGCACTTGGCCTGCCCAGGTATCGACCGCGTGGTCCTGACCGCACCGGGCAAGGGCAAGCTCAAGAACATCGTGCATGGCATCAACCATGGCGAAATCACCGCTGACGACAAGATCGTGTCCGCCGCTTCCTGCACCACCAACGCCATCGTGCCGGTGCTGAAAGCTGTGAATGACAAGTTCGGCATCGTTAACGGCCACGTTGAAACCGTTCACTCGTACACCAACGACCAGAACCTGATCGACAACTTCCACAAAGGCGATCGCCGTGGCCGTAGCGCCGCGTTGAACATGGTGATCACCGAGACCGGTGCTGCTACCGCCGCTGCCAAGGCCCTGCCTGAGCTGGCCGGCAAGCTGACCGGTAACGCGATCCGCGTGCCGACGCCAAACGTGTCGATGGCCATTCTCAACCTGAACCTTGAGACAGCCGCCACCCGTGAAGAGATGAACGAGTACCTGCGCTTTATGGCGCTGCACTCCGATCTGCATAAGCAAATCGACTTCGTCAACTCGCAGGAAGTGGTCTCCACCGACTTCGTGGGCTCGCGCCACGCCGGTGTGGTGGACGCCGAGGCGACCATCACCCAGGACAACCGTGTTGTGCTGTACGTGTGGTACGACAACGAGTTCGGCTACAGCTGCCAGGTGGTTCGCGTGATGGAAGACATGGCTGGGGTTAACCCGCCTGCGTTTCCGCGCTAAGCGACAGCCTTGAATGAAAAAGCCCCGACTGGTTCGGGGCTTTTTTGTGGCCGTGGGCTCTGTGTTGGCTAGGAGGGCCTCTTCGCGAGCAAGCCCGCTCCCACATTGACTGTATTTACAGATCAAAAACTGTGAACCCAATCCAATGTGGGAGCGGGCTTGCTCGCGAAGACGGCCGTCCAGTCAATGCATCACTTTCAGTCCAGCAACCCCTCCGACAACCCCTTGGGCGCCAACCAAATTCCCAGGTAAGCCTTTGCCAATCCATCATCGGGGCTGCTGAACACCACCTCCCCATTGATCTCCAGGTTCAACCCACGCCCAGGGCGAAAATCCAGCGCATAGCGATCACCCTGTTGGATGTCGCGAAAGCGCGCATGCAGCCTGTCCACCTCTGGCTTGAACCGGGCGCTGACTTGCTGGCGCTTCAATGTGGTATTGGCCGCCTTGATCACATCGCTGCGGTCAATATCGCGAAAGTAATACAGCTCAAGGCGCAGAGCCTTTTGTTGCTCCCAGGCAAGCCTTGCACGCACGTCTGCCGGGGCGTACAGCGCCGCCGCGTACACATCCGCCCAGAGGTAGGTCAGCACCACCTGGTTTTTCAGGGCTAATCCATGGGATTGCGCAGCAAAACCGGCTTGTCGCAGGCGATCTGCCTCATTGGCTTGCACCGTGACCGACAGCAACAGCAATAAACACAAAGCGACATGTCGCATAATGGCCAACCCTGCAAAGGTGCGTGCTGGCAGTGTAATTGCAATTTCCTTACCCTGTAGTAACGGCAAGGCTGGCCTACGACGCGACCAAGGGTTAATGTGCGCGGCGTTGAGCCTTATATAGACTGTGCCCCGGTTCACACACTTGAGCCAAAATGTCCTTCATGACCGCTGGCCGCGGCATGATTTAGCCAGGCGTCCCAACCGTGCGCCTGGCCTGTTCTGAGGAGTACGCATGGCTGTCTACAACTACGACGTGGTGGTACTGGGTTCCGGCCCGGCTGGAGAAGGTGCGGCGATGAACGCCGCCAAAGCTGGGCGCAAGGTGGCGATGGTCGATAGCCGTCGCCAGGTCGGCGGCAACTGCACCCACCTGGGTACCATCCCGTCTAAGGCCTTGCGTCACTCGGTGCGCCAGATCATGCAGTTCAACACCAACCCGATGTTCCGGGCCATTGGTGAGCCGCGCTGGTTCTCGTTCCCGGACGTGCTCAAAAGCGCCGAGAAAGTCATCTCCAAGCAAGTGGCCTCGCGTACCGGTTACTACGCCCGTAACCGTGTCGACCTGTTCTTCGGCACCGGCAGCTTCGCCGACGAGCTAACCATCGAAGTGGTCTGCCCCAATGGTGTGGTCGAGAAGCTGGTGGCCAAGCACATCATCATCGCCACCGGTTCGCGCCCTTATCGCCCGGCCGATATCGATTTCCACCACCCGCGTATCTACGATAGCGACACCATCCTGAGCCTGGGCCACACCCCGCGCAAACTGATCATCTACGGCGCTGGCGTGATCGGCTGTGAATACGCCTCGATCTTCAGTGGCCTGGGTGTGCTGGTTGAGTTGGTGGACAACCGCGACCAGTTGCTGAGCTTCCTCGACTCGGAAATTTCCCAGGCGTTGAGCTACCACTTCAGCAACAACAACATCACCGTGCGCCATAACGAAGAATATGAGCGGGTCGAAGGCCTGGACAACGGGGTGATCCTGCACCTCAAGTCCGGCAAGAAGATCAAGGCCGACGCCTTGCTGTGGTGCAACGGCCGTACCGGCAACACCGACAAGCTGGGCATGGAAAACATCGGGGTCAAGGTCAACAGCCGTGGCCAGATCGAAGTGGATGAGAACTACCGCACCTGCGTGCCGAACATCTACGGCGCCGGCGATGTGATCGGTTGGCCAAGCCTGGCCAGTGCCGCGCATGACCAGGGCCGCTCGGCCGCTGGCAGCATTGTCGACAATGGCAGCTGGCGTTATGTGAACGATGTGCCGACCGGGATCTACACCATTCCCGAGATCAGCTCCATCGGCAAGAACGAGCACGAGTTGACCAAGGCCAAGGTGCCTTACGAAGTGGGCAAGGCGTTCTTCAAGAGCATGGCGCGTGCACAGATCGCCGGTGAGCCCCAGGGCATGCTGAAGATCCTGTTCCACCGTGAAACCCTGGAAGTCCTCGGCGTGCATTGCTTCGGCTACCAGGCCTCGGAGATCGTGCACATCGGCCAGGCCATCATGAACCAGCCGGGTGAACTCAATACCCTCAAGTATTTTGTGAACACCACGTTCAACTACCCGACCATGGCCGAAGCCTATCGGGTAGCGGCCTACGACGGCCTCAACCGGCTTTTTTGAGCGGCTCCGGCCGGTGGCCTGAGCCGGCCGGGGAGACCGATTTCAGTAATTCTCGAGGGTGGCAGTGGCCAAACCGGGAAAGTCTGTAATCAGGCTATCTACGCCGAAGTCGGCGAGCCTGCGCATCAGCGCAGGTTCGTTGACCGTCCATACGGACACGTGCAAGCCCTGGCGCTGGGCTTTCTCCAGACGCTCAGGGGTGCACAACGTCCAGTTCAACGCCAGAATCTCACAGCCGTAGTTCTGCGCGACCTTCAACGGGTCGAGCCAGGCGTATTCGGCTACCAGGCCGCGTGACAGGTCGGGGGTGAGCTCAACCGCGGCCTTCAACACTTCTCGCGAGCTTGAGGTCACGGTGACCTTGTCCATCAAGCCGTGGCGTACGGCCATTTCGCGAATCGCCAGCACGGTGGTGGCCGCGCGGGTGCGCGAAGCGCTTTTGACTTCCAGTTGCCAGTGATCGAAGTCGCACTGTTCGAACAGCTCTTCCAAGCGTGGGATCGGGCAGGGCGTGATCCAGCCTGGGCCGCCTTTGCGGGCGTCCATCTTTACCAGGTCTGCTGCCGAGTACTCGACGACCTTGCCGCGCCGGTCGGTGGTGCGTTTGAGGGTGGGGTCGTGGATGACCATCAACTCGCCGTCCATGGACAGGTGCAAATCCAGTTCGCAGCGGCGTACGCCGTGCTTGAGGCATTCCTGAAAGCTGGTCAGGGTGTTTTCCGGTGCTTCGCCTTTGGCACCGCGGTGGCCGTAGATCAGGGTCACAGTTGCTCCTTTGCGCCAGCTCGTCTGGCGGGGTGAATGCTTGTTCAGGTGTCTTGGGCGTCGCTTTGTTCCCGCGCCAGGCGGCGTTCCTGGGCTTGTTTCTGCAGGATGTAGCGTGCCAGCAGTTGGCGTTGGGCGTCGGTCATGGCTTCGAATTCGGTGCCTACGTCAAAGCTATCGCCCTTGGGGTCGCAATGGGTGACCCGTGCGCGCAGCAGCAGCCCGAGCGCCTGGGGCATCAGCACCAGCTTAATGGCCAGGTGTGCGCCGGGGGCGAGGGGCGTGGGGTGTTGGAAGTCGATGCCGCCTTCGGAGATGATTACCGGCTGCGGGGCGCCGACTTCATCGCGCAGGCTTTGCGCCATGACCTGGCTGAGCAGATCCAGGCGTTTGTTCTGGACTTTGAGGAAGGCGGCCAGGCTGCGGTCTTTCTCGCTGATCTGGCGCAGCAGGTGCTGGGCTTCGAATTCGCTGAGGTGCAGTTCGCTGAGCAGATTGAACAGCGGCGACTCATCCTGCAACACTTCCTTGCTCGCCGCTTCGGGGGCTGACAGGCTTTTGATTTGGAGTGCGATCATGTCGTCGATACGGTAGTATTCGCGGCGCTCTTCTTCATCTAATGTCGACATGGCGAACCCCAGCTATCGGTAATGGTCAGAGTGTAAAGCTGCTTACCAGACCCCGCCACCGGGACGTCTTCTTTTCCTCCGAACAAGCCCCGACATGTTCAGACCTCTCTTCGTATTTATCGGCACGCGTTATACCCGTGCAAAGCGCCGCAATCATTTTGTGTCGTTCATTTCCTTGACCTCGATGATCGGGCTCGCCTTGGGCGTGGTCGTGATGATCGTGGTGCTGTCGGTGATGAACGGCTTCGATCATGAGATGCGCACCCGCGTGCTGGGCATGGTGCCCCACGCGACCATTGAAGGCGATGCGCCGATCAGTGACTGGCAAAGCCTGGCCGACAAGGTCAAGCAGAACCCCAAGGTATTGGCGGTTGCGCCCTTTACCCAGATGCAGGGGCTGCTGACCAATGACGGCAAGGTGCAGAAAATCCTGCTCAATGCCATCGACCCGGCCCAGGAACGCAAGGTCTCGATCATCGATAAGTTCATGCTGCAAGGCAAACTCGATGACCTGGCGCCCGGCGAGTTCGGCATCGTGATTGGCGACAAGGCCGCGGCCAAGCTCGGCGTTGCCCTGGGCGACAAGCTGACCTTCGTCGCCCCGGAAGTCACCGTGACCCCGGCCGGCATGTTCCCGCGCATGAAGCGCTTTACCGTGGTGGGCACCTTCCACGTCGGCGCCGGCGAAATCGACGGCTACCTGGGCCTGACCAACCTCACCGACCTGGCCCGCCTGCATCGCTGGCAGCCAGACCAGGTGCAAGGCCTGCGCCTGAAGTTCAACGACCTGTTTGACGCACCGCGTGCCTCGTGGGAAATCGCCCAACACCTGGGGGACAGCCAGTACTACGCTCGCGATTGGACCCGTACCCACGGCAACCTGTACCAGGCCATCCGCATGGAAAAAGCCATGATCGGCCTGTTGTTGTTGCTGATCGTTGCTGTGGCTGCGTTCAACATCATCTCCACGCTGGTGATGGTGGTGAATGACAAGAAGGGTGACATTGCCATCCTGCGCACCCTTGGCGCCACGCCGGGGCAGATCATGGCGATCTTCATGGTGCAGGGCACGGTGATTGGCGTGGTCGGCACCTTGATCGGCACGGCGGTCGGCATCCTGGCTGCGCTGAATGTGAGCGCCGCCATTGCCGGGCTCGAAACCCTGATCGGCCACAAGTTTCTCAACGCCGATGTCTACTTCATCGACTACTTGCCGTCCCAGGTTCAGGCCCAGGACGTGTTGATGGTGGGCGGCGCTGCGTTGGTATTGAGTTTCCTTGCCACCCTGTATCCAGCCTGGCGCGCGGCACGTACCCAGCCAGCACAGGCCTTACGTTATGAGTGAATCGGGCATGAGTGAAAAAGCAATCTTGAGCTGCCGCAACCTGGGCAAATCCTACGAGGAAGGCCCGGAATCGGTGGTGGTGCTGTCCAACCTGCAACTGGAGTTGCACCCGGGCGAGCGCGTGGCGATTGTCGGCAGCTCCGGCTCTGGCAAAAGTACCTTGCTGAACCTGTTGGGCGGCCTCGATACGCCGTCCCAGGGCAGCGTATGGCTGGCGGGCGAAGAGTTGTCGGCCCTCGGTGAAAAGGCCCGTGGCCAACTGCGCAACCGCTCGCTCGGTTTTGTGTACCAGTTCCACCACTTGCTGCCGGAATTCACCGCCCTGGAAAACGTGTGCATGCCGCTGTTGATTGGCAAGACCGCAATTCCGGAAGCCCGCCAGCGCGCCAAGGCCCTGCTGGAACGCGTTGGCCTGGGCCATCGCCTGGAGCATAAACCGGCCGAATTGTCCGGCGGCGAGCGTCAGCGTGTGGCCATCGCCCGCGCCCTGGTCAACAACCCAGGGCTGGTGATGCTCGATGAGCCAACCGGCAACCTCGACTCCCACACCGCCCAGGGCATCAAGGATTTGATGCTGGAGCTGAGCACCCAGATGCGCACCGCGTTCCTGGTGGTGACCCATGACATGAGCATGGCCCGCCAGATGGACCGCGTGCTGCACCTGCAGGAAGGTCATCTGGTCGCCATCTGACCTGTTTCAAACCCGGTGTCTGACATCGGGTTTTCTATTTTTCCAACGGTGCCCGCGAATGTTCAGACCGTTATCGATTTTCATCGGCACGCGCTATACCCGCGCCAAGCGCCGCAACCGTTTTGTTTCGTTTATCTCGATGACCTCGATGATCGGTCTCGCCCTGGGCGTGCTGGCGATGATTGTGGTGTTGTCGGTGATGAACGGCTTCCAGCGCGAAATGAGCTCGCGCATCCTCGGCATGGTGCCCCACGCGACCATCGTCGGTGTCAACCCGATTGACGACTGGCAGCCGGTGGCCGCCGCTGCGATGAAGAACCCTGAGGTAACTGCCGCAGTACCCTTCACGCAAATGGATGGCATGTTCTCCTACAAGGGCGCGATGCAGCCGATCGAGATCAGCGGCGTCGACCCGGCCCAGGAAGGCAAGGTGTCGATCGTGGCCCAGCACATCGTGCAGGGTAAGCTTGAAGACCTGAAACCCGGTGAGTTCGGCGTGGTGGTGGGGGAAATCACCGCCCGGCGTTTTCGCCTCAATGTGGGCGACAAGCTGACCCTGATCGTGCCGGAAATCAGCACGGCACCGGGTGGCATCACCCCGCGCATGCAGCGCCTGAACGTAGTGGGCATCTTCAAGGTCGGCGCCGAGCTGGATGGCTCCATGGCCCTGATCAACATGGCCGACGCCGCCGAGATCCAGCATTGGCAGCCGAACCAGGTACAAAGCGTACGCCTGGCGGTGAAAGACCTTTACGCAGCGCCCAAGGTCTCGGCGGACGTCGCTGCCAGTCTGGGCGCGGCCTACAAGGCCGATGACTGGACCCACACCCAGGGCAGCCTGTTCAGCGCGATGAAGATGGAAAAGACCATGATCGGCCTGCTGTTGCTGATGATCGTCGCGGTCGCCGCGTTCAACATCATCGCCACCCTGATCATGGTCGTTAACGACAAGGGCGCGGATATCGCGATCCTGCGTACCATCGGCGCCACGCCGCGGCAGATCATGGCGATCTTCATGGTGCAGGGCACGGTGATCGGCATTGTCGGCACCTTGATCGGTGGCGTGCTGGGTGTGATTGCCGCGCTGAACGTGAGTGAACTGGTGGGCTGGATGGAGCGGGTCACCGGGCAGCATATCTTCAGTTCGGACGTGTACTTCGTCAGCAACCTGCCTTCGGAGCTGCAAAGCGGGGATGTGGTGCTGATTTGCACGGCGGGGTTTGTGCTGAGCTTTTTGGCGACCCTTTATCCTGCTTATCGGGCGGCGAAGATTGAGCCGGCGCATGCCCTTAGGTATTCGTAGTATTTAAGACCGCCTTCGCGAGCAAGCCCGCTCCCACATTTGACTGTGTTCACAAATCTAAATGTGGGAGGGGGCTTGCCCCCGATGGGGCCGGTTCAGCTTGCATCAATGTTCCTGTGGCAACTCAATCACAAACCTTGCCCACCCCGCCTCAGACTCACAATAAATCCTCCCCCCATGCGCCCGCACAATCGACTGGGTAATCGCCAATCCCAGCCCCGCATGTTCGCTGCTGCCCTCATGCCGTGACGGGTCAGCCCTGTAAAACCGGTCAAACAGCCTAGGCAGCAACGCGGTTGGAATGCCTTCCCCGGTGTTCTCCACCACCAGCCTCACCCCGTCCTCCATCCGCACCCGTACTTCGCCCCCAGCCGGGGTAAACCGCAATGCGTTATCCAGCAGGTTCGACAGCGCCCGCCGCAGCATCCCGCGATCCCCGCAGATGTGGGCCGAGCCTTCGCGGACCAGGCTGACCTGTGCGTCCTCAGCCAGCAACGCAAAAAACTCCAGCAACGCATCCACTTCATCGGCGAGGGCCAGCGGTTCGCGCTTGGGCACGAGTAACCCGTGGTCTGCCTTGGCCAGGTACAGCATGTCGTTGACCAGCTGCGCCATCCATTGCAACTCTTCCAGGTTGCTGTGCAGCGCCTCGCGGTAATCCTCCAGTGGGCGCGGCTGGGTGAGAATGACCTGGGTGTGGGTCAGCAGGTTTGACAGCGGGGTGCGCAGTTCATGGGCGATATCGGCGGAGAAGGCCGAGAGGCGCTGAAAGGCGTCGTCCAGGCGACCGAGCATGGCGTTGAAGGCCTGGGCCAGTTCCGCCAGTTCCACCGGCATATGTGCCTGGGGCAGGCGCTGGGTCAGGGAGTGGGCGGACACGCCGGCCGCCACTTCACCCATGCGCCGCAACGGCCGCAACCCACTGCGTGCGGCCCAGGCGCCGAGCAGCGCGGTGGCCAGGGCCGAGAGACCGACGGTGAGCCAGATCAGGTGCTGCATGCGTTGCAGAAAGTGCTGGTGATGGGTGATGTCGAGCATCAGGCTCAGTTGCGGCGAACCTGCCTGGCCGGCGAGCAACGGTACGTTGTACACGCGGTAGTCGGTGCCAGCGCTTTGCAAGCGATGCAGGCCGGGTGATTCGGGCAGCACGACGCCGGGGGCGCCGTCAAACCAGCGCTGGCCGGCAGCGCTGATGCGCAGGGCCAGATCGGGTTGGCGGTTGAGTTCGGCGCGCAACTGCGCTTCCCGATGAGCGAATAGCTGTGGCGTGTCGACGCCCTGCAAGGTGCTGCGCAGAGCCACCAGCTTGCTGTCGAGCAGTTGCTGGTCCAGCTCGATAAAGTGCGCCTCACTGGCATGGCTGAACAGTACGCCCGCCATTAGCGACACCACCGCAGTGCAGGCAGCAAACAGCAGCGCCAGGCGGCTGGCCAGGGACAGGCGCTGGATCAACTGCATCGCTCCTCCAGCACATAGCCCATGCCGCGTACTGTGTGGATCAGTTTGTTGGAGTAGTTGTCGTCGACTTTCAGGCGCAGACGGCGAATGGCGACTTCGATGATGTTGGTGTCGCTGTCGAAGTTCATGTCCCAGACCTGGGAGGCGATCAGTGATTTGGGCAGCACTTCACCCTGGCGGCGCAGCAGCAGTTCCAGCAGGGAAAATTCCTTGGCTGTGAGGTCAATGCGCTGGCCGTCCCGTTCGACGCGGCGGCGGATCAGGTCCAGTCGCAGGTCGGCCAGTTGCAGCGCGGTTTCCTGGGGCGTGCTGCCCCCTCGGCGCAACAGGCTGCGCACCCGGGCCAGCAGTTCGGAGAAGGCGAAGGGTTTGACCAGGTAATCGTCGGCGCCCAGCTCCAGGCCGTGCACGCGGTCCTCTACGGCATCACGGGCGGTAAGGAACAACACGGGCGTTTCCAGGCCGGCGCTGCGCACGGCTTGCAGGATTTGCCAGCCGTCGCGGCCTGGCAGCATCACGTCGAGGATCAGCAGGTCGTAGTCGCCGGTCAGTGCCAGGTGCTGGCCGGTGGTACCGTCGGCGACCAATTCGGTGGTAAAGCCTGCTTCGGCCAGGCCCTGGCGCAGGTAGTGGCCGGTTTTCGGTTGGTCTTCGACGATCAGCAGTTTCATGGGCGACTCTGGGCAATAGGGCGCGGCGGGCTTTATACCTTGGGCGGCGAGGTAAGGGCGTAACCTGACAAAGTTGTAATCTAGCAGTCAGCTGGCTGGCAGCGGTGCCATCTTAGAGTGCCCCTCATGCTGATCCCACATTTTTGGAGAATAGAGATGGCCTTGCGTACACCCCTGTTGTTGGCGGGTTGCCTGTTGGTATTGAGTGTTGATGCGCTGGCGGATGCGGCCCATACCTACGGGTTCGGCCATGCAGCGCCCGCGACCGAGGCAACGCGCACAGTGGAAGTGACGCTGCAGGATATTGCCTTTACGCCCAAGTCTCTGGATGTAAAAGCCGGTGAAACCGTACGCTTTGTACTGGTCAACAAGGGCCAGTTGCTGCATGAATTCAACCTGGGCGATGCGGCGATGCATGCCGACCACCAGAAGGAAATGCTGCAAATGCAGGCCAGCGGTATGCTGACCTCCACCGGTATGGGCAAGATGGATCACAGCGCGATGGGCCATGGCGCGATGAAGCATGATGATCCCAATAGTGTGCTGGTCGAGCCTGGCAAAACGGCCGAACTGACTTGGACTTTTACCCAGACCACGGGCCTTGAGTTTGCGTGCAACCTGCCCGGGCATTACCAGGCGGGCATGGTCGGCAAGCTGAACGTCGAGTAGGCCGCAAAGACGGGGCCAAAGGCTGGTAGACTGGCGCGGTTTATTTAGCCAGGTTTCCGCCATGCATCCCGCAGCCGAACATTCGCCGCTGGGCAAGTCCAGTGAATACATCTCCACCTACACGCCTTCGTTATTGTTTCCGATCCCTCGTGCCGCCAAGTGGGCCGAGCTGGGCCTGAGTGCCGAGACCTTGCCCTACAAGGGTGTGGATTTCTGGAACTGCTTCGAACTGTCCTGGCTGCTGCCGTCGGGCAAGCCGGTGGTGGCCATTGGTGAGTTCAGCATCCCGGCGGACTCGCCAAACATCATCGAGTCCAAGTCGTTCAAGCTGTACCTCAACTCGCTGAACCAGACCGCGTTCGCCGACACCGGCACCCTGGAAGCGACCCTGCGGACCGACCTCAGCGCTGCTGCGGGCAAGCCTGTGAGCGTGCGCATACGCACTCTGGCCGAGATCGAGGCCGAAGGTGTGATGGCGTTGCCGGGGGTGTGTATTGATGATCTGGATATCAGTGTCAGCAACTATGAACATCCGCGCCCTGAACTGCTGCGTTGCGATGACTCGCGTGTTGTCGAGGAGAGCGTGCACAGCCACCTGCTCAAATCCAACTGCCCGGTCACCAGCCAGCCGGATTGGGGCAGTGTGGTGGTGCAATACCGTGGATCGGCGCTGGATCACGCAAGCTTGCTGGAATATATCGTGAGCTTTCGCCAGCACTCGGACTTTCACGAGCAGTGTGTAGAGCGCATCTTCCTGGACTTGCAGCGCTTGCTGAAGCCGGAGAAGTTGACCGTGTATGCGCGTTATGTGCGCCGAGGTGGGTTGGATATCAACCCGTATCGCAGTACTGAGGCGGTAGCGTTCCAGAACGTGCGGTTGGCGCGCCAGTAAACTTCACCCAGTACCCAATGTGGAAGCGGGCTTGCTCGCGAATGCGGTCTGTCAGTATCAGATGTGCTGACTGATACACCGCTTTCGCGAGCAAGCCCGCTCCCACATTTTGCTTTTGTACTTGGCTTGGATTGGAATCAAATCCCGATATTGCCCAAGGTGATCATGATATTGCGCAATGTCCCGGAAATGACCGGGTGCTCAGCGTCAAAATCTATGACGGCCTTGTCTACATCATCGGAGATACTGGGTGACTGCGTAGCCGGCTCCAGGTCAAGCTGCACTTCAAACTTGGCAATCAACCCTTGCAGCGCTTCGCGTTTTTCGTCCGACAGCGGTGGCTCCTGTTCCAGTTGCCCGCGCAGAATCTCGACCTGTTCTTCCAGCTTTTTGCGATCAGGCATGACGTTCTTCCTTTTATCGATAGTCACTGGCATAGACCGCGGCACGCCGTGAAAGGTCTACGGGCTGACCTGTAGATTAATCCACCGGCGCCGACTGTGCATGATCTCGATCAGGGCTTCTCGCCTTTGAGTTGGCGCAGGCTGATATCGTCCAGGCACGTGCCCAGTTCGCCAAGGTGATCGATCACCGAATGCACTCCCAGCCCATACAGCGCTACCGTGGCCTTGCCGCGCTTGTGTTCGCGTTCCTGTTCGCTCAGTGCCTGCCATTGTTCGGGGGGCAGGCCGCACAGCGATCCACAGGAGGCCAGGCCGATGGTCCACAACCCGGCGTTGAGTCCCGATTGCAGTAAGCGCGGTTCACCGCTGACCAGTACGCAACCTTCCAGGCGTTCGATGTTCAATGCCATCAAGGCTTGCCAGCACGCATGGGGCGCGGGCCAACGGATGGAGGAGGGGGGCGTCGCCTTGAGCCAATCGGGTAATACGGCGGCCAGCGGCGTGGTGATGGCGCTGGGCAGCTCATCCAGCCAGGCGCAGGGCACGCCTTGGTCTTTCAGGCTGCGCAAGATTTTCAAGGCGCCTGGTGTGGCCTGGGAGTCGGCGCAGGGGGAATCGGTGCGCGCCTGGGAACCGAAGTCCACCAGGCAGCCACTCAGACCAAACAAAACGGCAGTCAAGGCGGGCGAGCTGGCAACGGCAATCTCGGCGTGGGGCATATCGACATCCCTGAAATAGCTGTGACGCTATCGAGGTCGGATGACAAGCCGATGACATAGGCGTTAATTGTAGGATTTTAGTCAATTTGTATTAGGACTTTTCCCTGCTGCTGCCTAAATGCGTACTTCCGTCATATACTCACGGCCTTATTCAGGGCATAGCGCCCATGACAGACCATTCAAGGAGCAAAAGCTATGCGCTGGAGCCACTACTTCGCTCAGCTGTCGGTGTGTGCCACTGTCCTGCTGGCCCCGTTTGCCGTTCAAGCTGCGTCGGAAGATGATCCCTGGGAAAGCGTCAACCGCCCGATCTTCGCCTTCAACGACACGGTTGACACCTATGCCCTCAAGCCATTGGCTCAGGGCTATCAGTTCGTGACCCCGCAGTTCGTTCAAGACGGCGTGCACAATTTCTTCCGCAACATTGGTGACGTCGGCAACCTGGCCAACAACGTATTGCAGCTCAAGCCGCACGCGGCGGGTACGGATACTGCGCGTTTGCTGATGAACACCACCTTCGGTGTTCTTGGCTTAATCGACGTAGGCACCAAAATGGGGCTGCAGCGCAGCGATGAAGACTTCGGCCAGACCCTCGGCTACTGGGGCTTGGGCAGCGGTCCTTACGTGATGCTGCCGCTGCTGGGCCCAAGTACCTTGCGCGATGCGCCGTCCAAATACGTGGACAGCTACACCCAGCCGTACCGCTACATGAACGATATCGACTGGCGCAACAGCGCTATCGGCCTGAACATTGTCGATACCCGTGCCAGCCTGCTCGACAGCGAGAAGCTGATCACGGGCGACAAGTACACCTTCATCCGTAACGCTTACCTGCAGAACCGTGAGTTCAAGGTTAAAGACGGCAAGGTTGTCGACGACTTTTAAGCTGTGATGTTTTGAAATGAAAAAAGGCGACCCAGTTGGTCGCCTTTTTTGTGTGCGGGTTTCAGCGCATATTCAGGATCTTGAGCCCCAGGTGTTGGTCTTCGCCGTTGGTTTTGGTCCATACCACCTCGGTGTCGGCCTCCAGGCCTTTAAGGGCGGTGTGTTCCGAGTCGATGCGCACCGTCAGGTGGTCGCCGACCTGGAACTGGCGGGGTGCCTGTACCTGCATGCCGGAGCTGGAGAGATCCACGCAAACCCCGGAAATCTCTTGCCCGGCGTGGATCAGAGACACATCGGCATCCACGCGCATACGGATGAAATCGCGTTTTTCGGCGTAGTCGCGCTCGCGTTCGCTCATGGGTTCCATCCTTACTTTGAGTTGTGGTCGTGACTGTTCTTATAACTCCCGGTGATTTGCGGTGTAAAGACGTCCAGCGACCATCGGCATGAGCTTGAAACCCCTGGCGGATGGGAGTACCGTCTGCGCCTTAGAAGGGCACCTCTGCTTTACCGTTGTGCATAGGCCAAAAGCCCGTGCTTTGTAGGACAGAGAGGCTAGAAAGCGAATCCAGTACGTGAGTCCGGCCATTGCCGAACCACCTACGCCAACCTAATTCTGGCGCCGTTTGCCCACATGCAAAAAACCAGTGCCACGCTGCTGATAATCGATGACGACGAAGTAGTGCGCGCGAGTCTCGCGGCCTATTTGGAAGACAGTGGGTTCAGCGTCCTGCAGGCCAGCAATGGCCAACAGGGTCTCCAGGTATTCGAGCGCGACAAGCCCGACCTCGTGATCTGCGATCTGCGCATGCCCCAGATGGGCGGCCTCGAATTGATTCGCCAGGTGACCGAGCTTGCCCCGCAGACCCCGGTGATCGTTGTGTCGGGTGCCGGGGTGATGAACGATGCCGTCGAGGCGCTGCGCCTGGGCGCTGCCGACTACCTGATCAAGCCCCTGGAAGACCTGGCGGTGCTGGAGCACTCGGTGCGCCGCGCCCTGGATCGTGCGCGGCTGTTGCTGGAAAACCAGCGCTATCGCGAAAAGCTCGAAACCGCCAACCGCGAACTCGAAGCCAGCCTCAACCTGCTCCAGGAAGACCAGAACGCGGGTCGCCAAGTGCAGATGAACATGCTGCCGGTCAGCCCTTGGACCATCGACGAATTTCAGTTTGCCCACCAGATCATCCCATCACTGTACTTGTCGGGTGATTTTGTCGACTATTTCCGCGTCGACGAGCGGCGCGTGGCGTTCTACCTGGCCGATGTGTCCGGCCATGGTGCTTCCTCGGCGTTTGTCACCGTGTTGTTGAAGTTCATGACCACGCGGCTGTTGTTCGAATCCAAGCGCAATGGCACCTTGCCGGAGTTCACTCCCTCTGAGGTGCTGGGCCACATCAATCGGGGCCTGATCAGCTGCAAGCTGGGCAAGCACGTGACGATGGTCGGCGGCGTGATCGATGAAGAAACCGGTCTTTTGACCTACAGCATTGGCGGTCACCTGCCGATGCCTGTGTTGTACACCCCTGACAGTGTGCGTTACCTGGAAGGCCGTGGTCTGCCTGTTGGCTTGTTCAATGAAGCCACCTACGAAGACCACATCCTGGAGTTGCCGCCGACGTTCAGCCTGACGCTGATGTCCGATGGCATCCTGGACCTGCTTCCAGAGCCTACACTCAAGGAGAAAGAAGCCGCCTTGCCCCAACGGGTCAAGTCGGCGGGCGGCAGCCTGGATGGCCTGCGGCAAGTGTTTGGATTGGCCACGCTGGGGGAGATGCCGGATGATATCGCCCTATTGGTGTTGAGCAGGAATCTTTGATGAGTACCGGAAGAATCCAATTCGCCGAGCAAGACGGGACTTTTGTCCTGAAATTTGTCGGTGAAGTGCGCCTGACCTTGTGTTCGGCGCTGGATGCGACGATTGAGCGGATTTTCACAGCGCTGAATTTCTCGGCGATCGTGATCGATCTGACCGAAACCCGCAGCATCGATAGCACCACCCTTGGGTTGTTGGCCAAGCTGTCCATTCTGTCTCGGCAGAAGGTTGGCCTGTTGCCGACCGTCGTCACTACCCACGAAGACATCACTCGTCTGCTGCAGTCCATGGGCTTTGACCAGGTGTTCAACATTGTTGATCGCCCGATTCCATGCCCGGAATGCCTGACTGACCTGCCATCCCAGGATCAGTCCGAGGAAGTCGTGCGGGTCAAGGTATTGGAGGCGCACAAGATCCTGATGGGCTTGAACGAGTCCAATCGTGAAGCCTTTCACGACTTGGTCAACGCGCTAGAGCGCCACTGATCTCGACTTGAAACACAATCTAAATGTGGGAGCGGGCAAGCCCTAATGCCAGTCAGTTAAGGGCAAACACCGTCAGTGTGGCGAGGGAGCTTGCTCCCGCTGGGCCGCGTAGCGGCCCCAAAGATGGGACTGCTGCGCAGTCCAGCGGGAGCAAGCTCCCTCGCCACAGGTTAGCTTTTACTCTTTCTAACCCTTAACTGACTGGCATTAGGGCAAGCCCGCTCCCACAGTTGAGCAGTGATCGGCATGAGATTGCACAAAAAAGGGCGGTACCCTCACAGGTACCGCCCTTTTTTTGCTGCTGCCGGCTTTACAGCTTGGCAGTTAGCAGTGCTTCCAGCTTCTCCTGATCCCGAGCAAACTGACGAATGCCCTCCGCCAGCTTCTCGGTCGCCATCGCATCTTCGTTGGACTCCCAGCGGAATTGCGCTTCAGTCAGATGCACGCGGGCTTCACCGGCATGCCCTGGCGACAGCTTGCGCTCCAGCTTGCCGTTGTCGGCCGCCAGTTTTTCCAGCAGGTCCGGGCTGATGGTCAGGCGATCACAGCCAGCCAGCTCTTCGATCTGGCTCAGGTTGCGGAAGCTTGCGCCCATGACCACGGTCTTGTAGCCATTGGCCTTGTAGTAGTTGTAGATGCGCGTTACCGACTGCACGCCCGGGTCATCGGAGCCGGTGTAGTCATTACCGTTGGCCTTCTTGTACCAGTCGTAGATACGGCCTACGAACGGCGAAATCAGGAACACACCCGCTTCTGCGCACGCCACGGCCTGGGCGAAGGAGAACAGCAGGGTCAGGTTGGTCTGGATGCCTTCTTTTTCCAGCTTTTCGGCGGCGCGGATGCCTTCCCAGGTGGAGGCGATCTTGATCAGCACACGGTCGCGGCCAATGCCGGCCTTTTCGTACAGGTCGATCAGGCGGTGCGCACGCTTGAGCACGGCGTCAGTGTCGAACGACAGGCGGGCATCCACTTCAGTGGAGATGCGGCCTGGTACGACTTTGAGGATTTCTTGACCCACCGCCACTGCAAAACGGTCACTGGCCAGGCCGACATCACCGTTGCAATCCTGTACGCATTCATCCAGCAACTTGGCATAGGCCGGGATCGACGCGGCTTTGAGCAGCAGGGAAGGGTTGGTGGTGGCGTCTTGCGGTTTGACACGAGCGATAGCTTCAAAATCGCCAGTATCGGCTACGACGGTGGTGATTTGTTTGAGTTGTTCCAGCTTGGAAGTCATGGGCGTGCTCTGTCCTATGGGTCTGATGACATTACCCGAGCGCAGACAGCCACTCAAGGGCGCAAATGCGTTCAGCGGCCCGTCATGGCAACAACCTGAGAACAGTCGTTTGAATGACGGGCCTGACTGCTAAATAGGAGGGCAAAACGTGCCGCAGGTTCAACTCGACAGCGCGTTCAGCGTCCTTCCAGCAATTCGCCAGCTTTATCCAGTAGCGCCAACGGATCCGCTGCCTTGTGAATATCGACCGACAACAACTGCCGAAACTTACGCGCCCCCGGGAAACCCGTGCCCAGTCCCAGGATGTGGCGGGTGATGTGATGCATGGACCCACCCGTTGCCAGGTGCTCTGCAATATAAGGCCGTAGTTGTACCAGCGCCTCGGCCCGAGTGATCACCGGCTGCGTGCTGCCAAACAACTGCTGGTCCACCTCTGCCAGCAGATACGGGTTGTGATAAGCCTCACGGCCCAGCATCACCCCATCAAACGTCTGCAAATGTTCATGGCATTGTTCCAGCGTCTTGATGCCGCCGTTGAGCACGATCTCCAGCTCAGGGAAGTCCTGTTTCAACTGTGCTGCCACGTCATAGCGCAACGGTGGAATATCGCGGTTTTCCTTTGGCGACAACCCTTCGAGAATCGCAATCCGAGCATGCACGGTAAAGCTGGTGCAGCCAGCATCCTTCACCTGGCCGACAAAATCACAAAGCTCGGCATAACTGTCCCGGCCATTGATCCCGATCCGATGCTTGACCGTTACCGGGATCGACACCGCATCACGCATCGCCTTCACGCAATCGGCCACCAGGGCTGGATGCCCCATCAGGCAGGCGCCGATCATGTTGTTCTGCACCCGGTCACTCGGGCAGCCGACGTTAAGGTTCACCTCGTCATACCCGCCCGCCTCAGCCATACGCGCGCAGGCCGCCAGGTCGGCCGGAACGCTTCCGCCCAATTGCAGCGCAAGCGGGTGCTCGGCTTCGTTATGGCGTAGGAAACGCTCATGGTCGCCATGCAGAATCGCGCCCGTGGTAACCATCTCGGTGTAAAGCAGGGCGTGTTTGGAGAGCAGGCGCAGGAAGAAGCGGCAGTGGCGGTCTGTCCAATCCATCATCGGCGCGACAGAAAAGCGGCGGGAAAGAGCTTGCGGTGAAGCGGTCGTCAGGGGCATTGGGCAATCTGAATGGGTAGGGCAGAGGGCGTGAGTTTATCAGGAATCCATTGGTAGGATTCCCAGTCAGCCTCTGCGACTCATCGTCAGCCCGTAACAACCGTCCCATTATGAAAAATCTCGCGCCGGGCCCGGCGGCTGATGTTTTCATGTTTGCTCAGCAGGTACATCTCATTAAAGCGGCTCATATCAACGCCGGTGTATTTGCCGAGTTCTTCATGAACCATCCGGTCGTAGTCCCGCTCGATCACGAACCGGAAAATCTCCCGGCGGTAATAGAAGCCGAATTGGAACGCCAGCACTTCGGTCAAATGATCAGTGGGGGTAAGGAAGCAGTTTTCCAGGTCGATCGCCTTGGCGAGCGTGGGTTGCTCCAGGTTCACCATCACATTGTTGGCCCAGAAGTCCATGTGCACGATGTTTTTGCTGTGCAGGGCATGTAGCAGATTGAACGACACGCGGATCAGGCTCTGGATGTCGCGTTCCTGCTTGAGCCATTCCAGCCCATTGAGGTGGCCATCGAGCATCTCGGTGAAGATGAAGAACTCTTGGATCAAGCCCAACGCAGACTTGCGGTAGCCGAAGCCGTACAGGCTGGCGACTGGGGCGCCGCGTTGCTGTGCGCCGAAGGTGTTGATGACTTCTTCTACCGGCCAGTCGAATGCGCCATCGCGCTTTGCACGGCCGAAAGTGACTCTCAGTTTGGGGCGCAGGCTGTCGAGCGGCTGGGATTTGGCGAACAGGTCGCTCTCCATCCCTTTCAGTGGGGCGCTGATACGGTCTTGCAACTGATGCCGTGCGTCGATCAGATCCTGAATCGCCTGCTGAGCGCTGATGTCAGTGCTGTCTGCGGTGAACACCGTCGCGTTGCGATGGTTGAGTGTCGTGGGAAAACTCTGAAGCACACTTCTGTCAGGAAAACTCAAAACACGTCCTTGTCATACATGAAATATGTAGGACATATTACAGGCGGATGTCATTGGATCCAACCTGAACCTTACCTGTCTGAAAATGAAATTAAGTTCATGAGTGGGTGTTTAAGGGTTTTCCATAATTGACAGGCATTATTTGTTATGGGTGTTTTTTATGCCTGCCCCTATCGCTTTAATGCCCGCCCTGCATCCGTCGGGCGATCAAGTAAATCCCGAGTCCCGCCAATGCCGTGGCCGCGCCAATATAGCCGGTGCTGGTCCAGCCCATCCCCGCCGTAATCGCCATCCCGCCAAACCATGGGCCCAGCGCGTTAGCGAGGTTGAACGCCGCGTGGTTGGACGCAGCCGCCAGGCTAGGTGCCTCATGAGCAATGTCCATCAGGCGGATTTGCAGCGGTGCGGCCAGCGATATCATGGTGCCAACAAGGCCGATGCCCAGCAGTACGCCCCACACGGACCCTGCCGCAAACGGGAAGAACACCAGCACGGCCATCGACCACACCAGGATCAAGCCCACTGCGCGGAACTGCATGCGATCGAACAGCTTGCCGCCGGCGATGTTGCCGATGATCCCGCCCACGCCAAAGGCGGCCAGGCCGAAGGGAATCCACTGGGGCGACACTTTGGTCACTTCGAGCATGGTCGGTGCCAGGTAACTGAACACGCAGAACATCCCGGCAAAACCGATGGCGCCAATGGCCAGGGCCATCCACACCTGCGGTTTGGTGAAGGCGCGCAGCTCCTTGCGTGGGTCGCTGCGGGGTTCGTCGTGGCGGTCGGGAACAAATTGCCAGACCAGAGCGATGGTGCACAGGGCGATAACGCTTACCAGCGCAAACGCCGAACGCCAGCCCAGGTATTGGCCAAGGAACGTAGCAATCGGGTTGCCCAACAGCATCGCCAGGGTCAGCCCCATCATCACCCGCGCGACGGCGCCCGCACGTTTGTCGTTGGGCACCATGCTTGACGCCACCACAGCGGCAATACCGAAGTAGGCGCCGTGGGGCAGGCCGCTGATAAAGCGGAAGGCCACCAGCGAGCCGAAGGTCGGCGTAAACGCGGTAGCCAGGTTGCCCAGGGCGTACAGCCCCATCAGCAACAGCAACATATGTTTGCGCAGCAACTTGGCGCCCAGGATCGCCAGCAATGGCGCGCCGACCATCACCCCCAGCGCGTAGGCGCTGATGGCATGGCCCACTTGGGGCTCGCTCAGGTGCAGGTTACTGGCGATGTCTGGCATCAAGCCCATGATGGCGAATTCGCCGGTACCGATAGCGAACGCGCCCACGGCCATGGCAGCTTCCATTTTGGCAGCGCTGCGCGCGGGCAGGACGTGCCCGGGTGTTTGGTGGATAGACATGGATCGCTCTGTTTGAGTGGATTGCACGAAGGAGCCGCCGATGCTACGCAAGCAACGACGAAGGTGTCTAGAACGGCAGTTGGCGTGAGAGTTCAATGCAGGTTCGGCTAACTGGCGTAGCAAGCCTTTGAGATCCGTCTTATTCACCGTCGCGCCTGTGGCCCTCATTCTTGCGAGGATGAAACTCAAACATTTCCTGCAACCCCTCGATTCTTCCTTCTCCACCCCCAAGGCTGCGCGCAAATTGTTGCGACTGTTCGCCCTTGCGCTGGTGCTGGGGGTGTACGTGGGCGCCTACAGCTACCTGCGTGCTGCGTTCAATGAGGAGATTTCGCTGCGGCGCAGTTATATGAACGAGGCCATCTCCGATGCGCAGAGTTTTTTTGTCAGCCGCCAGACGCTGCTCAAGAGCCTGGGCCTTTCCACTGTGCGCCATCTCACGCCGCCCAAAGGCAACCTCAATGAAGTGCCGGCCGAAGAAGTGCATATCACCCTGGGCGAAGCCGGCAATATCTGGAGCCTATGGTTGACCCGGCGCATGCTGGATTATCTACAAAGCAACCAAGTCAATTTGATCTACGTGGCCCAGCGTGCTGAGCCGGTGGTAGAGCGTTTGTTCACGGTGGCGGCCACCCCAGGCGACGTGCCGGAGCCTGTGCTGCGCCGATTGATGGCGGTGGACACCGGCAACGTGTCGGTCAGCGACGAGTTGTGGCTGACCGAGCAAAGCCAGCTGGATTCGCCGCTGTATATCTTCACCCGCCTGGACGAGCGCAACCCCGCCTCGGGCTGGCTGGGCCTGGAGGTGGACGGCCCGGACCTGATCAACGCCTTGCAGCATGAAAAGGCCGGCGACTTTATGTTGCTCGACGGCGCCGGTGAGTTGATTTTCAGCAGTGCGGCCCATCAACCGACGGTGGCGCAGGTATTGCGCCAGCATCACGCCACGGCCCGTTTCGGCTGGGAAGGTAGCCGTTGGTTGCCGGATCGCTTGGCCATTCGTAAACGATTGGGTTACTCGCAGTGGCAGATCGTTTATAGCTTGGAGCTCAGTTCCCTGATGCCCAGCCTGGCCTTGCCGTCGCTGGTCTGCTTATTGGTCTGTGTGTTGGCCAGTGTGCTGATGGTGCGCCTGGTGCGGCGCATCGATCAGCGCTTGATCATTCCGGCGGCCAATCGCATCGAGGCCTTGGTGGAAAGCGAGGCGTTCAGCAGTGCTGTGATTCGTATCGCGCCGGTGGCCTTGTGCGTACTGCGCCGCAGCGACGGTGAAGTGGTGTTGGAAAACCCCTTGTCGCGCCAATGGCTGGGCAATGGGCGCGAACGTCGGCAGCTGTGCCACGATTGGATTCGCCGCGCGTTCGATGACGCCGAACAAAGCAGCACCGATGAGCTGCAAATGGCCGATGGTCGCCACCTGTTCCTGAGTTTTGCACCCACCCGTTATCAGCGTGAAGAAGTGCTGATCTGTGCGTTCAGCGATATCACCGAGCGCAAACAGGTGGAACTGGCCTTGCAGCAGGCGCGCACCCTCGCGGACGCGGCCAACGAGGCCAAGACCCTGTTCCTGGCGACCATGAGCCACGAGATCCGCACGCCTCTGTATGGCGTGCTCGGCACCCTGGAACTGCTGGCCCGCACCGATCTGAACAACCAGCAGCGCGGCTACTTGAATGCCATCGAAGGCTCATCCGCCAACCTGCTGCAACTGATCTGCGATGTGCTGGATGTATCAAAGATCGAGGCCGGGCAACTGTCCTTGGAGCTCACCGTGTTTTCGCCGCTGGAACTGGTGCAGGAAGTGATCCAGGGCTACGCCGGCGCTGCGCAAAGCAAGGGCCTGCAACTGTTCGCCTGCCTTGACCCGCAGTTGCCCGACCAGGTGCGCGGCGATGTCACGCGCATCCGCCAGATTCTGAACAACCTGCTCAACAACGCACTGAAGTTCACCGAAAGCGGGCGCATCGTCTTGCGCTTGCGCCTGGAGAGCCGGGAAGGGGAGCGCGCCATGTTGCAATGGCAAGTGGTGGATACCGGTAAAGGTATTGCGGCGCAGGATCAACAGTACCTGTTCGAGCCATTTTTCCAGGCCAATGGCAATGCCAATGTGGTGGCGGGCACCGGGCTTGGATTGTCGATCTGCAAGCGCCTGGTGCACTTGATGAACGGCACCTTGCGGGTGGTCAGCGAGCCGGGGCTGGGCAGCAGCTTTACCTTTATTTTGCCGCTGGAGCAGGTCAGCGCCGGCGTACCCTGGGCGCTGCCACTGTTGGGCGAGCGGATTTATGTGGTGTCGCCGGTGCGTGAACTGGCCGAGAGCATCGGCGGCTGGCTGCGCCGTTGGGGCGCGCGGGTGCAGTTGGGCGTGCCGGAGTCGGCCGAGACGGACCCCGGCGCGGTGTTGGTGGAGCTCTACCCCGGTGCGGCCGATATTGGCGAACGCCTGCGCTGGTCCGGCCCGCGGGTGATGGCCGCCGCCGATGAGCACGGTTTTTGCCAGGGGCCTGGCGCGTGCTGGCAAATCGGCCTGAACAACCTGCACGCCCTTAATCGTGCGGTCAGCCGCGCCCAGGGCATTGAGGAACACCTGTCGCCGGCCATCAGCGAGGTGCCGGCGGATTTCAACCTGAACCTGCGCCTGCTGGTGGCCGAAGACAACCTGATCAACCAGTTGATCCTGCGCGATCAACTCGAAGAACTCGGCTGCACCGTGGTGCTGGCCGGCGACGGGGTGGAAGCACTGTCACTGTGGGGCGAAACTGCGTTCGACATGATCCTCACCGACGTCAACATGCCGCGTATGAACGGCTATGAACTCACCGAGCAACTGCGCCGTTTGGGCTGCGCGCTGCCGATCATCGGCGCCACCGCCAACGCCATGCTCGACGAAGCCGAGCGCTGCCTGAATGCGGGCATGGATCATTGTCTGGTCAAACCCTTCACCCTGCGTGCCCTCTACCAATGCCTGCATCGCTATCAGGGGAGTGTGCTTTGAGTGCCTACCGCGTGCTCATTGTGGAAGACCACCCCTTTCAGCACGAGTACCTGATCAACCTCTTCCAGGCCATCGGTGGCTTTGAAGTCGATGCGGTGTGGGACGGCGCGACCGCGATGCAGCGCATGGCCCGCCAGCGTTACGACCTATTGCTCAGCGATTTGATGATGCCGGGCATGGACGGCGTGCAACTGATCCAGCAACTGGCCACCCTCCCGGCGCCACCGGCCCTGGCACTGATGAGCGTGTCGTCGCGGCGCATGCTGGTGGGGGCCGGGCAAGTGGCGGACAACCTGGGGCTGACGGTGGCCGGGCTGCTCTCCAAACCTGTGCGCGAGCCCCAGGTGCGCTCCCTGCGTGACTGCCTCGACAAACTGATGGAGCAGGCCCGCACGCCTTGCTGTCGGCGCGGCATCAGCCTGGCGCGGGACAACTTGGTCCGCGCCTTGGGCAATGGCGAGATCCAGGCCTGGTTCCAGCCCAAGAAGTCTTTGCATGATGGGCGCATCGTCGGTGCCGAAGCCCTGGCCCGTTGGATACATCCGGTCGAAGGCTTGCTGCTGCCAGGTCAATTCCTCGGAGAAATCGAGCGCCTGGGCCTGGAAACCCAACTGCTGACCTGCATCCTCAAGCAAACCCTCACCGCCCAGGCCCAATGGGCACAGCTGGGTTATCGCCTGCCGGTGTCGATCAACCTGCCGACCCACTTGCTCGACCAGTGCGACCTGGTGGACCAGCTCTTGGCCCAGGTGCAGTCAAGTGACGCCGAGCCCCGGCAAATTACGTTCGAGTTGATGGAAAGCTCCACCACGCTGCTGCCCAGTAACTACTACGCTGGAGCATGCCGCTTGCGCATGATGGGTTTCGGGCTGGCGCAGGATGATTTCGGCAAAGGCTTCAGCTCCTACTTCAATTTGGTGTCCACGCCGTTCAATGAGGTCAAGATCGATCGCTCCCTGGTGCACGGCTGTGCCGACAACGACAGCCTGGCCCAGGCCCTGCAAAGCATCGTCGAACTGGGCCGCAAACTTGGGCTGACCACCATTGCCGAAGGCGCCGAAACCCAGGCGGAGTTGGCGGTATTGCGGCGGATTCGCTGCGATCAGGTACAAGGTTTCCTGATTTCCCAAGGCGTCGCTGCGGATAAATTCAGCGCGTTGTTGATCGAAGATGGCCCTGCGCCAGCACTTATCTGAACGCGCAAGGTCACACAGTCAAGAAGCCCGAAGGAAGGGTCGCCCGCTACGCCGGGCGTTATTGGCCAATGCCGGGATCAAGCATAGGCCCCACGTCCTGATTCAGGCTTTCGCGGTATTGACGATGAAACATGCAAGTCTGCGCCTGGACAAACTGGCGCAAAGTTCCCAGCGCCTGAACAAAGCCCTGTTGCTGCTCACCGGGCTCGCCTTGTTGCTGTCCAGCAGTTGCTACTGGGCCGTGTCGCGCCTGCTCGATGCCGAGCAGGAAAAGGTCGAGTTTCACTTTGCCCGTGTGGTGGAAATCATCCATGAGCACGAGGCTTTCCTGCGCAACGTGGCCCAGGGCTACAGCCGCAGCAATGCACCGCCATTGCCGGCCGTGCAGTCCACCTCGGTGGTGGAGTTGCAGCGCGATGCCGGGCAGGTACTGCTGCAGGCCAAGGGGTTTGCCTTGTCGCTGCCGTTTACCTTGTCCCACGATGCCGGGTTTTCAGCGGATGACACGCGCCGGGCGTTGGCTTTTGGCGTGCAATTGACCGACTACTACGGGGGGTATTGGGCCAGCTCTTTTTATGCCTCGCCCCAACTGTTCGTGTTCGCCCCGAACAACCTCGCAAGCCTCGCCGTGCCAGGTGTTGGCGGCCTGCGCCAGCATCAGCCGTTACTACGCGAGCACTACCGCGAAGTGGTCAGCCGCCTGCAGCAATTGCAACAGAGCCAGCGCACCTTGCTCACCGACAGTCGCGTGCGCTGGTTGCGTGCGCCGCCGCAGCTGTATCGCAACAGCCGCAACGTGGTCGCCATGATCGGCCTGGACGCCCCGGCAGCGATCTTGCCCGCCAACCAACCCCAAGGCTTGCTGACGCTGGCGGCGGTGGTGGACACCTCCCAAGTCGATGAAATCGAGCGTGTGCTCAGGCTGTCGGTCTACAACCAGTTCACCTTGATCGCCCCCGAGGGCGACGTGTTGCTCGGTAGCCTCGGGGATGAGCACATGGCGCCCCTGGGCCTGAGCTTCAGCCGCCTGGGTTTGCGTTTCAAGATGGTCAGCGAGGGCGGTGAACACTGGACCGGTTTGTACGCCATCAGCTACCAGGACTTTTTGCGCTACGCCAAGTGGCCGTTGCTGGGGCTGGGCCTGACCTTTCTCGCCGCCATCCTGCTGGGCTGGTGGATCAACCACTGGTACAAAACCCGCATCGTCAGCCCGGCCCAGCGTGCCCAGGAGCGCCTGTTCGAGAGCGAAGCCTTCAACCGCATCATGCTGCACAACGCCCCGGCCGGCCTGTGCGTAGTGCGGCGCAACGACTGTCAGTTGCTGCTGGAGAACCAGCGCGCCTTGCACCTGCGCGGCACCGCGCCGCTGTTGGAAGTGCTCAAGGCCAACCACGGCACCGACACCCCCGGCGAGATGTGCCTGGCGGTAGAAGGGCGCTTCTTGCAGGTTGTGGTGGTGGCCGCGCGTTATGAGGGCGAGGACGTGTTTCTCTGCGGCTGCAACGACATCACCCGGCATGTGGACGAAGCCCAATTGCTCAACCAGGCGCGTCAGGAAGCCACCGCCGCCAACGAGGCCAAGACGGTGTTCCTGGCCACCATGAGCCATGAAATCCGCACACCGCTGTACGGCGTGCTCGGCAACCTGGAGCTGATGGCCCTCACCGACATGAGCGAGCGCCAGCGCCAGTACCTGGAGATCATCCAGGGCTCATCCACCGTACTGTTCCAGTTGATCAGCAACGTGCTGGACGTGTCGAAAATCGAGTCCGGGCAAATGGCGGTGGAGGCCACGCCGTTCAATCCGCGCCAATTGGTCGAGGAGGCGGTGCTGGCGTTTAGCGCCACCGCCCGCAACAAGGGTTTGCAAATCGATGCCGAGATCGACCCACAGTTGCCCATGCAATTGCGCGGCGATGCGGGGCGCATCCGGCAGATCCTGCACAACTTGCTGGGCAACGCCATCAAGTTCACCGACTCCGGCCGAGTGCGCCTGCGCTTGACCGTGCAAGCGATGCTGGAGCACGAAGTGGCCTTGCAATGGCAAGTCACCGACACCGGCGTGGGCATTCCCGAGAAAGCCTTGGAACAATTGTTCAAACCCTTTTACCAAGTGGCCGGCGGTCAGGACGGCAATGGCGCGGGCCTGGGCCTGTCGATCTGTTCGCGCCTGAGTGAATTGATGGGCGGCAGCATGCGCGTGGTCAGTGAGCCGGGACTGGGCAGCAGTTTTTCCCTGCTGATCACCTTGCCGGTGCTCGACAGCGTGCCGTCGGTGGCCACCCCGGAGCTGGCGTTGCCGTGCCTGGATGCGCCGTGCCTGAACGTGCGGGTGCTGGTGGCCGAAGACAACCCAGTCAGCCAGGCCGTGCTGCGCGAACAACTCGAAGCCCTCGGCGCCCAGCCCACCGTGGCGCGGGACGGCGAACACGCCCTGCAAATCTGGGGCTCGCAACCCTTCGACCTGGTCATCACCGACATCAACATGCCTCGCCTCAACGGCTACGACCTGGCCCGCGCCCTGCGCGAACAAGGCGTGCAGGTGCCGATTATCGGCGTCACCGCCAATGCCCTGCGCGAAGAGGGCGAGCGCTGCCTGGCCGTGGGCATGAACGCCTGGGTGGTCAAGCCGCTGAGCCTGAGCATGTTGCGCCAGGCGTTGATGGCCCACTGTTGCCGGGCATCCACCGCCAGCGCGCCACCGGGGGACCGCGATGGCTGGATCGACTTATCGCCTGCCATGCGTCGGCTGATGGGCGATACCTTGCTGGCGGATGTGCGGCAGATTGAGCAAGGGTTGGCCAGCGCCGACAGCACCTTTGTGCGCGAGCGCCTGCACAGCCTCAACGGTGCGTTGGCCAGTGTGCGTGCCAGCGTGCTGTCCGGTGTCTGCCAGGCCTGGGAAAACACCCTTTACGAAGGCCCGCTGGATGCCCGCGCCACGGCACAGATCCGCGTGCTGTGCGCGCGGCTGACGGCGGTAGCGCAGTGCTTGCTGGCCGAGTCCACAGCCCATGACAAGGAAGAAAAATGATGCGAGAAATGAACGTCGTCATCGCCGATGACCATCCGATCGTGCTGGTGGGCGTACGCGAAATTGTGCAACGCGATGCACGCTACACCCTGGTGGGCGAGGCGGTCAGTTCCAGTCAGTTGATCGAACACCTGCGCACCCACCAGCCCCAGGTATTGATCACCGATTTCAACATGCCCGGTGACGACACCTACGGCGACGGTCTGAAGCTGATCGAATACATCCTGCGGCACTTTCCGCAGACTCAGGTGCTGGTGCTGACCATGATCTCCAACAGCCTGATCCTCACCCGCTTGCAGGAATTGGGGGTGGCGGGAGTGATCCAGAAAAGCCATTTGCACGGCGAAATCGAAAAAGCCCTGAACGCCATCAGCGCCCAGCGCAGCTACCAGCCGCCAGAGCAGGCGGCGACTTCAGTGGTGGGCAACCCCAATCAGGTGCAGCAGCGCTTTCAGAGCCTGTCGCCTCGGGAGATGGAAGTGCTGCGCCTGTTTGTGACGGGCATGAGCGTGAGCGATATCGCCCGGCAATTGAGCCGCAGCAACAAGACCGTCAGCGCGCAGAAGATCTCGGCGATGCGCAAGCTGGAAGTGGACAGTGACCAGGCGCTGCTGACCTATTGCATCGAGGCCCGGCAGTTCCAGTAGTCAGCGATAGGTGATTTGCATCAGCAGCATGGCGTTGTAGCTGCCCGCTTCGGGCAGCGTCCCCACCGACACCGGCGTGACCTGCAAGGTCAGTTCCAGCGGCTGGTCGGTCACCGGCCACGTGCCGATGTCGCCCAGGCCCAAATCGGCCTTGGCGTTTTTATTCAGCAGTGCAAAACGCAGGCCCAGGGCTGGACGGCTGGTGAGCAGGGTGTGGGTGTCGACACTGCCCAGGCCTGCCGAGAGGGTCAGGCTGACCTCGCTGCCGGCCTGGCAATCGAACACCAGTGGCACTTCGGTGGCGACCGCGCTGTTATCGGCCAATTGGCTGATGTTCACCGCGCCCAGGTCAACCTGTTGGGTGCTGGGAAAGCGTGGCGCACACGGTGGAGCAATGAGCTTGCCGCTTACATCGATACGGGTTTCGTCCGCTGGCTGCGCGGCCACTGCGCTGCTCAGTGCCAGCAGCGTCCATAACAAGGCTTTCATAGGTAGTTAATCGTCATGACCATGGACGAGCTGAACGCCCCCGGCGTTTGCACGCCCAGGGGGATCAGCTTGGCGTTGAGGCTGATATCCACGTTGCCGCTCAAGTTGCTGTAGGCCTTGGTTGAACCGTCGAGCGTCGCGGGCAGGTTGGTGTCGGCCCACAGCAGCGACACGCCGAGGGTGTCCATGCTGGTCTTGGCCACCGTGGCTGTGTGCGTGCCGCTATTGGCGCTGAAGCTCACGGTGAGGGACGAATTCGCCGGGCACACCATGCGCACCGGTACCGGGCGGGTCGACGCACTGGCCACCTGGTCTGTGCGCACCTCGCCGAATTCGGCGATCAAGGTGGTGCTGGTGCTCAGCACGCAGGGTGGGCGGGTGAGGGTGCCGCGTACGGTGATGTTCACTGTGTCTGCGGCCTGGGCGGTAGTACCTAGAAGGGCCAGGGCGAGCAACGAGATTTTCATGGTCGGGGCCTCACAGGTAGTCGATGGTCAAGGTGTATTGGCTTTGGAAAGCACCGGACGGCGATTGCCCTGGCTCCAGCACCGGCACGAAATTCAGATCCAGCGTGTTGGGGCCTGTGGTCAGGGGCTTGTTGATGGCCGAGTTGAAGTTGACCGGGTCCTGGCCCCATTTGGCCTGCATATTCAGGCCGGGTAGGGTGGTGCGCGACAGGCCGCTGCTGCCATTGACCACTGCCTGGCTCGGGGTCAGGGTCAGGCTGGCGCGCATAGCTGAGGGGCAGTTGATTGAAATGGAGGTGCGTTGAGTGTTGTCGCTGACGTTGGCGCTGCTGAGCGTGCCGAAGTTCAAGTCGACACTGCCGGGTGAACTCAAGCTGCAACTGGTCGCGGAGACGTTGTAGATGAACATGAGGGAATGAATCCATTCCGCATACGCCGGATAGTTAACGGCGGTCACGCCCAGATCGATTCTGGCCATGCGTCGCCCCGGCGTACTCGGTGCCGTGCCCACCACGTAGTAGGTGTAGGACACCGAGCTTCCGGCCGCGATCCCCGCGCATCTTCCACCCAGGCAGGACGACGCGTAGGTGCCCAGGGGGATCTGGAGCATATAGGTGTAGCTATAGGGGTCCAGAACCTGAAGCCGAGCGGGATTCGTACCGGAAACCGGGGTGATTTGCAGGTTGTTGCCAGCGCCATAAGGAAACACCCGCACGGCCCGGCAGGTGCCAGAGAAAGGGATTTTTATCTCGGCGCCAGCCTGAAAGGTATAGCCGTCGGCGGGATAGCCCGTCACCGAGCAACTCATGCTGCCGCTGATAAAGGCCTGTGCGTGAAGTGGCAGCAGCCCTGCGATCATCAGCATGAGCAGCGTCGTCAAACCGATACCGCGCATGCCCTCTCTACTTTTCAGGTCCATCGCTACAAATCCTCGGCGCCCGGCCTTTTGGCCGTGCGCTCACATTGAATAGTCAGTTGAGTGATCCCGCTGTCGGCAGAGTTGGCGTTTTCAAGCGTCAGCTCGCGGCTGCACCATGGCTGGCCATCAACGCTGATCAGTAAGCGCGCCTGCGATGGCACGCCCGTCAGGTAGGCACGCCCCCTGTCTGCTACGAGGGTGCTGCCCAGGGAGCCGCCATCCACTGCGAACAGTTCGGCCTTGGCCGCGAAGGGGGCGGGTTCGCCCTGTGCATCGGCGATGTGAAACAGAATCCGCTTGCCGCGCCGGGTTTCGAAGTCCGCCAGTACGAAGGCACCACGGTTGGGCACGACTTCCTGCACCAGTTCGGCAATGTCGACGTCTTCGGGCATTGACTGGGTGTCCAGCGACACACGGTTCTTGCGGTACGGCAAGGCCTGGGGCACCACGGTGTAGCCGTTGGCATTGGTACGCACCCCGCGTTTGTTGGCGATGCCCACATCGGCGGCGCCGGGGGTGGCGACGATCACGTTGGTTTCGCCAAGGGGCTGGCTGAATATCAGGTTGCTGTCGTAGGCCACCACCGAACCTTCGATGCCCATGTCCAGTTGGCGGCTGCCGCTGGATTCGCTGTAGGCACCATGCACGATGGCGTTGGAGGCCTCATACCGCGCCGCAAAGGTGCCACCGGCGCTGCGCTGGTTGGCGCTGACTTGCTGCGAAACGCCGGCGCTGTAGGCCAGGGTGTCGTCCTCGAACGCATTGCCACTGAGGGTGGCGGTATGCGACGCCGAACCGTTGGAATTCTGGCTGGTGCTGGCGGTGACGCGCTGGCTGCGCGTGCCGCCCAGGGGCATGCTGATGTTCAACGACAGTGTGCGGTTTTGCGTATCGGCGCCGCGGTTCACGCCAAGCCCCAGGGAGTAAGTGATGCTGCCGGAACTCAAGGTGTAGCCCACCTGCACCGAGGTGTCGGCGCGGGTTTTGTTCCAATACGCGGTCTTGGACACGTTGGCATACAGGCCGCCATACTCGCCCAATTGCTGGGACACGTTGGCGGTGAAGTTGCTTTTCATATGGCCGCTGCGGTAGTTGGCCAGGCCCGTGTCGTTGGTGCGGCTGCTCAAGGCTTCGTTGAACGAGTAGTAGCCCCCGGTGGAGTAGCGATAGCCGATCAGGCTGAAGTTGGTGTCGGTGGCCGTCAGGGATTTGGAGTAACGAAAGCGGAACGACTGGCCGCTGGCGTTGCGTTTGTCCGCGCCCATCGCCTGGCTGTTGGCGTGGGTCACGTCCAGGGAAATCGCGCCAAAACCGGCGAAGTCCTGGGCGAAACCCAACAGGCCGGCGTTGTAGCGATCACTCATCAGGGCACCGCCGAACAGCGTGGTGCTGCCGGTCAAGCCACGGCGCAGGGACGCCTGGATGAAGGTTGGGGTTTCCTGCTCCGAGGTTGATTGCGCCGGGCGGTAGCGGCCAGCGAACACCGAGTAGCTCTGCTGGCCCTCGCGCAACATATACGGCACCGACGAGAACGACTGGGTGTACACCTGGCGCTGGCCATCAGGGCCTTCGACGGTCACTTCGATATCGCCGTTGCCGGCGGTGGGGTACAGGTCGGTCAGGGCGAATGGGCCCGAGGGCACCCATTGCTCGTGGATCACATAGCCACGCTGGCGAATGGTCACCCGCGAACGGCCGTTGGCGATACCGCGCACCACCGGGGCAAAATCCCGCGCCTGGTCGGGCAGCATGTCCAGGTCTGAAGCAATGCCCAGGCCGCGATAGGGGATGGCGTCGAACAGATCGCCTTCGGTGGTGGAGTCGCCCACGGTGGCGATCGCCATCATGTTGCCCATGTCGCGCTGGGCGTAGGTTTCCAGGGACTCCCACTGGCCGGTATCGCCGCTGCCTTTTTTCCAGGTAGAAAAGTTGCGCAGGCGCCAGGCCCCGGCATTGACGCCGCTGCGCAGGCTGCCGAACTGGTCCTCGCGGCGCATGCCGTCAGACTCCGCTTGGCTACCGGAAAAGCTGTAGTTGGTGAATGCCACATGCTCGCCCTGGCTCCACTGGCGGCGGCGCACCTCAAAGGGAATGCTGCCCATGTAGGCCTGGGGGATTTCAATCGCCAGGGTCTGGCGGTTGAAGTCGTAGTCATAGCTGACCCCGGCCAGGCCCTGGTCGAACGCCACGCAGGTGGGGTCGGCATCGCTGCGGTTTTGCAGGGCGCTTTCGGCCACGCCTTGTTCGCGAAAGAACTCGGCATCCAGGCACGGAAACAGCCCGGTGGCCGACTGTTGCGCCGCACCGCTGGCGCGGATGAAGCGCAGGTCGCGCTTGTCGACAAAGCGCTGGTTGATTGACACGTCCACCCGGTAGATCCCCGGCAACTGGCCTTCGCTCATGGCGGCGACCTGCTGCTGCACTGCGGCCGAGCTCTGCCCGCCACCGATCTCCAGGAACGACGCATCGAACTGGTAACCGGCTTGGGCAGGCGCCAAGTGCAGGGCTGCGGCGGCCAACAGCGGGCAGCCGAACGCCTTCACGGCGCGCAGGCGCATGAGTGGGGCTGAACGGGACATGGGCGTTCCTGGAAGGTGGCGCGGGCGAATCAGTTGAGGTGGATGAGCGGCGCAGCCACGGTGCTGCCGTAGTCATCGATGTAACTGAGGGCCAGTTCATCGCCGGCCTTGGCCTGGATCGGCAATTCCTTGTGTTCGCCGGGGTACAGCACATCCGGTGCCTGGGTGATCGGCTGGCCATTGAGCTTGAGTTCGCTGACCACCACATGCAGCTTGGAGGCGTTGGTGAAGGTCAGTGCGCCAGCGCTGGCTTTCCAGCTCACTTGGGCGACTGCGTCCTTGAGGGAAGCCTTCAGGCCGGCCGGGCGATAGAACAGTTTGATGGTGGTCTTGAGGGCGATCTGCAACACGTTCTTGCCTTTCTGATCGTCGCTCATGGCCGGGATCGCCTTGACGTTCATCAGGAACAGGCTTTCGCGGTCCTGGGGTACCTGGGCGCCGCCGGTGAAGATGATGCGCAGGATGTTTTCCTTGTTGGCATCCAGGCGGAACAGCGGCGGGGTGACGATAAAGCTGTCGACGCTTGCTTCGCTGCCACTTCCAAACCGGCTGACCCAGGACTGCACCAGGTACGGTGAGTCGTCTTCACGATTGCTGATGGTGAGGTTGGCTTCGTTGGCCGCGCCATCGTAGATCAGCCGCGTGGCGCCGACGGTGACGGCGGCGTTCGCTGCGCTGTGCCAGAGCGGCAACAGGGCGAGTAACAAACACAGTTTCAAACGCATGGTGAGGAACCTTTGAAGTCCGTGGGCCGCGAAGGCCCACGGTGGTGACAAGTGCTTACTTGTAGGTGACGTCGAAGCTGGCCAGGGCGTAAACCTGACCCGTACCGATGCCGGAGGTGGTGACCATGTTGTCGCCAGTGCCGGTGGTGGTGTCGGCCAGTGTGCGCACGTAGGCGGCGGTAAAGTCGAAGGTGTTCGACTGGGTGCGCAGGTCGTAGTCGGCCGTCGGCGTGTTCAGTGGCAGCTTCTTGCCGGTGCGGCTGTCGGCGATCTGGATGGCCACGCCGCGCACCTGGTTCTGCCCGGTCTGGCCCAGCAGGGTGGAGTCGATGCCGTCTTGCTGGCCGCTGAAGGTGATCGCCACGTTTTTCTTGGTGGCGATGCTGCAGTTGTCCAGGCTGATGGAGAAGGATTTCTCTTTGGCAATGGCGCCTACGGCTGCACCGAAGTCGGCGATGCGCACCGGGTCCAGGGTCACGGATTTGTTGGCGTCACCGGTCTTGATGGTGCAGGCGTTATCGGTCACGGAGCCGGTGAATTCGATCTGGCCGTCGGCAGCTTGTGCGCAAGTGGCGGTCATGACCCAGCAAGCACCGAAAGCGAGAGTGAGTTTGCTCAGTTTGTTCAGCATTGCAATGCCCTTTAGAGATGGAAGGTTGTGCGCTTACCCCTCTTGAGTAAGCCAATCCATGGTGCATTGCCGCGTTTGTCAGGCCCATGAGACGGATCTTAAAAGCTGGCCAAGTGCTTCCGTCCGACCGGCGAGTCCATATCTGACGTCGGGCGTGATATTCTGCGCGCCGTCTTGGTCTAGTCTCTTTCTGGTACGTACATTCGTATACGTTCCGGTCGGTCGCTGTCGCCCAGGTAGCTGAAGCCAATAATGATAAAAAGTCAGCGCAGAAGGGACATAAAAAGTGAGGTCGACACGTCGGCCTTGTGTGCCCACCCTGCGGCCCTCAAGTGAATGTGCAAACCCCGCGATGTGCTGCCTGGCATAGCGCGATGGCGGCTTGCCCATGAGCTGGGGTGGTAGGGCGGATGGCGTTTTATCATAGGTGCTACTGATGTTTAAGAAAGTAAACACTGCCTTGCTAGGGTTGGCTTTGTCGCTGGGGATCAGCTCCGTTCAGGCGCAAGAGGCAAAGAAAGTCGATGTGCTGCTGATCGGCGGCGGCATCATGAGTGCAACCTTGGGCGTTTGGCTCAATGAGTTGCAACCGGACTGGTCGATGGAGATGGTCGAGCGCCTTGATGGCGTGGCCGAAGAAAGCTCCAACGGCTGGAACAACGCGGGTACCGGTCACTCGGCATTGGCTGAGCTGAACTACACCCCGGAAGACAAGAACGGCAACGTTGAGATCCCGAAAGCGGTCGAGATCAACGAAGCGTTCCAGATCTCCCGTCAGTTCTGGTCCTGGCAGGTTCGCCAGGGCGTGCTGAAGAACCCACGTTCGTTCATCAACTCCACGCCGCACATGAGCTTTGTGTGGGGCGATGACAACATCAAGTTCCTGAAAAAACGCTACGAAGCCCTGCAAGCCAGCCCGCTGTTCGCCGGCATGCAGTACTCCGAAGACCCGGCGCAGATCGCCAAGTGGGTTCCGCTGATGATGGAAGGGCGTGACCCGAACCAGAAAATCGCCGCCACCTGGTCGCCAATCGGCACCGACATGAACTTCGGCGAGATCACCCGCCAGTTCGTCGCGCACCTGCAAACCACACCTAAGTTCGACCTGAAACTGTCGAGCGAAGTGCAGGACATCACCAAGAATGCCGACGGTTCGTGGCGCGTAAGCTACAAAAACCTCAAAGACGGCACCAAGACTGAAACCGACGCCAAGTTCGTGTTCATCGGCGCGGGCGGCGGTGCACTGCACCTGCTGCAAAAGTCTGGCATTCCTGAAGCCAAGGAATACGCTGGCTTCCCGGTAGGTGGTTCGTTCCTGGTCACCGATAACCCGGCGATTGCCGAGCAGCACCTGGCCAAGGCCTATGGTAAGGCTTCGGTCGGCGCACCACCGATGTCGGTTCCTCACCTGGACACCCGCGTGCTGGATGGCAAGCGCGTGATTCTGTTTGGCCCATTCGCGACCTTCTCCACCAAGTTCCTCAAAGAAGGCTCGTACCTGGACCTGCTGACCAGCACCACCACCCACAACATCTGGCCAATGACCAAAGTCGGTATTCGTGAATACCCACTGGTCGAGTACCTTGCTGGCCAACTGATGCTGTCGGATGACGACCGCTACAACGCCCTGAAAGAGTACTTCCCGAACGCCAAGAAAGAAGACTGGCGCCTGTGGCAAGCCGGTCAGCGCGTGCAGATCATCAAGCGTGACGAAGAGCAGGGCGGCGTCCTGAAACTCGGCACCGAAGTGGTCAGCTCCGCCGACAACTCCATTGCAGGCCTGTTGGGTGCATCGCCAGGCGCGTCCACCGCGGCTCCGATCATGCTGACCGTGCTGCAGAAAGTGTTCAAGGACAAGGTGGCGACCCCTGAGTGGCAGGCCAAACTGCACCAGATCGTACCGAGCTACGGCACCAAGCTGAACGACAGCCCGGAAGCGGTAGCCAAGGAATGGGCCTACACCGCCGAAGTCCTGCAACTGACGCCACCGCCTGCGATCCCGCAGATGGCTGCGCCAAAGGCGAGCGAGGCTGCCAAGCCTGCGGCAGAGCCGAGCAAGCCGGCGTCTGACCTGGCGCTGTAAGCCAAGTCGAGATGCAATAAAGCCCGCTGAACCGGTAACGGTCAGCGGGCTTTTTGTTGGTTGTATGTTTGTGGTGAGCGCGGTTTTCAGGTTTTGATGTGGGGGCGTTCAGGGTGGGGCCGTTCAGAACGCCAGCGGTGGTTGGGTTCGCTGAACCTGGCTAGCCGGGCTTTTTGGTGCCCAGCAGGCGAACCTCTCGCAACAGTGCGGCACCGAGCTGATCGGTGCCCAGTTCTCGGTAGCCCACGGCCTTGATTTCGCCGTTTTCTTCCGCCTGGATGATGATCACCGGTGTTTCCTTGCCGCTGGCTTCATCCACATGCAGTGCGTACTGCGGGATGGCCAACGGGATTGGCGTACCTGCTGCCTGACCTTTTACATTGATCAAGAATGCCGCACAGCCCGTATCGACATCCGCACTGGTGGCAGAACGGCCGCTGACAAAGCAGGTTTTAGGCAGGTCGGGCCAGGCGATGGCGTCGGCATTGGCCAGTGTGGAGGCCATGAGCAAAGTTGCGAGAACAAACGTGCGCACGTCGGTCTTTCTCTCGGGCAAGGTTGAACGGGTTTTTACCAAAGCCTGCGTGTGGCCGCAATGCAATGGCTCAGATCAGTCGCTTCATGCCGGCTGCCTTGGCAGCGTTCAGGTCAAAGGTGGCCGTGTACTCGCAGCCTGCCCCATTGGCGCAACGTTCGATGAGGCAGTCGGCAAAATCGGCTTTGCTCCCCGTGAACCGTCGCAGTGCCTGCCAGATGATCTCTGCATGCTCGATGGTCAGTTCGCGGGTGCGCAGCAATGTTTCCAGGACGGTCACGATGTCTGCCTTGGCGGATTGGTAGCAGCTTTGTAGAACCCATACCAACTCCACCACGGATACCAGGCTGACAAAGCCCGGTGAAAACGTTGTGAGCGACTCTATCAGCTCGGATGCCTTGGGCGATTGCACGGGGTCATCCTGGGTGACATAACGCACCAGCACGTTGGTATCCAGGCCGATCATCCCGCGGTCGCTCCTTGCGTTGCGATGGCGCGGTTCATGTCCTCCACAGAAACGGCCTTGGCAGGTTTTTGGATCAGGCCCTTGAGGTCATGCACGGTTTTGCTGGCTGCAATGATGGAAAACTTGCCGTCTTCCATTTCGACAAACTCAACGCGGTCCCCGGTTTCCAGGCCCAGTGCGGTTCTGACCTGGACGGGAATGGTGATTTGCCCTTTTGACGTAAGTGTGGCGGTGGCCATGCTGAAGATCTCCATCGTGATGCTCCTTACCTTAGGGTAAGGAATTATGGAGGACAAGATCCGTTGGTCCATAGGGTGCTCGCTGGCGGGTGAGTGAATTGGAATACGTAAAACCTAGTCCAATTCACATCAACGGCACGCCGCAAAGCACTACAACTTATGACCAAATGATGGCGTTACTGCACCACGCGATAGCACGGCACATAGGCCGCACCACCGGGCAATTTCATGCGGTGCTGGGCAACGAACGCCTGTAGCAACTCATCCAGCGGCTTCATGATGGCCGGGTCGCCGTGGATCTCATATGGCCCGTTCTGTTCGATCAAGCGGATGCCTTTGTCCTTCACGTTGCCCGCCACGATCCCGGAGAACGCACGGCGCAGGTTGGCGGCCAGTTCATGGGGTGGCAGCGCGTGGCTCAATTGCAGGCTGGCCATATTGGCATGCGTCGGGTCGAACGGGCGCTGGAAGCCTTCGTCGATCTTCAGCAGCCAGTTGAAGTGAAAGGCGTCGTTGCGCTCGCGTCGGAACTGCTTCACCGCCTTGAGCCCGGCGGTCATCTGGCGCGCGACTTCGGCCGGGTCGTCGATGATGATCTGGTAGTGCGCCTGCGCGGCTTCGCCCAACGTGGCGCCGACGAACGCATGCAATTGTTGCAGGTAGGGCGCGGCGTGTTTCGGCCCGGTGAGGATGACCGGGAAGGGCAGGTCGCGGTTGTCTGGGTGCATCAGGATGCCCAGCAGGTACAGGAACTCTTCGGCCGTACCGGCGCCGCCAGGGAAGATGATGATGCCGTGGCCGACACGCACGAACGCTTCCAGGCGTTTTTCGATGTCCGGCAGGATCACCAGCTCGTTGACGATCGGGTTTGGCGCCTCGGCCGCGATGATGCCCGGCTCGGTCAGGCCCAGGTAGCGCCCGCCGGTGATGCGTTGTTTGGCGTGGGAAATGGTCGCGCCCTTCATCGGGCCTTTCATCACACCGGGGCCGCAGCCGGTGCACACATCCAAGCTGCGCAAGCCCAGCTCGTGACCGACCTTCTTGGTGTATTTGTACTCTTCGGTATTGATCGAGTGCCCACCCCAGCACACTACGATTTTCGGCTCGACACCCGGGCGCAGCGTGCGGGCGTTGCGCAGCAGGTGGAACACGTAGTCGGTGATGCCCTGGGAGTTGCTCAGGTCGATGCGCTGGCTGTCCAGTTCGTTCTCGGTATAGACGATGTCACGGAGGGCGCTGAACAGCATTTCGCGGGTGCTGGCGATCATTTCGCCGTCAACGAACGCGTCGGCCGGGGCATTCAGCAGTTCGAGGCGCACGCCACGGTCTTGTTGGTGAATGCGCACTTCAAAGTCTTTGTACGCGTCGAGGATGGTCTTGGCGTTGTCGATATGCGCGCCGGTATTGAGGATTGCCAGGGCGCACTGGCGAAACAGGGTGTAAGTGCTGCCGGTGCCGGCTTCGCTCAGTTGCTGCACTTCACGTTGGGACAGAGTTTCGAGGCTGCCCTTGGGGCTGACGGAGGCATTGATGACTTGACGTTGGGGCATTCTGATTCCTTGAAAGCGCAGCCACCGCAGCCCAAGGGCGTCGCGATGGCTTGAGAATGGTGGGCGACGATGACCGTCGCACGAGCCGAATATTTACCCCAGTTTCAAGGCCGGGTGCAAACACCGTCCACCCCCATCATGCCGCAGAACCTACTGAATCAGCTTCCAATTTTTGTAGAAAACCCGACGCAGGGTAAAGACCAACCCGGCAAACCCCGCGATTATCGCATTGAGCACCGACGGCAACGGTGTTGGCCGTACGATGTCGATAAACAAGCAGTAACGCTTGGCATCGTTCTTGTTGAAGGACGCATGCATCAGCGTGTCATCAAAAATAAACAGCGGGTCGTCGTGCCAGTAATGCTTGTGCTTGCCCACTTGGATGTACACGCCCTCGTGATGGGGCGCCGGCGCCATGTTGTAGAGCACGCGGAACATCATGCGCAGCGGGCCGAAGTGAAAGGAGGTCGAGCGGTTTTCGTTGAACACCGACACGCCAATGGTTTTCACGAACGGCAGTTTTTCCCGCAGTACCGGGATGTCGAGGGTGGTTTCGATGGGCCGTCCATACCACTGGAAAAACAACATGCCGCGCTTCTTCTCGGCCATGCGCTCATCCAGGTAACCGATGATTTCATCCTTGTGGGCCATGGCGTCGTTGATCACCTGTTGCAGGTCTTCGCGCCAGGCGGGTGGCAGGTCGCGCATCGCGTATACGTGGCGGTTGCGCGAGCTCAGCAGGTCGAACACGGTGTTGAACGGCGCCAGCAGCCAGGTGTTGCGACCGCTGCCGATAAAATATTTCTTGAGCGTGGGCGTGTCATACAGGCCATTGCGCAGGAAGTCGTAAATGCCGCACACGAGCACCAGGCCAAGAAACACCAGGGTGGTTTCGGGGAACACATCAATAATCAGCAACACGCCAAGTACCCAGGCGACGGATATCGCTTTTTTACGCAAAGCAGGCTTGTTCATGCAACTCAGCTCCAGCAGGACGCCATTCGACAGGTCCGGATCCCTGGCTGCGAGTGGTGGGGGTTTTGAAACATATTGAAACAACTACGCCATGATAAGGCGTCCTGCGCCGTTTGAGCGTTATAAATATTGCGAATTTGTGAAGGCTTTACACCGTTTTCAACCCGGCACGCGTTTTACCGATTGGATTTTGTAAACAGAAGATTTGCGACTATCGTGACGCTTCGGTTTTTCGGACGTCATAGACCGGTACGAATAAAGTTGAATGGCCACCATTGGCCGTCGACCCCTTGGAAGAGGCAGAAATTTTATGATCATCAAACCGCGGGTTCGTGGCTTTATCTGTGTGACCGCTCACCCTGTTGGCTGTGAAGCGAACGTCAAGGAACAGATCGACTACGTGACCCAACACGGCGCCATCGAAGGCGGCCCCAAGAAGGTGCTGGTCCTTGGCGCCTCCACCGGCTACGGCCTGGCCGCGCGCATCAGTGCCGCGTTTGGCTGCGGCGCCGACACCCTGGGCGTGTTTTTTGAGAAAGAAGGCGAAGAGGGCAAACTGAGCTCGGCCGGCTGGTACAACAGCGCCGCGTTCGAGAAATTTGCTGTCGAAAAAGGCCTGTACGCCAAGAGCATCAACGGCGACGCGTTCTCTGACGAGATCAAGCGCCTGACCATCGAAACCATCAAGAAAGACCTGGGCAAGATTGACCTGGTGGTCTACAGCCTGGCCGCGCCACGCCGTACCGATCCGCAAGGCGTGGTGCACAACTCCACCCTCAAGCCGATCGGCAAGGCCGTGACCCTGCGCGGTATCAACACCGACAAAGGCGTTGTGGTTGAAACCACCCTGGAGCCTGCAACCCAGGAAGAAATCGACGGTACCGTCAAAGTGATGGGCGGCGAAGACTGGCAGCTGTGGATCGACGCCCTGCGTGAAGCCGGCGTACTGGCCGAAGGCGCCAAGACCACCGCCTTCACCTACCTCGGTGAGAAGCTGACCCAGGACATCTACTGGAACGGCTCCATCGGCGAAGCCAAGAAAGACCTGGACAAAAAAGTCCTGACCCTGCGCGACAACCTCGCAGCCCTCAAGGGCGACGCCCGTGTGTCGGTGCTCAAGGCTGTGGTCACCCAGGCGAGCTCGGCGATCCCGATCATGCCGCTGTACCTGTCGCTGCTGTTCAAAGTGATGAAAGAGCAGGGCACCCACGAAGGTTGCATCGAGCAGGTCTACGGCCTGTTCAAGGACAGCCTGTACGGCAGCGAGCCTAAACTCGACGCCGACGGCCGCCTGCGCGCCGACCTGGCCGAGCTGGAACCTAAGGTCCAGGACGCCGTGGCGGCACTGTGGGACCAGGTGACCGACGAGAACGTCAACGAGATCAGCGATTTCGCCGGTTACAAGGCTGAGTTCCTGCGCTTGTTCGGCTTTGAGATCGACGGCGTGGATTACGATGCTGATGTGAATCCAACCGTGAAGATCAATGGTTTAGTCCAAGCCTAAACACGGTCAAAAGTGTGGGAGGGGGCTTGCTCGCTCCCACATTGAATGCGTGTTTTTTCAGAATCGTCTTACTCGCAATCGCGCCTTCGCGCCTTCCAGATCTGCCAGACTCCTGCAGCTATCACTCACGCTAACGGAGGATCTGATGACGATTCGTGCAGTAGTTTTTGATTTCGGCGGTGTCCTGTTCGATTGGAACCCGCATCACCTGTACCGCAAGCTGATTGCCGACGACCAAGAGCGGCAATGGTTTCTCGATAACATCTGCACCCAGGCCTGGAATACCGAGCAGGACGCCGGCCGCTCCCTGGCCGAAGGCACTCGCAGCCTGATCGAACACTATCCCCATCATGAACGCCTGATCCGAGCCTACTACGACCGTTGGCACGAGATGCTGCGTGGCCCGTTGCCCGAGGGTGTAGCAATTCTCAAAGCGTTGCACCAGGCGAATATGCCGTTATTCGGGCTCACCAATTGGTCGGCCGAGACTTTTCCTTATGCCTTGGCCAATTACCCATTTCTGCAGTGTTTTCGCGACATCGTGGTATCGGGCGAGCTGAAGCTGATCAAGCCCGATGCGGCGATCTATCGTGCGAGCCTTAGCCAGGTGCGTGCCCACTTGCCGGATATCCAGCCCGCAGAAGTGGTGTTTATCGATGACGTTGTTGGCAACATCGACGCCGCGGTCGCCCTTGGCTGGCAAGGTATCCATCATGTATCGGCCGAGCGCACCGCTGCACGGTTGCGCGAGCTGGGCGTGGGCTTCTAGCGCGCCCACTTCTCCATAACGAAGTCGACGAAGGCGCGCAATTTCGGTAGCCGATAGCGGTCCTGGCCATACAGCAAGTGCATGGGGCGGCTCGGCAGTTGGTAGGCGCTCAACAAGGCCACCAGCTTGCCGTTCTCCAGGTCCGGCTGTACCAGGGCATCGGGCAGCATGACGATGCCCATGCCCTGTACGGCCGCTTGGCGCAGGGCTTGGGAGCTGTTGATGGTCATTGAGCCAGACACCGGGACTTCCACTTCGCCTTCTGCGCCGGTCATGCGCCACAGCTTGTCGGCGTTGCGCCAGTCGTCGGTGGAGGGGTAGGCGAAGGCAAGGCAGTCATGCTGTTGCAGGTCGTCGGGCGTTTGCGGCGTGCCGTGCCTGGCCAGGTAGTCCGGGGAGGCGCACAGGGTAATGGTGTAGTCCTGCATCGGCCGGGCGATCAGGCTGGAAGGCTCCAGCTCGCCAAGGCGAATGGCCACGTCAAAGCCGCTGTCGACCATGTCGACGCGCTGGTTGCTCAGCACGACGTACAGCTTGATCAGCGGGTAGCGTTGGGAAAATTCACTCAAGGCCGGCGCCAGGCGTTCGGTGCCGAACGCCGGTGGTGCGGTGATGCGCAGGGTGCCCCGGGGAACATCACTGTGGGCCTGTTCGGCCAGTTGCTCAGAGTCAGCCACCAGTCCCAGCACTTCCAGGCAGCGCTGATAATATTGTCCGCCAAATTCGGTGAGGCTTTGTTTGCGGGTGGTGCGCTTGAGCAGGCTGACACCCAAGCGTTGTTCCAAGGCTCGCAAGTGATTGCCGACCATGGTGGTCGACAGGCCGCACGCCTGGGCGGCGGCGGTCATGCTGCCGGTCTCCACCACTTTCACGTACACCGACATCGCCTGGAACAGGTCCATTATCAATCCCTGATTTAAAGTCATTGCAGGATTGCGCAGTTTATCCAGTTGGGGTGGCTAACGATACTGCTGCCATCACCCTGATTCACTGGAGCTTGCCACCATGACCGCCGCCTGCCTGATGACCACTTATCAACCCTTGGCCTTGAGTTTTACCCGTGGCCTGGGCACGCGCCTGTGGGATCAGCAGGGGCGCGAATACCTGGATGCGGTGGCGGGCGTAGCGGTGACCAACGTCGGACACTCTCACCCCAGGTTGGTGACGGCCATCAGCGAGCAGGCCGGTTTGCTGTTGCACACCTCCAACCTCTACAGCATCGATTGGCAACAACAGCTGGCGGGGCGGCTGACGCAACTGTCTGGCCTGGACCGCGCGTTTTTCAACAACTCCGGCGCCGAAGCCAACGAGACGGCGCTGAAACTGGCGCGGTTGCACGGCTGGAAAAAGGGCATCGAAGAGCCGTTGGTCGTGGTGATGGAAAACGCCTTTCATGGCCGCACCCTGGGCACCATGGCGGCCAGCGACGGGCCGTCAGTACGTTTGGGGTTCCAGCGGTTACCGGGGGATTTTCTCAAAGTAGCCTTTGGTGATATCGCAGCGATAGAAGCGCTCACCAAGGCGTTTGGTGCGCGTATCGCTGCGGTGCTCTTGGAACCCATACAGGGCGAAAGTGGCGTGCTGCCAGCGCCGCCGGGTTACCTGCGCGCCTTGCGTGATCATTGCACCCGCCACGGCTGGCTGTTGATGCTCGACGAGATCCAGACCGGCATCGGCCGCACCGGCGCCTGGTTTGCCTTCCAGCATGAAGGCATCGTGCCCGACGTGATGACCCTGGCCAAAGGCCTGGGTAACGGTGTACCCATCGGCGCCTGCCTGGCCCGGTCGGCGGTGGCGCAGTTGTTTACACCGGGCAGTCACGGCAGCACCTTTGGCGGCAACCCGTTGGCCTGTCGGGTCGGTTGTACTGTGCTGGATATCATCCAAGAACAAGGTTTGCTGCAGAACGCCGCACAACAAGGTGAACGCCTGCTGGCGCGGTTGCGGGTAGAACTGGCTGAACACCCGCAGGTAGTGGCCATTCGCGGGCAAGGCCTGATGATCGGTATCGAGTTGGCCAGCCCTTATCGCGACCTGGCCCAGCGCGCGGCCCAGGAGCATGGTTTGTTGATCAACGTCACACGGGGCAAGATCATTCGCCTGCTGCCGCCATTGACGCTGGATGGCAAGGAAGTGGAGATGATTGTGCGGGCTATCTCCCGTTTGCTGGCTTGAAATGCGATCAACATGTGGGAGCGGGCTTGCTCGCGAAAGCGGCGGTTCAGATAACACAACTGTGACTGACACACCGTATTCGCGAGCAAGCCCGCTCCCACAGGGATCTCCATTGTTTTCAGAGATCATTTCCATTGAGCCACTCCTGGTTCATCGTCTCCTTGTCCCCCAGGTAATCCAACAACCAAGCCATCGCCGGTGACAGCTTGTCCTGCGCCCACGCCACGCACGAAGGGCTGGCCGGAAACGGTCGGCTCAACTGCAACGCCACCAGTTCACCCTGATCGATCCACGGCAGCACCTGATGCGCAGGCGCCATGCCGATGCACAGGCCATCACGCAGGCAGTCGATGGCCGACGGCCAATTTGGCACCACCAACCGCCGTTGGTTATCCAGGGTCCAGGTGTCGCGCTTGGGCAGGTTGCGTGAGGTGTCGGTCATGCACAGCGAGGCGAACGGGCGCAGTTGATCATCACTGAGCAAACCATTCACAGCGGCCAGTGGATGTGTTGCGCTGACCACGCACAGCCAGTTCAGCAGGCCCATGTCACGGAACGTAAAGCGGCTGGCCACTGGCACCGCGCTGGTTGCACCGATGACAATATCGGTGCGCTCATCCGCCAGGGCGTCCCACACGCCGTTGTACACCTCGTACTCCAGTAGCAATTCCACCTCGGGAAACTGCCGGTAGAAATCCAGTACCAATTGTCGGCAGCGTTGAGGTTTGACGATGGAGTCCACCGCCACCTTCAACTGGCCACTCCAACCATTGGCCACTTGCTGGCAGAGACGTCGAGTGCCGAGCATTTTTTTCATCACGCCCCGGGCTTCCTCTATAAAGAGGCGGCCGGCGGGGGTCAGTTCGACGTCGCGATGGCGCCGCACAAACAATGGCACCGCCAACCACTCTTCAATCTGACGCACCGTATAGCTGATGGCTGACGGTACGCGGTGCAGTTCCTGGGCCGCAGCGCTGAAGCTGCCATGGCGCGCCACCGCATCCACGACATCCAGGGAATATTCGGACCACATGGCAGTTGCCTTCAAAATTATTGATAGAGATGTTCAATTATTATCGCTTCACACAAAAACTGTCAGCTTCATAATGGGCGGCAGTCAGCAAATTGTTTGATGGCAGTATCAACAAGGTTTCGATGAAAAATTCTTTTGGTTTCACCTGGTATCTGGCGGGGCTGAGCATGCTCGGTTATCTCGCCATGGACATGTACTTGCCGGCGTTCGGCGCCATGGGCGAGCAGTTGCAGATTGGCGCGGGTGCGGTGGGTGCCAGCTTGAGTATTTTCCTCGCGGGCTTCGCGGTGGGGCAGTTGTTGTGGGGGCCGTTGTCCGACCGCTTGGGGCGCAAGCCGATCCTGCTGGCGGGCCTGAGCCTGTTCGTACTGGGCTGTGCAGGCATGTTCTGGGTCGAAACCGCGCCGCAATTGCTGGCGCTGCGCTTTATGCAGGCGATTGGCGTGTGTTCTGCCGCTGTGAGCTGGCAGGCGTTGGTGATCGACCGCTACCCGGCGGACAAGGCCCACCGCGTGTTCGCCAGCATCATGCCGTTGATGTCGCTGTCACCGGCCCTGGCGCCGCTGTTGGGGGCGATGGTGCTCAATCACTTTGGCTGGCAGGCGATCTTTGGCGTGTTGCTGGGGGTTTCGCTGCTGTTGTTGCTGCCGACATTGTTCCTGCGTACCGCGCCGAAACGTCAGGTGGCTGAAGGCCAACCTTCGCGCCTGGGCTATGGCCAGTTGCTGACCTCCCGCGTGTTCACCGGCAATGTGATGATCTTTGCCGCGTGCTCGGCCAGTTTCTTCGCTTGGTTGACGGCATCACCCTTCATTCTCGGGGACATGGGCTACAGCCCGAATGACATCGGTCTGAGCTATGTGCTGCCGACGTTGGCCTTTCTGGTGGGCGGCTACAGTTGCCGCAGTGCCCTGCAACATTTCCAGGGTAAGACGTTATTGCCGTGGTTGCTGCTGGCGTATTGCATCAGCATGGTGGCGTTGTACCTGGTTGCGACGATGACCGTGCCCACCTTGACGACCTTGTTGATTCCGTTCTGCTTGATGGCGCTGGTCAACGGTGCCAGTTACCCCATCGTTGTTGCGAATGCGCTGATGCCTTTTGCGGAAAATTCTGGCAAGGCGGCCGCGCTGCAAAACACCCTGCAACTGGGGTTGTGCTTTCTCAGCAGTTTGTTGGTGTCGTCGATGATCGAGCAGCCGTTGCTGATTACCGTGATCGTGATGTTGGCGACAGCGCCGTTGGCGGTGTTGGGCTACTGGTTGGCGCGGCCGAAGACCGACAGTTCGGAGTTGGCAAAGGCCTGATATGGCAATGCGGTCAAAAATGTGGGAGCGGGCTTGCTCGCGAATACGGTGTGTCAGCCAGCATATTCTGTACTGAACCACCGCATTCGCGAGCAAGCCCGCTCCCACATTTTGATTGGGTTTCTTCAATGGCTAAGCTGCATGCGTTAGAAGGTGATTTCCATATTCACCGTCGGCGTCGACGTACGGCTACCCCGGCCACCGTCCACGCCGAACTTGTTGTGCCAGTACTCATACCCCACCCCCAAGTACAGGTTCGGCTTCACACTTTTACCCGGCAGTACCGCCACCATTAACGCCGTACGCATCAGCGCTTCTGGTGCGGTGTCACGCCCATGGTAGTCCTCGCCTTTTTCCCCGACATAATTGATGAAGCCCTGGAATTTCGCCCCGTGGTTGGCAATTTCGAACGGGCGCATCCAGGTCAGGTTGAGCATGTAGGTGGCGTCGAAGGTGTGGTTTGACTCCTGCGCACCGGGGATGCCGGTGTGGTTCTTTTCCTTGTAGTACAACAGGCTCAGGTCCAGCACGCCCACCGTGTTGAACTTCAAGGTCGGGCCGATCACCCCTGCGCGCTTTTTCGCCGAGGCGAAGTTGTTGTTACGGTTGGCATCAAAGCCCAGGGTCAGCGCGTAGTCCTTGATCACACCGGTACCCAGTGGCACATCGAACACCCGCGACGCGTACAACTGGTGCCGGTACACCGCATACACCTCGCTGCCGCCGTGGTCGGTGCCTTTGCGTGGGTCGCTGGTGTCGGAAAGGAACACATCCAGGTTCAGGAAGTTGCTGCCGTATTGGTAGCCGCTGGCGTGGGTGAAGCTGTAAATGCGCTTGCTGAAATCGTCGGGGTTATTTGGATTGGTGAAGTGTTGGCCGTAGCGAAATCCTACGCTGTTGTTCATCCATTCCACCGCGACAGCCTCCCCGCCGCCAAGGAGGGTGAGCAATACGGTTGCGCCGTGCAGTGCCTTTTTCATTGTTTTAATTCCTTTGGCGTTTGGCTCATGACGGCCTTGCAGGGGCCGCCGGGCGCAGTATCAGCACATGGGCGGTGTGTGCCAAAGAACAGAATCTCGCCTGGGCCGATGCCGAAACGGCAGCAGCGAAATTGCCGTGAAAGTCAGGAAATACAAGGTCCCCAGGATGTTTCTTCACGTTCGCGCAGGGCGATTTCTTCCCTCAGCAAGTGAGTCAGGGCCTGCACCGCTACCGGCAGGTCACGGTCTTTGCGGGCGTATACGCCGAGGTCGCTGAAGATGCCGCCCTGGTCACTCAAGGGGATATGCAACAGTTCGCCGCGTGCCAGGTCGGCCTCGATGCCGATACGGGTCTGAAAGGCGATGCCCAATTGCTGGCGCGCCAACTGCCGCGCCAACTCCATGGAGTTGCTCTGCAGCAAGGATTTATTCGCCGCCGCACGCTTATGCAATGGGGCGATCAGGTGATGCACCGACAACTCGCTCTTGGCCTGGATCACCCCATGTTCGCAACATTGCCCGTAGCTAACCCTGGCTTCCCCTGCCAACGGATGGGCGGGTGCCATCAGTGCCCCCAGGCGGAAATGCCCGACGCACAGCTGCGTGATTTCGCTGTTGCGGGGTAGGGCAAACGCCAGTCCCAAGTCAGCTTGGCCATTGATCACTGCGCCGGGAATCGACTGCGAGCCCTGCACCGTGACGCCAATGGTCACTTGCGGGTAGCGCTCGCGCATGCGCTTGAGGGCGGCGGGTAGCAGTTCGACGGCGGCACCTTCCACCGTGGCAATCTCCACATGGCCAGTCTGCACGCCGTGCAAACCGTCCAACTCACTGCGCATCCGTTCCACATCCTGCAGCAGCAGCGTTACGTGGCGAGTGAAGATCTCCCCGGCGGCGGTCACGCGCAGCCCACCGGGCAAGCGTTCAAACAGGGCTGCGCCCATCTCGTCTTCGAGCTTGAGGATCTGTCGGTTCACGGCCGATGACGCCACGTTCAGCCGGCGTGCGGCCTCGCGGATAGAGCGGCAGCGTCGCACCATGTCGAAGTAGTAAATCGCCGGGGCGTGAATTCGCAACTTGCGGTTGAGCATTTTTTTTTCCGGTCTTTTTGCGCACGGCTTCAAGCCACGGGGCAGGGCGGCTGAATGGATTTTTGTAACGGTCGTGCCAAGTCTATTGTGAAATTGATTGTATACAACTCTATGGACATCTCTCGTTTCCTTTGCATACAGTGAATGCACAACAAAAACAGAGACCCCCCCACCATGACTATCCCGAAGGCGTCACCGCAGCGGCCGGAAGATGAAAATCTGGGCGTCGCCGCCAACATGGCTTACGGCCTGCAACATGTGCTCACCATGTACGGCGGCATCGTTGCCGTCCCCCTGATCATCGGCCAGGCAGCCGGGTTGTCGCCGGCCGATATCGGCCTGTTGATCGCCGCGTCGCTGTTTGCCGGTGGCTTGGCCACGTTGCTGCAAACCCTTGGCCTGCCGTTCTTTGGTTGCCAATTGCCGCTGGTACAGGGCGTGTCGTTTGCTGGCGTGGCAACCATGGTGGCGATTGTCGGCAGCGACGGTGCTGGTGGTGTGCCGGTGATACTCGGAGCGGTGATGGCCGCGTCGTTGATCGGGCTACTGATCACGCCGGTGTTTTCGCGCATCACCAAGTTCTTCCCGCCGTTGGTCACCGGTATTGTGATCACCACCATCGGCCTTACCCTGATGCCCGTTGCGGCGCGGTGGGCCATGGGGGGTAACAGCCGGGCGGCGGATTTTGGCAGCATGTCGAACATTGGTTTGGCAGCGCTGACCCTGGTGTTGGTGTTGCTGCTGAGCAAGATCGGCAGCGCGACGATCTCGCGACTGTCGATTCTGTTGGCCATGGTGATCGGCACCGTGATCGCGGTGTTCCTGGGCATGGCGGACTTCTCCGGTGTTACCCAAGGGCCGATGTTCGGTTTCCCCACACCATTCCATTTCGGCATGCCAACCTTCCATGTGGCGGCGATCATTTCCATGTGCATCGTGGTGATGGTGACGCTGGTCGAGACCTCGGCGGACATCCTCGCGGTAGGCGAGATCATCGACACCAAGGTTGACTCCAAGCGCCTGGGCAACGGCCTGCGTGCCGATATGTTGTCGAGCATGTTCGCGCCTATCTTCGGCTCATTCACCCAAAGTGCCTTCGCCCAGAACGTCGGCTTGGTGGCGGTTACCGGGGTGAAGAGTCGTTTTGTAGTGGCCACTGGCGGATTGTTCCTGGTGATCCTCGGGCTGTTGCCCTTCATGGGGCGGGTGATCGCGGCCGTGCCGACATCGGTGCTGGGTGGGGCAGGCATCGTACTGTTCGGCACCGTGGCGGCCAGCGGTATTCGTACGCTGTCGAAGGTGGATTATCGCAACAACATGAACCTGATTATCGTGGCCACTTCCATCGGTTTTGGCATGATCCCCATCGCGGCGCCCAGCTTCTACGATCATTTCCCGAGCTGGTTCGCGACCATTTTCCACTCGGGCATCAGCTCATCAGCGATCATGGCAATCCTGCTGAACCTGGCCTTCAACCACTTCACGGCCGGTAACTCGGACCAGCAGTCGGTGTTTGTGGCGGGGACTGAGCGCAGCTTGTGCTTCCGGGATGTGTCGGAACTGCGTGACGGGGATTATTTCAAAGGCGGCAAGCTGTTTGATGCCGAGGGTCGGGAGATTCCGTTGGTAGCGGATACTCTGAGGAAAACCGCTAAGCCTGAGACCACTGAGGTTTAGAAATGTGGGAGCGATGATTCGACTTGCTCGCTCCCACATTTGATCTCAACTGGCTTTGAGGATTGTGCTAGGCACCGAACACACCTCATCCAAAAACTTCACCACAGTCCCCATGCATGCCTGGCGTTCTTCCACATGGGGCATGTGGCTGGAGTCTTCAAACAGCGCCCAGCGCACATCGGCGATTTCATCCAGGAACGGCTTGACCACCAGCGGCGTGGCCTCGTCGTGGCGCCCGGAAATCACCAGGGTCGGCACATTGATGGCTGACAGACGACCGATGGACTTCCAGTCCTTCAAGCTCCCGATCACGTGGAATTCGGTGGGGCCGCTCATGGCGTGATACACCGTAGGGTCTGAGTCCACCTGGGCAAAGGTGCGCGCCACTTCTTCCGGCCATGGGTTGACCCGGCACACGTGATGGTCATAAAACACCCGCGACGCCGCCAGGTATTCCGGGTCTTGGTAAGTGCCGGCGGCTTCGTGTTTGAGCAGGGTTTCGTGCACGCCTTCAGGCAACAGCTTGCGCAGGCGGTTGGCCTCGCTGACCCAGGTGCGCATGCAGGTCGGCGAGTTGGCCGGGATAAACGCGCGCAGGCCCTTGGGCTGCAACATCGCGTGTTCACTGCCGAGCATGCCACCCCAGGACTGGCCGAGGATCGCGTAGTTATCGCTGATCTGCAGGTGGTCCAGCAGGTTGTTGAGTTCTGCGAGAAACAGCTCGACGGTCCAGAAGGAGGGGGCTTCGCCGGGCAGGTGGGTGGAGCGTCCGTTGCCCAGTTGGTCGTAGTGGATCACGGCATGGCCGCTGGCGGCGACGTCCTTGAACGCATCGACATAGTCGTGGGTGCAACCGGGGCCACCGTGGATGACCACCAGCGGTGTACGGCCGCTGGACAGGTCGCCGGTGACGCGATACCAAGTCTGGTAGGCGCCGAACGCCGCATACCCTTCGCGGATTTTTTCGATGAATTCCATTTCGTACCCTGCTCTGTGAATAAGGATCAGGGACACGATAATCTGCGCGGGAAACTTAAGTAACTAGCAAAACAGCTAGGTTTTGCCGTCGAGTCAGTCTTCGAGGAGGCGGTAATGGGTGGCGCGCACCACCGCTTGCACGCGGTTCTTGGCCCCCAATTTATGCATTGCCGACGCCAGGTGCAGGGTGACCACCGCCAGGGATCGGCTCAATTGCGTGGCTATTTCAGCGGCGGTCAGGCCATCGGCGGCCCATTTGAGGCACTCGCGCTCCCGTTTGGTCAGGTGAATATGTGGGTAAGTGCGCAGCTCCTTGCCGAACAACGGGTAGGCCGCTTCCTGTAAGGCATGGGAAATCAGGCTGAAATCCGACAAGGTCTGCTGGGCATCCTGCAACACGGTCTGGGCCTTGCCGGTGCGCAGGCCCGTCAGCGAGGCAAAGCCGCCACGGGGCAGGTGGATCGGTACGCTCACGCCACAGGTCAGTTGCTGGTCGTGCAGGTAAGACGACACCGGGGCATGGCAGGGGTCGATAATTTTTTGCAGGGCCGTGTCGGCCTTGGCTTCGTAGGACCACACAAACGGTGACACGCAGCTCAAGGCCAGGTGCTGCACAGGATCGATCTGGTAAAAACCTTCGCTGCACCACAGGGTGTGCCAGCCGGGCGGGGTATTGCGCAGCTCCAGTACCGATGGGGTGATGAGTGCACCATCCTGGTCAATGGGCACTGGGGTGTAGTCATACACCAAGGCATCGAAACCCAACTGTTGGGCGAGGATAAAGGTGTTGTCCATCTGCTCGTCCAGGCTCCTGCCCGGCATCAGACGGTGATTGAAGGCAGTCAGCTTGCTCAGCATCCGTTCTGCTCCCGAATTCATTTGAATCTCGACTTGCTGCAAGTAGAATGCCACGCCCCGGCGAAGGACTGCCAGGCCAAACCTATAAGAACTGCTAGGTTATGGACGCGTGGCAACCTCGGTAGTGTTGGCCCGTTAAGCGGCCGCACCTGCCAGGCCGATACAACACAAGGAATGTATGCATGTGGCGTGAAATTGCCCCCGACCAGCGGTTCAACGTGCAAGTCGACGGTCATAACCTCGTGGTCTATAGCTTTGGCGAAGGCGATGAGGTGCTGTTGTGCCTCAACGGCGGGCCAGGCCTGCCGTGTGACTACTTGCGCGACGCCCATGGCTGGCTCAAGGAGCATAACCTGCGAGTGGTTGCATTCGACCAGCTTGGCACGGGCGCATCAGCCAGACCGACCGATGTTTCCCTGTGGGAAATCCGCCGTTATGTCGAAGAAGTCGAAACCGTGCGCCAAGCCCTGGGGCTGGGCCGCGTGCATTTGCTCGGGCATTCCTGGGGCGGCTGGCTCGGTATTGAATACGCCATTCATTACCCCGACGCCCTGAAAAGCCTGATCCTCGAAAACACCGTCGGCGACATTCCGCACCTGTCCCAGGAACTGGAGCGCCTGCGCGGCGCCCTTGGCAGCGAAACCGTGGCCATGATGCAGCGTCACGAAGCCATGGGTACGCTGGACCATCCGCAATACCAAGCCGCCATCACCTTGCTCAACTACCGCCACGTGTGCCGCCTCGACGAATGGCCCGAGCCGGTCAAGCGCTCCCTCGGCGACTGGAACATGGGGCCCTACGAAACCATGCAAGGCCCCAACGAATTCCTCTACATCGGCAACCTCAAGGACTGGAACCGCATCCCTGAGATGGCCGAGTTCAAAATGCCGATCCTGATCACCACCGGTCAGCACGACGAACTCACCCCAGCCTGCGCCATGCGCATGAAAATCGCCGCCCGCCACGCCGAGTTGCATGTGTTCCCCAACAGCAGCCATATGCCGTTCTACGAAGAACCCCAGGCGTATTTCCCGGTGTTGCTGGACTTCCTTGCACGTCACCGAGGCTGACGGATGAATTTGGCGCGCTACCGTTTTGTATTGTCCCGGCCGTTGCAATTGCTGCCGGTGCTGTTTGGCATCAGCCTCATTACCTTTGTGCTGGTGCGCTCGATTCCCGGCGACCCGGCGCGGGCCCTGCTGGGGTCGCGCAGTACGCCGGACGCCTTGCTGAAAATCCGCGCCCAGTACGGTCTCGACCAGCCGTTGTGGCTGCAATATTTCTACTTCCTCAAGAACCTGCTCAAGGGCGACCTCGGCCAGTCGCTGTTGTACAAGGTCGATGCGCTGAAACTGATCGTCACCCGCATCGAGCCGACCCTGGTGCTGGTGCTCGGTAGCGTGGTGCTGGCGCTGCTGATCGCGGTGCCGCTGGCCACCGTGGCCGCACGCAATAAGGGCGGTTGGGCCGACAACCTGATCCGCGTGTTCACCACCGTGGGCCTGGGCATGCCGGCGTTCTGGCTGGGCTTGATGCTGATCCTGTTGCTCAGCGTGCAGTGGGGCTTGTTCCCGGTGTCCGGCTACGGGCGCACCTGGCTGGACAAGGCCCATCACATGGTGCTGCCGTGCCTGACCATCGCCCTGGCGCTGTCAGCGGTGTTGGTGCGCAACCTGCGGGCCAGCATGTTGATGGAGTTGCAGGCCGACCACGTGACCGCCGCCCGTGCCCGAGGGTTGCCTGAAGCGGCGGTGTTTCGTCGTCACGTGCTGCCCAATTCCCTGGTGCCGGCGGTGAACCTGCTGGCAGTCAATATCGGCTGGCTGATCAGCGGCACGGTGGTGATCGAAAGCCTGTTCGCCATCCCCGGCATCGGCCAATTGCTGGTGCGCGGCATTTTTACCCGCGATTACATGGTGGTGCAGGGCGTGGCGATGGTGCTGGCCTGTGCGACGGTGGTGGTCAACTTCATCGCCGATGTGGTCACCGTGGCCCTCGACCCACGGGTGAAGATGCAATGAGCAGCCGTCCGTTGATTGCCCCATGGCGCCTGCGTTTGCGTTTCGGTTTTCGCAATGGCCGCCTGACCGCTGCGTGGGGGATGTTGATTCTGCTGGTGTGGTTGGGGCTTGCGCTGTTTGCGCCGTGGGTCGCACCTTATGACCCGATTGCGCAGAACACCGACATCAGCTTGCTCGGGCCCAGCCTGGCCCATCCCTTTGGTACCGATAATTACGGTCGTGACATTCTGTCGCGAGTGATCTGGGGCGCGCGTATCGACCTGCAACTGGCCATTATCGGCGTGATCTTCCCGTTCATGATCGGCACTTTTATTGGCGCAGTCTCGGGATACATCGGCGGGCGTTTCGACAGTTTTTGCATGCGCGTGATCGATGTGATCCTGGCGTTTCCCTTCTTGGTGCTGATGCTGGCAATCATGGCCATCCTCGGGCCGGGCTTGAAGAGTTTTTATATCGCCATGGCGCTGGTGGGCTGGGTGTCGTATGCGCGGTTGATCCGCTCGCAGATCCTGGTGCTCAAGGAAAGCGACTTTGCCCTGGCGGCCGAAAGCCTCGGCTTTGGCCATGGGCGCATTTTGTTTCGCCATCTGCTGCCTAACGCGATGTTCGGCTCGATCGTGTTTTCCATGTCCGACGCCGTGCTGGTGTTGCTCAATGGCGCCGCCGTGAGCTACCTGGGCCTTGGCGTGCAACCGCCGACTGCCGAGTGGGGCACGATGGTCGCCGAAGGCCAGGCCTTTATCACCACCGCCTGGTGGATCTGCACGTTTCCAGGGCTGGCCATTGTGACCCTGGCCATGGGCTTCAGCCTGCTGGCGGACGGCGTGGCGCAAGTGCTGGGGGATCGCTCATGAGTCTGTTACAGGTGCAGGATTTAAGCGTGATCGCCAATAACAACGGACGCGATGTCACCCTGGTGGACCGCGTATCTTTCGACCTGGCCGAGGGTGAAATCCTTGGCCTGGTGGGCGAGAGCGGCTCGGGCAAGACCATGGCCTGTCGTGGCCTGATGCGTCTGTTGCCGTCGCCCAACCTGCGGGTGCAGGGCGGCGCGGTGCGCTTGGCCGGCAAGGATCTGTTGCAACTGGACGCTGCCGGGATGCGTGCCGTGCGCGGCGGGCAACTGGGTATGATCTTCCAGAACCCCAGCAGCCATCTGGACCCGCTGATGCGTATCGGTGAGCAGATCGCCGAGGGCGTGCGCCTGCATCAAGGCGCGTCGAAAAAAGACGCGCGACGCCAGGCTATCGAGGTGTTGCGTCAGGTGGGCATCCCCGATCCCCAGGCGCGGGTCGATAATTTCCCTCACGAGTTTTCCGGCGGCATGCGCCAGCGCGCGATGATCGCCGTGGCCTTGGGCTGCAACCCGAAGGTATTGATTGCCGACGAGCCCACTACCGCCCTCGACGTCACCGTGCAGGCGCAGATCCTGCGGCTGTTGCTGGACCTGCGGGACCAGCGCGGCCTGTCGATCATCATGATCACCCACGACCTTGGCGTGGTGGCGCAGACCTGCGACTCCATCGCCGTGATGTACGCCGGACGCCTGTGCGAACACGGCAGCAAGTATGACCTGCTGGCCAATCCCCGGCACCCGTACACCGCCGGGCTTATCGACTGTCAACCGGCCCATAGCAGCGGCCATGCCTTGCTGCGTACCATCCCGGGCCAGCCGCCGTTGCTGGATGCCTTGCCCGTTGGTTGTCGCTTTAACCCGCGCTGTCCGCAGGTGGGGGCGTTGTGCACTGAACGGTTGCCCGAAGGTACGCGGGTTGCTTGCCACTACCCGTTGGAGGCACGCCTATGAGCCTGTTGCAGATCAAGGACCTGGAGGTGAAGTTTGCCGCGTCCGGCACCGGGCTGTTCGGGTTGAACAAGCAGTGGGTAATGGCAGTCAACGGCGTTTCCCTGAGCCTGGCGGCGGGCGAAACCCTGGGGTTGGTGGGCGAGTCCGGCAGCGGCAAGAGCACCTTGGGCCGGGCAATTTTGCACCTCAACCCGATCAGCGGCGGCCAGGTGTTATTCGACGGCATCGACATGGCCCACGGCAGCGCCGTCGACATTGCGCGTTTGCGACATGAAACCGCGATGATCTTCCAGGACCCGTACGCCGCGCTGAACCCACGCCATACCATCGGCGAAACCCTCGCCGAGGTGTTGCGCGTACAGCGCAAGGTCCCGGCCGAGCGGATCCCTGCGCGTGTCAACGAACTGCTCGACCTGGTGGGCCTGCGCCCTGAACTCGCCAGCCGCAAGCCCGCTTCCCTCAGCGGCGGCCAGTGTCAGCGCGTCGGCATTGCCCGGGCGCTGGCGGTAGAGCCGCGCCTGATCATCGCCGATGAATGCGTGGCGGCGCTGGATGTGTCGATCCAGGGTCAGATCATCAACCTGTTGCTGGAGCTGCAACAGCGCATGAACCTGGCGATCCTGTTTATCGCCCACGACCTGGCCATCGTGCGCCGCCTGTGCGACCGCGTGGCGGTGATGTACCTGGGCAAGATCGTCGAAGAGGGGCCGGTGGAGGCGGTGTTTACCGCGCCGCGCCATCCCTATACGGCGGCGTTGATTGAGGCGATTCCCGAGATTGATCCCCATCGGCCATTGCCTACAGAGCCCCTGCCAGGTGAGCCGCCAAGCCCACTGAATTTGCCTACAGGCTGCGCCTTTCACCCGCGTTGCCGGCATGCGCAGCCCATGTGTTCCGTGGTGTTGCCGCCGACTCACTTCCTGCACGAGCATCGGTACAGTTGCGTGCTTGAACAACCGTTGACCCTTTCTGCCGTCCATAAACAAGGAGTTATGACATGCAATCGCGCCACTTGAAGTTGCTTGCAGCCGCTACGCTGACCGCCTGGTCCCTTACTGCGGGGCTGGCGCACGCCGCCGGTGTATTGACCATTGGCTGCCGTGAAGACAGCACCACGTTCGACCCGATCAAAAGCGCGCAAAACCGCGACACCTGGGTATTCGCCAACGTCTACGACACCCTGGTCCGCGTCGACAATCTGGGCACCAAGATGGAGCCGGGGTTGGCAGAAAGCTGGGAGATTTCCAAGGACGGCCTGACCTACACCTTCAAGCTGCGTGACGCGAAGTTCTCCGACGGCTCGCCGATTACCGCCGAAGACGGTGTGTTCAGCCTGCTGCGTATTCGCGACAACAAGGCGTCGCTGTGGAGCGACCCGTTCAAGCTGATCGACACCGCCAAGGCCACCGACGCCAAGACCCTGGTGGTGACCCTCAAAACCCCGGCAGTGGCCTTCCTCTCCCAACTGGCTTCGCCGACCGTGTCGATCCTGTCGGAAAAAGCCATGACTAAACTGGGCGAAGACGCCTACTCGGAAAACCCGGTGACCTCCGGTGCGTTTACCGTGGACGAGTGGCGCAAGGGCGATCGGGTGATCCTGAAAAAGAACCCGAACTTCTGGCAGGCCAAGAACGTGAGCCTCGATGGCGTGGAGTGGGTCTCGGTGACCGACGACAACACCCGCATGCGCATGGTGCAGAACAACGAACTGGACACGGCGATCTTCGTACCGTTTTCCCGGGTTGAAGAGCTGAAGAAAGACAAAAACGTGGTGGTGCATTCCGACCCATCCACCCGTGAAGATCACCTGTTGATCAACCACGAGCATGGCCTGTTGGCCAAGCCGCAAGTGCGGCAAGCGCTGGACATGGCCATCGATAAACAATCGCTGGTGAAGACCGCCACCTTCGGTCAAGGCACCGTGGCCTATTCCTACATTCCCAAGGGCTCGCTGTTCCACTACGCCAACAACCTTCAGCGCCCGTACGACCCGACCGAAGCCAAGAAACTGCTGGCCGCCGCGGGGGCCAAAGACTTGAAGCTCAACTATGTGGTCAACGCCGGCAACGAAGCCGATGAGCAGATCGCGGTGATCATCAAGGATCAACTGGCCAAGGTCGGCGTGACCGCCAACTTGCAAAAGGTCGACCCGACCCAGAGCTGGCAGATGCTGGTGGACGGCGAATACGACATCTCGGTGATGTACTGGACCAACGACATTCTTGACCCGGACCAGAAGACCACCTTCGTACTAGGCCACGACACCAACCAGAACTACATGACCCGCTACAAGAACGACAAGGTCAAGGACCTGGTGGCCCAGGCACGCATCGAAGCCGATCCGGTCAAGCGTGAGCAGATGTACGTGGAGTTGCAGAAGTTGGCGAAGCAGGACGTGAACTGGATTGACCTGTACTACAGCCCGTACATCAACATTTCACGCAGCAACATCAGCAACTTCCTGCAGAACCCTTTGGGCCGCTTCACCCTTGAGGAAGTGGTGAAAAACTAAACCCTAGAGAACACCGCAATATAAATGTGGGAGCAGGGTTGTGTGGGAGCGGGCCTCTCCCACATTGGGTTTTGTGGTGTGCCAGGTGTTACTGCGCGTCGAACGCCTGGCCATTAATGCCGGTACTGTCCGGCCCCATCAGGTACAGGTACACCGGCATGATCTCTTCCGGGGTTGGGTTGTCCGTCGGGTTCTCCCCCGGATACGCCTGGGCCCGCATGCTGGTGCGCGTGGCACCTGGGTTGATGCTATTGGCGCGCACCGGTGCGACGGTGTCGAGCTCATCGGCCAGGGTTTGCATCAGGCCTTCAGTGGCGAATTTCGACACCCCGTAAGCCCCCCAATACGCCCGGCCCTTGCGCCCGACGCTGCTGGAGGTGAACACCACCGATGCGTCCTGGGACAGCTTGAGCAGCGGCAACAACGTGCTGGTCAGCATGAACATCGCATTGACGTTCACGTGCATCACCCGCATGAAGTTCTCGCCGGACAACTGTTCGATTGGCGTGCGTGGGCCGATGATTGAGGCGTTGTGCAGCAGGCCGTCGAGGTGGCCGAACTCCTTTTCGATCATCGCCGCCAGCTCATCGTATTGATGGGGCAGGGCGGTCTCCAGATTGAACGGGATCACCACCGGCTGAGGCTGGCCCAAGGCTTCGATTTCGTCATACACCTGGGCCAGGTTGGCTTCGGTCTTGCCCAGCAGCAGCACGGTGGCGCCATGGGCGGCATAGGTTTTCGCCGCTGCCGCACCGATCCCGCGACCGGCGCCGGTCACCAGGATGACCCGGCCTTTGAGCAGTTCTGGACGTGCAGAGTAATCAAACATAAATAGCCTCGACAAAATTCACAGTGATACAGCTCTCAATTTGGAATCCAATTCCTGTGGGAGCTGGCTTGCCTGCGATAGCGGTCTCTAAGCTGGCATGTGTGCTGGCTGACACTGCGCCATCGCAGGCAAGCCAGCTCCCACATTGACCTCAGTGTTTGCAGGATCTTCGAGCCATCAGCAACTGCACAACGCGTTATCCAGCACCTTACGCAGTTCCAGCGGGTGATCCACCACCACATCCGCACCCCAGTGACGCGGGTTGTCATCCGGGTGGATATAGCCGTAGGTCACCGCTGCGGTGCGGGTACCGGCATCGCGACCGGACTCGATGTCCCGCAGGTCGTCACCCACGAACAACACGCTGGCCGGGTCGAGGCCGAGCATCTTGCACGCCAGGATCATCGGCTCCGGGTCCGGCTTGCTGTTTTTTACATGGTCCGGGCAGATCAGCAGCGCCGAACGCTCTGCCAGGCCCAGTTGCTGCATGATCGGTTCGGCAAAACGCAGGGGCTTGTTGGTGACCACGCCCCAGATCAGCTTGGCTTTCTCGATGTCTTCCAGCAGCTCGGCCATGCCCTCGAACAGTTTGCTGTGCACCGCGCAGCCTTTGACGTAGCGCTCCAGGAACTCCAGGCGCAACTCTTCAAAACCTGGCGATTCCGGGTCCATCGAGAAGGTGACTGCGACCATCGCCCGCGCACCGCCGGAGATTTCATCGCGGATATGCTGGTCGTTGATCGGCGCCAGGCCGCGCTCGGTGCGCATGGCCTGGCAGATGGCGATAAAGTCTGGCGCGGTGTCCAGCAAGGTGCCGTCCATGTCGAAGAGAACTGCTCGCAACTTCACAGGCTTACTCCTCGCGCAGGGTCTGGATCATGTAGTTGACGTCCACGTCGTTGGCCAGCTTGTAGTGCTTGGTCAGCGGGTTGTAGGTCAGGCCGATGATGTCCTTGACGGTCAGCCCGGCCTGGCGGCTCCACGCGCCCAATTCGGAAGGGCGGATGAATTTCTTGAAGTCATGGGTGCCGCGCGGCAGCAGCTTCATGATGTATTCGGCGCCGATGATCGCGAACAGGTAGGCCTTGGGGTTACGGTTGATGGTGGAGAAGAACACCTGGCCGCCGGGCTTGACCATGCGGAAGCAAGCGCGGATCACCGAGGATGGGTCGGGCACGTGTTCCAGCATCTCAAGGCAGGTCACCACGTCGAATTGCTCGGGCATCTCTTCGGCGAGGGCTTCGGCGGTGATCTGGCGGTATTCCACGCTCACGCCGGATTCCAGCTGGTGCAATTGGGCCACGGCCAGTGGCGCTTCGCCCATGTCGATACCCATCACGGTGGCGCCGCGTTGGGCCATGGCTTCGCTGAGGATGCCGCCGCCACAACCCACGTCCAGCACCTTTTTGCCAGCCAGGTTGACGCGCTCGTCAATCCAGTTGACCCGCAGCGGGTTGATGTCGTGCAGCGGCTTGAACTCGCTTTCGCGGTCCCACCAGCGGTGAGCCAGGGCTTCGAATTTGGCGATTTCGGCGTGGTCGACGTTGCTCATGGTGAATCCTCTAAATCTGATAAATCGGTTTGTCGGTCCTGAATAGGTGCATTCAAGGCCGGCGTTATTCGTGGTGCCCGCTGATGCGTTTGCCCCAGGCAATGGCCGTGGCGGTCAACTGTTGTTCATCCATGCGGGTCAATTGCCGGTCGTCGAGCAACTGCTTGCCGGCGACCCAAAGGTGTTTCACGCAATCACGTCCAGTGGCATATATAAGCTGTGAGACCGGATCGTAGATCGGTTGTTGCGCCAGCCCCGACAAGTCGAAGGCGACGATATCCGCAGCCTTGCCCACTTCCAGCGAGCCAATCTCGCTTTCCAGGCCCATGGCGCGCGCACCGTTGAGCGTAGCCATGCGCAAGGCGCGGTGGGCGTCCAGGGCGGTGGCGGAGCCGGCGACGGCCTTGGCCAGCATCGCCGCTGTGCGGGTTTCGCCTAGCAGGTCGAGGTCGTTATTGCTGGCCGCGCCATCGGTGCCGATGGCCACGTTGACGCCTGCTTGCCATAAGCGCTCAACCGGGCAGAAGCCGCTGGCCAGTTTCAGGTTCGATTCCGGGCAATGAACGATGCTGGTGTTGCTTTCTACCAGCAAAGCCAGGTCGTCCTCGCTGATTTGGGTCATATGAACGGCCTGGAAGCGCGGGCCCAATAGTCCAAGACGCCCCAGTCGCGCTAATGGCCGTTCGCCAGTTTTCTCGACAGCTTGCTGCACTTCGAAGGCGGTTTCGTGAACGTGCATCTGGATCGCGGCGTCCAGCTCTTCGGCAATGACGCGGATTTTCTCCAGGTTTTCGTCGCACACGGTGTACGGCGCGTGGGGGCCGAAGGTGATCTTGATGCGTGGGTGGTGCTTGAGGTCGCCGAACAATTCGATGCCCTGGCGGATCGCCTCATCGGCGCTGCTGGCGCCGGGGATCGGGAAGTCGAGCACCGGAATCGCGATTTGCGCGCGCATGCCGCTGTTGTGTACGCAGTCGCTGGCGACCTTGGGGTAGAAGTACATATCGGAGAAGCACGTGATGCCGCCCTTGAGTTGCTCGGCAATGGCCAGGTCGGTGCCATCACGTACAAAGGCTTCATCGACCCACTTGGCTTCGGCGGGCCAGATGTGTTTTTCCAGCCAGGTCATCAGCGGCAGGTCGTCGGCCAGGCCGCGAAACAGGCTCATTGCCGCATGCCCGTGGGCGTTGATCAGGCCGGGGCTGAGCAGCATGCCCGGCAATTCACGTGTTTCAGTTGCTTTGAGTTTAAGCGCCGCTGCCCGAGGGCCGATAAACGCAATGCGTCCGTCGCGGATGCCCAGGCCGTGTTCCTTGAGCACCACGCCGGCGGGTTCGACGGGTACCAGCCAGGTTGGCAGTAACAATAAGTCGAGTGGAGCGGCAGTGGCGATCATCGAAGGCTTCTTCCCAGGCAGCTATAAAAGAAGGCCGAAGTATACCCGAGCGTCCTGGCTGGCGGATCGCTATAATCGGCGGCTTTTGTTCATGAGTGCGGAGTAGGGAATGCGCGATCGACTGTTGGCTGCGGAGAAAGTAAAGGCCATCGATTGGCGCGATGGCGTGCTGCACCTGCTCGATCAGCGTGCCTTGCCGGCCCGGGAAACCTGGGTGGCCTGCTCCACGGTGGATGAAGTGGCAGCGGCCATCCGCTCAATGACGGTGCGTGGCGCACCGGCCATCGGTATCAGCGCGGCCTATGGCCTGGTGCTTGCGGCGCGTGAACGGATAGCCGAAGGCGGTGACTGGCAAGCTGCGTGGGAAGAAGACTACGCACTATTAGCTGATACCCGTCCGACCGCCTCGAACCTGTTTTGGGCCCTCAAGCGCATGCGCGACCGCCTGGACCGGGTCAAGAAGCACGCCGATCCGCTGGCGGTGCTGGAGGCGGAAGCCATTGCCATCCATGAAAGTGATCGCGAAGCCAATCTCACCATGGCCCAGTTGGGCGTGGAGTTGATTCGCAAGCACCAGGGTAATGCCCAGGCGATTCTGACCCACGGCAATGCTGGCGCTTTGGCTACCGGTGGAGTGGGTACAGCGCTTGGTGTCATTAGGGCGGCGTTTCTGGAAGGCATGGTCGAGCAGGTCTACGCCAACGAAACCCGGCCCTGGCTGCAAGGCTCGCGGCTGACCGCCTGGGAGTTGGCGGGCGAGGGCATCCCGGTGACGGTGAATGCCGACTCGGCCGGGGCCCACATCCTCAAGACCAAAGGCGTGACCTGGGTGATCGTCGGCGCCGACTGCATTACCGCCAATGGCGATGTGATCAGCAAGATCGGCACTTACCAACTGGCGGTGTGCTCCATGCACCATGGCGTGCGCTTTATGGTAGTGGCGCCGAGTTCGACCATCGATTTGATGATGGCGACTGGCGATGACGTGGCGTTGGAAGAGCGTGATCCGGGTGAGTTGCTGGAGATCGTTGGGCAGCGCTTGGGGGTGGATGCGTTCAACCCCGTGTTCGACGTAACGCCTGCTGATTTGATCGATGTGATCGTGACTGAGAAGGGCATTGTAGAGCGCCCGGATACAGCCAAATTGGCCAAGTTGATGTGCCGCAAGCGTCTGCATTGAGGGCGTTGGTGTCTGCTGGATTGCCTTCGCGAGCAAGCCCGCTCCCACATTTTGAATGTATTCACAAATCAAATGTGGGAGCGGGCTTGCTCGCGAAGGGGCCTTTAAGTCAATAAATTCTTCGGATCTACCCTCAAAAAACAAGCTGGATCCTTCTCTAAGCCCCTCTCGTCCCCCTCAAGCCTGTCACCCGTCAACTAACTATGCTCCATGCGCATCAGGGGGATAGGTGCGTGGCGGCGATTGTGATAACATCCGGCGGTTTCCAGGGTTGCCCCGAGGGGCTGCCCATAACGCGCAGATCCGTGTCATAACTCGTTGATTTGTCGTAAGTCGTTGTCAGGCACCGTGCCGGCAGCGGCGAGCTTCGTTCGTCCCATATGGATGTGACGAGGTTTCACCCGAAAAAGGAATCAGGCTTCTCATGGGCGAACTGGCCAAAGAAATCCTCCCGGTCAATATCGAAGACGAGCTGAAACAGTCCTACCTCGACTACGCGATGAGCGTAATTGTCGGTCGGGCACTGCCTGATGCGCGCGATGGCTTGAAGCCCGTGCACCGGCGTGTGCTGTTCGCGATGAGCGAGCTGGGTAACGACTGGAACAAGCCGTACAAGAAATCTGCCCGTGTTGTCGGTGACGTGATCGGTAAGTATCACCCTCACGGCGACACTGCGGTGTACGACACCATCGTTCGGATGGCCCAGCCGTTTTCCCTGCGCTACCTGCTGGTAGACGGCCAGGGCAACTTCGGTTCGGTCGACGGCGACAACGCCGCGGCCATGCGATACACCGAAGTGCGCATGACCAAGCTGGCGCACGAGCTGCTGGCCGACCTGCATAAAGAAACCGTGGACTGGGTGCCGAACTACGACGGCACCGAAATGATCCCGGCTGTGATGCCAACCCGTATTCCCAACCTGCTGGTCAACGGTTCCAGCGGTATCGCCGTGGGCATGGCGACCAACATCCCGCCGCACAACCTCGGTGAAGTCATCGACGGTTGCCTGGCCCTCATCGACAACCCTGAGCTGACCGTCGATGAGCTGATGCAATACATCCCAGGTCCAGACTTCCCGACTGCCGCGATCATCAACGGTCGTGCTGGCATCATCGAAGCCTATCGCACCGGCCGTGGCCGCATTTACATGCGCGCCCGCTCGATGATCGAAGACATCGACAAGGTCGGTGGCCGCCAGCAGATCGTCATCACCGAACTTCCTTACCAGTTGAACAAGGCGCGTCTGATCGAGAAGATCGCCGAGCTGGTTAAAGAGAAGAAGCTTGAAGGCATCACCGAGCTGCGCGACGAGTCCGACAAAGACGGTATGCGCGTGGTGATCGAACTGCGTCGTGGCGAAGTGCCTGAGGTGATCCTCAACAACCTCTACGCCCAGACCCAGTTGCAAAGCGTGTTTGGTATCAACGTGGTTGCACTGATCGACGGCCGCCCGCGCATCCTGAACCTCAAGGATCTGCTGGAAGCCTTCGTGCGTCACCGCCGTGAAGTGGTCACCCGCCGTACCGTGTTCGAACTGCGCAAGGCCCGCGAGCGCGGCCACATCCTGGAAGGCCAGGCAGTTGCGCTGTCGAATATCGACCCGGTGATCGCCCTGATCAAGGCCTCGCCAACCCCGTCGGAAGCCAAGGAAGCGCTGATCAGCACGCCTTGGGAATCCAGCGCTGTGGTCGCGATGGTTGAACGTGCCGGCGCCGACTCGTGCCGTCCGGAGACCCTGGACCCGCAATACGGCCTGCGCGAAGGCAAGTACTTCCTGTCGCCGGAACAGGCCCAGGCCATCCTGGAGCTGCGCCTGCACCGCCTCACCGGTCTGGAGCACGAGAAGCTGCTGGCCGAGTACCAGGAGATCCTCAACCAGATCGGCGAGTTGATCCGCATCCTCAGCAGCGCCGTGCGCCTGATGGAAGTGATCCGCGAAGAACTGGAAGTGATCCGCGCCGAATACGGCGATGTGCGCCGCACCGAGATCCTCGATGCGCGCCTCGACCTGACCCTGGGTGACATGATCCCGGAAGAAGAGCGCGTGGTAACCATCTCCCACGGTGGCTATGCCAAGACCCAGCCGCTGGCTGCGTACCAGGCCCAACGTCGTGGCGGTAAGGGTAAATCGGCTACTGGCGTGAAGGATGAGGACTACATCGCTCACCTGCTGGTCGCCAATAGCCACACCACGCTTCTGCTGTTCTCCAGTAAAGGCAAGGTGTACTGGCTCAAGACCTACGAGATCCCGGAAGCCTCCCGTGCCGCCCGTGGTCGTCCGTTGGTCAACCTGCTGCCGCTGGACAGTGATGAATACATCACCACCATGCTGCCGGTTGAGGAGTACACCGAAGGTCACTTCATCTTCATGGCGACTGCCAAAGGCACCGTGAAGAAGACGCCGCTGGAATCCTTCAGCCGTCAACGCAGCGTGGGCCTGATCGCCTTGGAGCTGGACGAAGGTGACGTATTGATCAGCGCGGCTATCACCGATGGCGAGCGTGAGGTCATGCTGTTCTCCGACGGTGGCAAGGTCACGCGCTTCAAGGAATCCGACGTTCGCGCCATGGGCCGTACCGCCCGTGGTGTGCGCGGCATGCGTCTGCCAGAAGGGCAGAAGCTGATTTCGATGCTGATCCCTGAAGAAGGCAGCCAGATCCTTACCGCTTCCGAGCGTGGTTATGGCAAGCGCACTGCTATCAGCGAGTTCCCGGAGTACAAACGTGGCGGCCAGGGCGTGATCGCCATGGTCAGCAACGACCGCAACGGCCGTCTGGTTGGCGCGGTGCAGGTGCTGGATGGTGAGGAGATCATGCTGATTTCCGACCAGGGCACTTTGGTTCGTACCCGTGTGGATGAAGTGTCGAGCCTGGGTCGTAACACCCAGGGCGTGACCTTGATCAAGCTGGCCAGCGACGAGACGTTGGTAGGCCTGGAGCGCGTTCAGGAACCATCGGAAGTCGAAGGCGAGGAGCTCGAAGGTGAAGCGTTTGAAGGCGAGGTGATCGCAGCAGGCGATGACAACGTCGACGAGCCAACCCTCGACGCTGCCGCAGACGAAGAAGAACCGCAGGAATAAGCGGACACACAGGGGGCGGATGAAGATTCGCCCCCTTGTTGTTTGTCCGGATGGAAATATCGATACCCATGGAGATCTGGTGTGGGAGAGGGTTTGTGTGGGAGCGAGCAAGCCCGCTCCCACACAAGCCCGCTCCCACATTGGATCGGGTGTCGCCTGATATGTTTGCGTGACTACCACCAGATCAGAGTGAGATTGGATGTGAGCAAGAGAGCCTATAACTTCTGTGCCGGTCCCGCGGCGCTTCCTGAAGCAGTCCTGCAGCGTGCGCAGGGTGAACTCCTCGACTGGCATGGAAAAGGCCTCTCCGTGATGGAAATGAGCCATCGCAGCGATGAGTTCGTGTCCATTGCCACCAAGGCCGAGCAGGATCTGCGCGACTTGCTGGACATCCCCTCCAACTACAAAGTGCTGTTCCTGCAAGGCGGCGCTAGCCAGCAGTTCGCCCAGATCCCGCTGAACCTGCTGCCGGAAGACGGCACTGCCGACTACATCGACACCGGCATCTGGGGCCAGAAGGCCATTGAGGAAGCTTCCCGTTACGGCAACGTCAACGTGGCAGGCACTGCCAAGCCTTACGACTATTTCGCCATTCCCGGTCAGAACGAGTGGAAACTCTCGAAGGACGCGGCCTACGTCCACTATGTGCAGAACGAGACCATCGGCGGCCTGGAATTCGACTGGGTGCCAGAAGTGGGTGACGTTCCGCTGGTGTGCGACATGTCTTCGGACATCCTCTCGCGCCCAATTGACGTGTCCAAGTACGGCATGATCTACGCTGGCGCCCAGAAGAACATCGGCCCGAGCGGCATCCTGGTCAACATCATCCGCGAAGACCTGCTGGGTCGCGCCCGTTCGCTGTGCCCGACCATGCTCAACTACAAGGTCGCGGCTGACAACGGCTCGATGTACAACACCCCGCCGGCATTCGCCTGGTACCTGTCCGGCCTGGTGTTCGAGTGGCTCAAAGAACAGGGCGGTGTGGCGGCCATGGGCAAGCTGAACGAAGAGAAGAAGCGCACCCTGTACGACTTTATCGACGCCAGCGGCCTGTACAGCAACCCGATCAACCTCACCGACCGCTCGTGGATGAACGTGCCGTTCCGCCTGGCTGACGATCGCCTGGACAAGCCGTTCCTGGCCGGCGCCGACGCCCGCGGCCTGCTGAACCTCAAGGGCCACCGTTCGGTCGGTGGCATGCGCGCCTCCATCTACAACGCTGTCGACATCCACGCGATCAACGCGTTGGTGGCCTACATGGCAGAGTTCGAAAAGGAACACGGCTAATGTCTGAGCAAGAACTCAAGGCCCTGCGGGTACGCATCGACAGCCTGGACGAGAAAGTCCTTGAGCTGATCAGTGAGCGCGCACGCTGCGCCCAAGAAGTGGCACGGGTGAAGATGGCATCCCTGGCGGAAGGCGAAGTGCCGGTGTTTTACCGGCCTGAGCGTGAAGCCCAGGTGCTCAAACGCGTGATGGAGCGCAACAAAGGGCCGCTGGGTAACGAAGAGATGGCGCGGTTGTTCCGTGAAATCATGTCCTCGTGCCTGGCCCTGGAGCAGCCGCTGAAAGTGGCGTACCTCGGCCCGGAAGGCACCTTCACCCAAGCGGCCGCCATGAAGCACTTCGGTCATGCCGTGATCAGCAAGCCGATGGCTGCGATTGATGAGGTGTTCCGCGAAGTAGCGGCCGGTGCGGTGAACTTTGGCGTGGTGCCGGTGGAAAACTCCACCGAAGGCGCGGTCAACCACACGCTGGACAGCTTCCTTGAGCACGACATGGTGATCTGCGGCGAAGTCGAGCTGCGCATCCACCATCACCTGTTGGTGGGCGAGAACACCAAGACCGACAGCATCAGCCGTATCTACTCCCACGCCCAGTCCCTGGCCCAGTGCCGCAAATGGCTGGACGCCCATTACCCGAATGTCGAGCGCGTGGCGGTGTCCAGCAACGCCGAAGCGGCCAAGCGGGTCAAGGGTGAGTGGAACTCGGCGGCCATCGCCGGTGATATGGCTGCGGGCCTGTATGGCTTGACGCGCCTGGCCGAGAAAATCGAGGACCGCCCGGACAACTCCACGCGCTTCCTGATGATCGGTAACCAGGAAGTGCCGCCGACCGGCGACGACAAGACCTCGATCATCGTCTCCATGAGCAACAAGCCCGGCGCGCTGCATGAGTTGCTGGTGCCGTTCCATGACAACGGGATTGACCTGACACGCATCGAGACGCGTCCTTCGCGCAGCGGTAAATGGACCTACGTGTTCTTTATCGATTTTGTTGGCCATCATCGCGACCCGCTGGTCAAAGGTGTGCTCGAAAAGATCAGTCAGGAAGCCGTGGCACTCAAGGTGCTGGGCTCTTACCCGAAAGCGGTTTTGTGAGGCGTTAACATGAGTGGCAACTTCCTCGCCCTGGCACAGCCGGGCGTGCAACAACTGTCGCCTTACGTTCCGGGCAAGCCTGTGGACGAGTTGGCGCGTGAGTTGAATCTGGATCCGTCCAAGATCGTCAAGTTGGCGAGCAACGAAAACCCGCTGGGTCCTAGCCCTAAAGTGCTGGCGGCGATTCGTGAAGAGTTGGCCGAGCTGACCCGTTACCCCGATGGCAACGGCTTTGCCCTCAAGTCGCTGCTGGCGGAGAAGTGCCGGGTCGAGCTGAGCCAGGTCACCCTGGGTAATGGCTCCAACGACATTCTTGAGTTGGTCGGCCGCGCTTACCTGGCGCCTGGCTTGAACGCCGTATTCAGCGAGCACGCGTTTGCCGTGTACCCTATCGTCACCCAGGCAGTGGGTGCGGATGCGCGGGTTATTCCTGCCAAGGACTGGGGCCACGACCTGCCGGCCATGCTGGCGGCCATCGACGCCCAGACCCGTGTGGTCTTCATCGCCAACCCGAATAACCCGACCGGCACCTGGTTCGACTCACAAGCGTTGGACGACTTCCTGCAGGATGTGCCTGAGCATGTGCTGGTGGTGCTGGACGAGGCCTACATCGAGTATGCCGAAGGCAGCGACCTGCCCGACGGCCTGGATTTCCTGGCGGCTTACCCGAACCTGCTGGTGTCGCGCACCTTCTCCAAGGCTTACGGCCTGGCGTCGCTGCGGGTCGGCTATGGCCTGTCCACAGCCGTCGTCGCCGACGTGCTGAACCGCGTGCGCCAACCGTTCAACGTCAACAGCCTCGCCTTGGCGGCGGCTTGTGCGGCGGTGAAGGATGCCGACTACCTGGAAGAAGGTCGTCGCCTCAACGAAACCGGCATGCTGCAGTTGCAGGAAGGCTTCCGTGAGTTGGGCCTGGGCTGGATTCCATCCAAGGGCAACTTCATTTGTGTCGATCTCGGCCAAGTGGCGGCCCCTGTGTTCCAGGGCCTGCTACGCGAAGGCGTGATCGTGCGTCCGGTGGCCAATTACGGCATGCCGAATCACCTGCGTATCACCATCGGCTTGCCGGCAGAAAACACCCGCTTCCTGGAGGCGCTGGCCAAGGTTCTGGCCCGTGGTTGATGTCACTGCATTGCAACCTGCTGTGCCTATGATCGGTCGCCTGGTGGTGGTCGGTCTGGGGTTGATCGGCGGCTCCTTCGCCAAAGGCCTGCGTGAAAGCGGGTTGTGTGGCGAAGTGGTCGGTGTGGACCTGGACCCGCAATCGCGCAAATTGGCGGTTGAGCTGGGAGTGGTGGATCGCTGTGAAGCAGACCTGGCGCTTGCGTGCCAGGGCGCGGACGTGATCCAGCTCGCCGTGCCGATCCTGGCCATGGAAAAGTTGCTGGCGCTGTTGGCTGGCATGGATCTGGGTGATGCGATCCTCACGGACGTCGGCAGTGCCAAAGGTAATGTGGTGCGTGCAGCGCAGCAGGCCTTTGGCGGCATGCCTGCGCGGTTTGTGCCGGGGCATCCAATTGCCGGTTCCGAGCAGAGCGGGGTGGAGGCTTCCAATGCGCAGCTGTTCCGTCGTCACAAGGTGATCCTGACCCCTCTGGAACAGACCGATCCGGCCGCGCTGGCCGTTGTGGATCGTCTCTGGCGCGAGCTGGGGGCGGATGTGGAACATATGCAGGTCGAGCGCCACGATGAAGTGCTGGCGGCGACCAGTCATCTGCCGCACCTGCTGGCTTTTGGCTTGGTGGATTCGCTGGCCAAACGCAACGAGAACCTCGAGATTTTCCGTTACGCCGCCGGTGGCTTCCGTGATTTCACGCGAATTGCCGGCAGCGACCCGGTGATGTGGCACGACATCTTCCTCGCCAACCGCGAAGCGGTGTTGCGCACCCTGGATACCTTCCGCAGTGACCTCGATGCCTTGCGCGACGCGGTCGATGCCGGCGATGGCCACCAATTGTTGGGCGTGTTCACCCGTGCGCGGATGGCGCGGGAGCATTTCAGCAAGATCTTGGCGCGCCGGGCCTATGTGGAAACCGCAGTGAACACCGATGAGCTGACCTTTATCGCCAATCCGGGTGGCCGCTTGAGCGGACGTATTCGGGTGCCGGGCGACAAGTCCATCTCCCATCGGTCGATCATGCTGGGTTCGCTGGCCGATGGTGTGACTGAGGTCGAAGGGTTCCTTGAAGGTGAAGATGCCTTGGCGACCTTGCAGGCGTTTCGCGACATGGGCGTGGTGATTGAGGGGCCGCACCATGGGCGTGTGACCATTCATGGGGTGGGCTTGCATGGTTTGAAGTCTGCGCCGGGGCCGATTTACCTGGGTAATTCCGGTACGTCGATGCGATTGTTGTCCGGGTTGCTGGCGGCGCAGAGCTTTGACAGCGTGCTGACCGGTGATGCATCGCTGTCCAAACGTCCGATGAGTCGCGTCGCCAAGCCTTTGCGGGAAATGGGCGCGGTGATCGAGACGGGGCCGGAAGGGCGTCCGCCACTGACCATTCGCGGGGGTCAGGCGCTCAAAGGCCTGACTTATTTGATGCCAATGGCCAGCGCCCAGGTCAAATCCTGTCTGTTGCTGGCTGGGCTGTATGCCGAGGGCAAGACGGCGGTGACCGAGCCTGCGCCGACCCGTGACCATACTGAGCGCATGTTGCGTGGGTTTGGGTATCCGGTGGCGGTAGAAGGGGCGACGGCGTCGGTTGAGTCTGGCCACGCGCTGACGGCGACCCATATTGAAGTGCCGGGGGATATTTCCTCCTCGGCGTTTTTCCTGGTGGCTGCGTCGATTGCCGAGGGCTCCGAGTTGTTGCTGGAGCACGTCGGCATCAACCCGACGCGCACTGGTGTGATCGATATCCTGCGGCTGATGGGCGCGGATATCACCCTGGAAAACCTTCGCGAAGTCGGCGGCGAACCTGTGGCTGACCTGCGCGTGCGTGCGGCGTCATTGAAGGGGATTGAGATTCCCGAGGCGTTGGTGCCGTTGGCGATCGATGAGTTCCCGGTGTTGTTCGTTGCGGCGGCCTGCGCTGAGGGGCGCACGGTATTGCGCGGTGCCCAAGAGCTGCGCGTGAAGGAGTCTGATCGTATCCAGGTCATGGCCGATGGTCTGCTGGCGCTGGGGGTGAAGTGTGAACCGACCCCTGATGGGATTATCATTGACGGTGGCCTGATCGGCGGTGGTGAAGTCCATGCCCGTGGTGATCATCGGATTGCCATGGCGTTCAGCGTGGCTTCCTTGCGGGCGGCCGCGCCAATTCGTATCCGTGACTGCGCCAATGTAGCTACGTCTTTTCCGAACTTTCTTACACTGTGTGCCCAAGTCGGCATTCGTGTAGCCCAAGAGGCTCAATTGTGAATATCAAAGCACCGGTGATTACCATCGACGGGCCAAGCGGCTCGGGCAAAGGCACGATCGCCGGCATCCTGGCCAAGCGCCTGGGCTGGTGCCTGCTGGATTCCGGCGCGCTGTACCGCCTGCTGGCCTTTGCCGCACGCAACCATGGCGTCGATCTCACCAACGAAGAATCCCTGAAGCTGCTGGCGGCGCACCTTGATGTGCAGTTCGTCGGCGCGACGGAAGGTCATCCCCAGCGCATTATCCTTGAAGGGGATGATGTGACCGATGACCTGCGTAACGAGCAAGTCGGTTCCTGGGCTTCCCAGGTTGCTGCGCTGCCGGCCGTGCGTGATGCCCTGCTGCAACGTCAGCGGGCGTTTCAGGAGCCGCCGGGCCTGGTGGCCGATGGTCGCGACATGGGCACAGTGGTGTTTCCCGAGGCACCATTGAAGATTTTCCTGACCGCCAGCGCCGAGGAGCGTGCTCGTCGCCGCTACTTGCAGTTGAAGGGCAAAGTCGATGGTGTTAGTCTGTCGAGTCTGCTAGATGAGATCCGTGCACGTGATGAACGTGACACCCAGCGTGCGGTAGCCCCGCTCAAGCCGGCGGCTGACGCCATACAGCTGGATTCCACGGAGTTGTCCATCGAGCAGGTGCTGGAACGCATCTTGAGTGAAATCGCCATTCGCGATATCGCCGGGTGATCAAGAAGGCCGTAGGGGACCAGTCATAGTCCTGCGGTGGCTTCTTTTAACTGAAACTGACCCACACCGTCTGGGGTGTGGAGATGGGCGTATTCTTCGCCCTTATCAACAGGAATTAAAATGAGCGAAAGCTTTGCGGAACTCTTTGAAGAAAGCCTAAAAACCCTGAACCTTCAGGCAGGCTCCATCATCACCGGTGTTATCGTTGATATCGATTACCAAGCTCGCTGGGTAACCGTTCACGCTGGTCTGAAGTCTGAAGCTCTGATCCCGCTGGAACAGTTCTACAACGATGCTGGTGACCTGACTATCAATGTCGGTGACGAAGTTCACGTTGCTCTGGACTCGGTTGAAGACGGTTTCGGTGAAACCAAGCTGTCCCGTGAAAAAGCCAAGCGCGCTGAATGCTGGATTGTTCTCGAAGCAGCCTTCGCAGCTGAAGAAGTGGTCAAGGGCGTTATCAACGGTAAGGTTAAAGGCGGCTTCACTGTCGACGTTAACGGCATCCGTGCGTTCCTGCCAGGTTCTTTGGTCGACGTTCGTCCTGTGCGCGACACCACGCACCTGGAAGGCAAAGAACTCGAATTCAAGGTCATCAAACTCGACCAGAAACGCAACAACGTTGTCGTTTCCCGTCGCAGCGTCCTGGAAGCAGAGAACTCCGCCGAGCGTGAAGCTCTGCTGGAATCCCTGCAGGAAGGCCAACAAGTCAAAGGTATCGTCAAAAACCTCACCGACTACGGCGCATTCGTCGACCTGGGTGGCGTGGATGGCCTGCTGCACATTACCGACATGGCTTGGAAGCGTATCAAGCATCCATCGGAAATCGTCAACGTTGGCGACGAGATCGATGTCAAGGTTCTGAAATACGATCGCGAACGCAACCGTGTTTCCCTGGGCCTGAAGCAACTGGGTGAAGATCCATGGGTTGCTATCAAAGCCCGTTACCCAGAAAGCACTCGCGTAACCGCGCGTGTTACCAACCTGACTGACTACGGCTGCTTCGCTGAGCTGGAAGAAGGCGTTGAAGGCCTGGTACACGTTTCTGAAATGGACTGGACCAACAAAAACATCCACCCTTCGAAAGTCGTACAAGTCGGCGACGAAGTGGAAGTTATGGTTCTGGACATCGACGAAGAGCGTCGTCGTATCTCCCTGGGCATCAAGCAGTGCAAATCTAACCCATGGGAAGATTTCTCTGGCCAGTTCAACAAGGGCGATAAAATCTCCGGCACCATCAAGTCGATCACCGATTTCGGTATCTTCATTGGTCTGGACGGCGGCATCGACGGCCTGGTTCACCTGTCCGACATCTCCTGGAACGAAGTTGGCGAAGAAGCTGTTCGTCGTTTCAAGAAGGGCGACGAGCTGGACACCGTTATCCTGTCGGTTGACCCAGAGCGCGAGCGTATCTCCCTGGGTATCAAGCAACTGGAAAGCGACCCGTTCTCTGAATACGTTCAGGACAACGACAAAGGCGCAATCGTTAAAGGCATCGTGAAAGAAGTTGACGCCAAAGGCGCCATCATCGTTCTGGCCGACGATATCGAAGCGACTCTGAAAGCCTCCGAAATCAGCCGTGACCGCGTTGAAGACGCACGTAACGTTCTGAAAGAAGGCCAGGAAGTAGAAGCCAAGATCATCAGCGTTGACCGCAAGAGCCGTGTAATCCAACTCTCCATCAAGTCGAAAGACGATGCTGAAGAGAAAGAAGCCATCCAAAGCTTGAAAGACAAGCCTTCGGATAGCATCGCTGCTGGTCCTACCACTCTGGGCGACCTGTTGCGTGCACAAATGGAAAAACAGAACTAAGTTCTGCTAGACCATAAAAAAAGGGCGACTTCGGTCGCCCTTTTTTGTGCTTGAAATTCCTTGATCCAACAACCGAGAACCAAGACGTACAGCACAGTGTCAGAACTGACTATAGTCTTAACAAAAGCGGCTCCCGTGTTGTGGCCTCAGTAAGGATCTGAATGAACAGGCTTATCGTAGTATTCGTAGTGTTAACGCTTGCAGGCTGCTCTGTTACCAGTGCAAAGACCCATGCCAGGCGCGGCGTCAGCGGCATTGAGGTCGATTGCTCAGGCCTGGGCAACAACTGGGGTAAGTGCGAAAGCCGTGCCGCCAGAGAGTGCAAGCAGCAGGGCTACAAGGTGATCACAAGGTCCAGCGACGCCAAGGACGAAGAGGGCGACTACCTCTTCGGCTGGAACCCCGCCGGCGCCGTAACCCGCACCATGCTGGTGATCTGCAATTGAGCTTGTAACGCGGGTATTGCAGGTATCTATCTAACCTGTATATAAGTTGCTGTATGGGCTGTTCAAATTCATCAAGTCATGCTAAAACCTTCGAAGCGCTTTTCCTAGCTGCTTGAAAAAGAAGGGAAAATTATGACGAAGTCGGAGTTGATCGAACGAATTGTCACCCATCAAGGGCTGCTCTCATCCAAGGATGTGGAGCTGGCTATCAAGACCATGCTTGAGCAAATGTCCCAGTGCCTGGCGACCGGCGATCGGATTGAAATTCGCGGGTTTGGGAGTTTTTCGCTGCACTACCGTGCGCCACGGGTTGGACGGAATCCTAAGACTGGGCAGTCGGTGAGTCTGGACGGAAAGTTCGTACCTCACTTCAAGCCGGGCAAGGAGTTGCGTGATCGGGTGAACGAAGACGAAGAAACAGTCGTCTGAGTCATATGAAGTAGGAGTTAGGTATGCGGAGTGTGAAACGTATTTTGCTGGTATTGGCTGTCCTGCTGGTGGTCCTGGCGGTGCTCGCGTTTGTCTTGGAGAACCAGCACAGTGTGTCCTTGTCGTTTCTGGGCTGGAGTTCAGCACAGTTCCCGGTAGCTGTGTTCATCACGGTGGCGTTGATCGTGGGAATGCTGATTGGTCCGTTGCTAGGAGCGCTGGTTGGGCGCTTGGGGCATCGTAAGCAGGGCGCATAGGGCTCAATGAAGATGAGCCCATACTGTTAGGGTGAGCACGCTGGAGTCGATATACCTTTGGCGTAGCAGGCGCTTCACTGAGTCCTCTGCCATCCTTCTCCGTTTGCCGTGATGAAAATCAGGCAGCCTCTGCCGGCCGCTTGCGCAATTCGTAGAGTTTGAACGGCAGTTTCAACAAAAGCATGAATATGTTGGTGTAGACACCATTCGAGCGGCATGCTTCAACGATTTCCAAGTTAAGCTTCAAGCTGCTTTTGAGTCCCGCGGTACTTGCGCCACCCGAGCGCATACGTACCAGCACTTGATCAAGGTATGAATACCGGAGCTTGTGCACCGTGAACAGCCTGACAAAAAACTCATAGTCAGCTGAAATCCTATACTTCAATGAATACAAACCCACCGTCTCGTACGCTGTTTTGCGGATGAACGTCGCTGGATGAGGTGGCATCCAGCCGAAACGTAACTTCCATGGTGCGAATCGATTACCACGGTAAAAACGTGTGACTTTATGCAAGTCGGCTGGATTTACAAATATCACGTCACCGAACACCACATCACTCTCGGGGCGATCTTCAAAAGCTTTCATTACAGAAGAAACGCAGGTGGAGTTTTCATAGAAGTCATCGGAGTTCAGGATCCCGACCACTGCTCCGGTTGCTAAAGACACTCCTTTGTTCATGGCATCGTAAATCCCCTTGTCCGGCTCGCTGACAAAGTGGTTGATGCACTTCCCATAAGATTCAACAATCGCCTGCGTGTCATCTTTCGAGCCACCGTCCACCACGATGTACTCAATGTCAGCATAGTCTTGTGAAAGAACTGACTCGATTGTGTCTCGGATGGTGCTCGCACTGTTAAAGCTGACTGTGATAATTGATAACTTCAAGACAACCTCTCATGTACGACCATACAAGTCTTCAAAGCGCACTATGTCATCTTCACCCAAGTAGGATCCGGACTGCACTTCAATCAGCTCTAGTGGAATTACTCCAGGGTTTTCCAAGGTGTGGACTTGGCCAATAGGGATGTAAGTTGATTGGTTTTCCGTAACCAGGTACGTTTTTTCGCCATTGGTTACCTTGGCGGTACCGCTTACTACAATCCAATGTTCGGCCCGGTGATGATGCATTTGTAATGACAGCTTTGCACCCGGATTGACGGTAATACGCTTCACCTGATATCGGGTGCCATTATCGATTGAATCATACATGCCCCACGGTCGATAGACTTCGCGATGGTCCAACGACTCAGTTCGGCCCTCAGTTTTCAGGCGATCAACAATTTTCTTTACGTTTTGCACTTGGCTTTTATGGGCAACCAGAACCGCATCCTTTGTTTCCACAATGACGAGGTCGTCAACGCCGACGGTACTCACCAGGCGGCTATGGGAGTGCACAAAGGTATTGTTGGTCTGCTCGGCTAACACATCACCATGGCAGACATTGCCTTGGGCATCTTTAGTCCCGACCTCCCATAGCGCAGCCCAAGAGCCGATATCGCTCCAACCTGCATCGAGCGGTACAACGACTGCATCAGTCGTTTTTTCCATGACCGCGTAGTCAATTGACTCTGCTGGACAATTCGCAAAGGCCTCTTTACCCACTCGGGTAAAGTCCATGTCCTGAACGCCCAGTGCGATTGCCTGGCGGCAAGCCTCAAGGATGTCGGGGCGGAATTTCCCCAGCTCCTCCAGATAACGGCTCGCGCGAAACATGAACATGCCGCTGTTCCAAAGATAATCTCCGCTGGAAAGATAAGCCTTGGCTGTTTCCTCGTCAGGCTTTTCTACAAAGCGAGCTACCCGAAAGCCGTTGGTTTCGATGCTCTCACCCTTTTCTATATAGCCATAGCCCGTTTCTGGTTGAGTCGCGACAATGCCAAAGGTGACTAGCTTTCCAGCAACTGCCAAGGGGAGTGCGCGTTGAACGCAGTCCTGGAATGCGGCTACATCTTTAATCAGGTGATCCGCTGCCAGTACCAGCAGAAGTGGGTCCTGATCGTCCGCGCAGGCTTGGAGGGCGGCCAGTGCCACCGCTGGAGCTGTATTGCGCCCCATTGGTTCCAGCAGGATGTTGGTGTTTTCCAGGCCTATACGCCGAAGCTGCTCGGCAGCCAAAAAACGATGCTCTTCGTTGCAAATCAAACGGGGCGCGCAGATATCCAGGCCTTCCAAACGTTTGATGGTGGCCTGCAGCATGGACAGTTCACTGTCCGCCAGACAGAGAAACTGTTTTGGGTTGAGCTGGCGCGAAAGCGGCCAGAGGCGAGAGCCGGAGCCGCCGGCCATAATTACCGGAATCAACATTCAATCTTTCCTTGCATTCAATTCGTTAGTCGCGCCAGCAGAGGGTTGGGCAGCGATATCCAGCATGGTCCTCGCGACGGTCTCCCAGTCCTTGGGGATCACTCGTAACTGCTCGCTCCAATCAGGCCAGTATCCGGTTGAGAGCTTTCTATGCAACTCGTTTACGGCATCCTTGAGCGAGTCCGCGTTATCAACGTCAAAGTAGGTGGCTTCATCACCACACAGCACTCGTGCATAAGGTAGGTCTGGACAGATAATGGGAAGCCCTACAAACATCGCCTCTACAAGTGGAAATCCATAACTTTCATCTGTCGACAGAAACAGTAGTGCATCCACTGTGCTATAGGCATTAACCATCTGTGATGCCGAGAGTGTGCCCAAGCAGCGTAATTGCGCAAGGTTGGGAGCGGGGTTGCTTTTTTCGTCGAGGGTGATGTCCAGATGCACAATGGGCCAATTGGCCGGGTTGTTTCCATGAAGGGTGGCTAGCAGCTTGTGGTTTTTATGCGGGTATCCGGCTGCGGGATAGATCAAATGCAGGGGGGCGTCAGGGGCTTTAGTGCGTCCTGTTCGTTGGAGTCCGGCGGTTAGCAGCCAGGCGGGAACAGGTTGCGCTACAACGTATACGCGCGAGTGCAACGAAGGATACGATTTTATGAGGGCGTCGCGCATCGATGATGTTTGCACTATAAACGCTTGCGCATATTCAAGGTTTGACCGGAATACCCACCTGAGCAGTGACAGTTTCAATTTTGCCAGGCGCCAGGAGAACTTTTCCGGGCGCACAAGATGAGGCGTTTGAACAAAAACCGTCTGACGTGCGTTGCAGCGAATTGGCAAGTCGCCCATGACCAGTAAAGGCAGTTCTCCGCTAAATCGTCGGCCCAGAACGGTGCACTCAGCTAGGCGTGATAACGCATTGGGAAGGTAGCGCCGGTACTGGGTCGTTTTCAGCGACGTGTCTGCACTCTGGTAGGACGACAGGTCCCCTCTGTTGGGAAGGTAAACCTCGACAACGCGCACTGGCTTATTCTGCTCCAGTGCCGGCAGCAGTGACTTGATCAATTGCACTGCGCCAAGCCCGGCAATGTTGGTTAGGTGAAGGCGAACGAGATCTTGGCTCATGGCAATGATTGTTCCGGATACCAAGGAGAGGCAATAGTCGCCTTGCTTTGGGGGGGGGCATGAAGAACTGCCAGCATGTAAGCGGCCGCAACATCGGGCTGAATAGCCGCTGCTGCGTGAAGGGTTGCGGCGCGCATGGCTGGTAGTCGCGCGGGGTCGGCGTACAGCGCGTTTATAATCGATTCCAGTGCGTTTGGATTATTGGCGTCGAACACTACTCCTGCGCCATATCGCTCGACCAGAGCCCGAGCACCCACCTGATCGCTACAGATAACGGGGACGCCTGCGCACAGCGCCTCATTCACCACGACGCCCCAGCCGTCGTATCGGCTGGGTAGGACGAGTACATCATAGGTGGCTATTATCTTTTGCGTCATCCCAAACGGAATCGTTCCTCGGAAAAACACCCTGTCGCTATCGGATGCAAACAGGGACGCATCGCCGGGGCCATAGATATCCAGGGTGACCGGTGCTTTCGAACGGGCGACTGCCTCAATTATCAGGTCAACCCCTTTGCGAGCAATCAATGCGCCCACAAAGACAACCTTCAACGCCTCGGTGCGCTTGTGGTTTGGAATACGAGCTTCAATGGAGGGGACGAAATAGCCGAAAGGGAACAGCTTATTTCTTGTCACGCCCGAACTTGAGTATTGCTCGACTGCTTTAGAAGAAATTGAAAATATGCCAGACATCCGCCGCTTGAGCAGGGTCATGTAAACCTTGTAAAGAAAAGGGCGCAATGCTGCCTTGAGCCTTTCACGGACGCCTAATTTATTGCTGAAGTAACCTTGGGCGATCGGCGAATAGGGTTCCGAAATGATGTAGAACTCTACGCGAAACAGAACCGCCAATAGCAGGCAATACAGCATTTTCAGGTTCTGAAATGCACTGGCGAACAAGTGGACGTCCTGTCGGTGCTCGCGCATTTTGCGATAGCAATACAGCAGTCCGCCGCGCTCAGGGACGAGTCGACGTTCTATCGACTCTACCTGGGTATCTTGCCAGCCCTGTGCGCGACGGGTTGCATCCTCCATCGTTAATACGTAGGCCAGCAGCGGTGTTTTGGCTTGTAGAGACAGGGCTTCATAGGTGAAGGCCTGATGATCCGTGAGCACAGGTTGCCAGGTAATAAACGTTGGCTGCTGTGTCATGGCTGCCCTCCGAATATGAAGCTGAATACAGCCTGGCCCGCCCTTTGCGGAGCGCATTGAGCAATGACGGCTTGTTGGCCGCGTAGAGCGCATGCCAGTGTTTCTTCGGGCTGCTCGACGATAGTTTGGAGCAGGCGTGCCAGCGCCAGGGGGTCATTGCGAGTCAGGTACAGTGCCCCATCGCCGAGTACCGAGCGTACGTCGCTGATATCCGTACTCAGGACCAGCAGGCCCGACTCGGCGAACTCGATAACCTTGGACGGAAACGTAGTGTCAGCCAGCGGCCCGCCCACCGGCTTGAGTGCTAGGCCTGTGCTGCACCGATTCAACACATCGGCATATTGAGCGTCAGTTGTACGCCCATGCACTATCACGTTTGGCGTTCCGTCTTCATTCGCGAGTGTCTGCAGGGCGTCAAGCGAGTCGCCTTTACCAGTCACTTCAAATTGCAAATGGCGTGCCCAGTCACTGGGCTCCTGGCGGAGCAGGCGAATGGTTTCAATCAGAAGATCTGCGCCAGTATCCGCATTCAATGTGCCGGCCATTAGGACTGTTCGGGGGAGGGTGCTCGGTTTTACCTCGAATGCCTTTGTTGAGGTTGATCCGTAGTAGCAATGGACTGGACGAATGCTTGTCATGTTCGCCAAGGCGCTGCACGCCAGTAAAGCGCCGTCTGGACACAAGCGATCATACAACCAGGTGGTTGTGCGCCCCAGCAGTGCTTTCAATTTGCCGCTTTCCTGGCCTGCCACTTCTCCATCTTCAAGATCAAGGAAGCGCTTGTAACCACTGACTGAGGCGGTGATTAGTAACGGTAAGTAGGCGCTCATGCGATTATAAAAAATCACCGCCTTCTTTTGGCTGGATGAAAGTCGAAGCAGTGCGCCGATTAAAAAAAACAACGAAAGGAACTGAGAAAAGAACCGGACGTGTGAAAAGGGGGCGTATATCACGGGTACGCCCGCGACTCGCTTGACTACGCGTGGGAAGTAGTTGAAGGAGCCGTTGGCGCGTCCTCGCCCCAGGCTGAGGATGCAAGGTCGTGCGCCGGCTTCGCGGAGCGCCTGGCATAGCATGAGGACCTTGCGAGACGCCGCGGGGCTGTCGCTGACAATTCCTCTTTCAAGGCGTGTCTTGTCATCCAATGCGTTGCACACGACCAAGACCAAAGGCCGCTTCATGGCAGTTCCTTTTTAATGACAGCGGGTACGCCAGCAACCAGCGTATTGGTGGGAACGTCGCGAGTAACTACGGCGCCGGCGGCGACTATGGCGCCGTCGCCAATTGTTACTCCTCCCAGGATGATGCTTCTGGCGCCAATCCAGCAGCCATTGCCCACGACGATAGGTCGCGCTGTTCCTTTGCCAGCTCGCCGTTCTTGCGAGCCAAGTTCGTGACTGCCGACAATAAATTCAATCCCATGGCCCAGATCGCAGCAAGTGCCGATTGTTATATCAGCCTCTTCATGGGTGTGAAAAACCACGCCTGGGCTCAACCAGCTTCCACTGCCGATAATCAGCCGACCCCGTCCGTAGATCCAGCCGCGACCGCAAAACCTGACAGAGGGGTGCATCTCGATGCCGGCCCAGCGCAAAAGCGTCGATCGGATTGCAAACATTCGAGATGGGGGGAGGAGGGATAGTATGATGTTTATTAAGTGTCTGATCATAAGTACCGACTAGGCCTCAGCCGGGAATGTCCCGGTGGGATGAGGTTGCTTCCTGCAATAGAGGAAATCTCTATGAGATGAGCACATGGCGATGGGCTCTTGGGGGCGTCATCGCCATGTGCCTTGCCGCTAGCGCGAACGAGTGTGCAAGGCGTTCTCGGAAAACCATGAATAAGCGTCGCGCAGCCCGTCTTCGAGGCTGATTGTGGCGCGCCATCCCAACTGTTCCAGGCGAGAAACATCCATTAGCTTTCTCGGTGCGCCGTCCGGTTTGCTCGCATCAAAACTCAGTCGGCCTCTAAATCCAGTGACCTTGGCGATGGTTTCGGCGAGTTCCCGGATAGTGCAATCTTCACCGGTACCGACGTTGATGTGAGAGAGCATGGGCTGGGTATGGGCTCCATACTGCTCTGACCCCAACTCCATGATATGGACCGAGGCGCTGGCCATATCATCGACGTGCAGAAACTCACGCATCGGCGAGCCGCTGCCCCAGATCACTACTTCGTCCACATTCTGTTCGACGGCAGTGTGGAAGCGGCGCAGAAGAGCGGGAATGACGTGTGAGTTTTCCGGATGAAAGTTGTCATTCGGGCCATACAGATTGGTTGGCATGGCACTGCGATAGTCACGACCGTATTGGCGGTTGTAACTCTCGCATAGCTTGATACCGGCGATCTTGGCAATCGCATAGGGCTCGTTGGTTGGCTCAAGCACACCTGTCAGCAGAGCCTCTTCAGCCATGGGCTGCTGGACCTTGATTGGGTAGATGCAAGATGACCCTAGAAACAGCATCTTCTGTACATCATTCTGGTGTGCCGCGTTGACGATGTTTGTTTGCATCGTCAGGTTTTCATAGATGAACTCTGCCGGGTAAGTGTTGTTGGCATGAATACCCCCTACCTTCGCGGCCGCCATGTAGACTTGGTCAATCTCATTCTCTGCAAAAAATGCTGTCACTGAATGTTGATCCAGCAGGTTTAATTGAGCCCTGTCCCGGGTCACAATATTTGCGTAACCCAATGCTTGCAGGCGACGAACAATGGCCGACCCGACCATCCCGTTGTGGCCGGCAACAAACACACACTCGCTCAATTGGCGTGACATCCTAGTTCTCCAGCGACACCGGCAGGTCGTATCCGTGACTCTTCAGCAGCGCATGACGCTGGGCGACTTTAAGGTCTTCGCGAACCATTTCGGCGCACATTTCCTGAGCGGTGATTTCCGGGACCCAGCCCAGCTTTGTTTTTGCCTTGGTTGGGTCGCCAAGGAGGGTTTCAACTTCAGCTGGACGGAAGTAGCGAGGGTCGACACGAACCACGACGTCCCCGACGTTCAATGCAGGAGCGTTGTCGCCAACGATGGACTCAATGATGCCGAGTTCCTCTACGCCGGTCCCCTCAAAGCGTAGGGTGAGACCGAGTTCGGCAGCTGACCACCGAATGAAGTCGCGAACCGAATACTGCACCCCCGTTGCGATCACGAAATCTTCAGGGACGTCTTGCTGCAACATCATCCACTGCATGCGAACGTAGTCTTTGGCGTGGCCCCAGTCGCGCAGCGCATCCATGTTGCCCATGTACAGGCACTGTTCCAGGCCTTGGGCGATATTTGCCAGGCCGCGGGTAATCTTGCGGGTCACGAATGTCTCACCACGTCGTGGCGATTCGTGGTTGAACAGAATGCCGTTACAGGCATGCATTCCGTAAGCTTCGCGGTAGTTGACCACGATCCAGTAGGCGTAGAGTTTTGCCACTGCATAAGGGGAGCGTGGATAGAATGGCGTCGTTTCTTTTTGCGGGGTTTCTTGTACCAGGCCGTAGAGCTCAGAGGTCGAGGCTTGGTAGAACCGGGTCTTTTTCTCGAGCCCGAGAAGGCGGATGGCTTCAAGAATGCGCAAAGTGCCCATTGCATCGACGTCGGCAGTGTATTCAGGCGATTCGAAGCTGACGGCGACGTGGGACTGCGCGCCCAGGTTGTAAACTTCGTCAGGCTGTACTTCCTGAATGATACGGGTCAGGTTCGACGAATCGGACAAGTCACCGTAATGAAGAATGAAGCGCTGATTGTCGACATGCGGATCCTGGTAAATGTGATCGACACGCTGGGTGTTGAAGGACGAAGCGCGTCGCTTGATCCCGTGGACCTCATAGCCTTTTTCCAGCAATAACTCAGCCAAATACGAGCCGTCCTGGCCGGTGATCCCGGTAATCAGCGCTTTTTTCAGGGTCATGTCTACGTCCTAGAATTCTTTGAATATGTAGTTAAACGGCATTCAGCATGCTGCTAATGACATCCGGCATCGATGATTGGGCTTTCCATCCCAGGACACGTTCGGCCTTGCTCGGATCGGCACGGCTGATCAGCAGGTCTGTCGGTCGGAAGAACTCCGTTGACTGATCGACGTATTTCGTCCAGTCGAGACCTAGCTGCGTGAACGTTTCACTGACGAATGTTTCGAGCGTGTGAGTCTGCCCGGTAGCGATCACGAAATCACTTGGCTCCTCGCACTGCAGCATCCTCCACATGGCGTCAACGTACTCGGGGGCGGCGCCCCAATCACGCGCAATATCCAAGCGGCCAAGTGTCAAGCGCTCGCTCGAACCAGCAGCGATACGCTTGGCTGTAGTCACAATTTTTTGCGTTACAAACCTGGGGGGGCGCAGCGCGGATTCGTGATTGAACAGGATGCCGGTACAAGCGAAAAGATTATAGGCTTCGCGATAATTATCGACCAGCCAGAAAGCAGAAGATTTAGCCACGGCATAAGGGCTGCGTGGATGGAAATTAGTATCCTCGCAGGCGGGCTCTCCATTGGTATCACCGAAGCACTCGCTGGACCCGGCTTGATAAAAGCGGATCGGTCGTTCGGTCATCCTGCATGCTTCAAGCATATTCAGAGTGCCCAGTGTAATGCTCTGGATCGTTTCGGCAGGTTGTTCGAATGACAACCCGACAGAGGACTGTCCAGCCAGAAAATAGACTTCGTCAGGCTGGCTGCGTTTAAGCGCCATGAACACACTGCGAAAATCCTCGGGCACCATCGACAGTAGCTTTACCTTTGAGGAAATATCCAGACGCTTAAGGTTGGCGAATGATGAGCCTTGCGCATCTCGAGATGTTCCCCAGACGGAGTAACCCTTATCCAGCAGAAGTTTTGCAAGAAAGGCGCCGTCCTGACCACTTACACCGCAAATCAGGGCTGTTTTTTCTGAGTATTCCAAAGCGTTACCTTTGCAAGGTCTGGTAGATCGAAAGTGTTTCCTGTGTACAACGCTGCCACGAGAAATGATTCAGGCGCTCACGGCCCAGCGCAATCAATCTTGCAGTTTCACTGTCAGAGTAAACCACTCTTTCTATCGCCCCCGCCATTTCGTCGTTTTGGGTGGGGTCAAAAAGGACTCCGGCATCACCGATAACCTCAGGCATCGAGCTGGTATCGCTGCTGATGACGGCGCATGCGTGCGCCATGGCTTCCAGTGGAGGAAGACCAAAGCCCTCATAGAGAGAGGGATAGACGAAGGCTTTGGCACCGTCATAGAGGGAGGCCAGTACCGTATCGTCACCACCGACCTGGCGCACCCGATCAATGCCGAAGCCCAGCCGATTGATCAATTCCAGTTCGCTGCCAGAAAAGGCGCCCCCTCCAAAGGCAATGATATCGAAATCCGCTTTCAAGCGAGTTGATGTTGAGACGGCATTCAATAGGCCGGAAAAGTTTTTATAGCCGTGGCGACTTCCGACATACAACAGATAGGGCCTGGGTTGGGGCGCATCAGTCTTTCCAGTTGCCGGTTTGAACTGTTCGAATCCAAGATGCACAACGGAAAGTTTTTTCTCGGGAACATCAAACAACCTAATAAGATCCTGGCGGGTACTTTCCGAAATGCAGATGACGTGGTCGGCACGTTCGACGGCACATTGTTTCAATAGGGTGGTTTGATCTTTCGCAGAAAAGCTCTGGGGGAACAATTCGTGGATCATGTCGTAGATCGTCAGAACCACCGGGCAGCCCTTGGGGGCGATGCCGAAGCGCGAAAAATAGGTTTCGTGAACGACCTGGGGCTTCCAGCCGCGCATGGATTGTTGACCGAGCAGGTGGTTGTAGGTCAATGCCAGCCTTGTCGTACGCGGTAGGTAATGATCGGCTCTGCGACCATGAACAATGCCCTCAGGCAAGTCCTTCAGATAGAAGTTACGATGCAGTGGCGAAAAAATACCGACGTCGTTTTTCTCGGCGAACATATGCTCTGCAATGCGAGAGAAATAACGAGAGATTCCACCGTATTGTTGAAGGCAGAATATCTGATGATCAAAAGCAATGCGCATTTTCTTATCCGATGTGTAAAAGGGGTGATTTAAATCAATTCGGGTTTTGGGGTCATGGCTTGATTCAATGCAAACTCAAAGGGGCATTTGAAGCGAATGGCAATGTTTTAAATGTTCAACTATTGAGTGTTTCGCGAGCCCCGAAATCGATCTAGTGAGCGCGGAAATAGTGCCTGCTATATACGTGAAACAGGCGCTGCGCGCTGCGCGAAGCCTAGCATGGTCGTGATGTTTTAAACAGTCTCCGGGCGCGGGAGGTCTGCTCGGGTTGGCCTGAAAAGATATCGGATTCGATAGCCTGGAAATTGAAAAGCGGATTTTGATTCCTATGAAAATATGTCTTTCCTGGGATCGCTTCACTCGACATCGCTTCCGGTCGCGATGAGCGAAGAGAGCCTCCCTATCTGTAAGGCATTCACCGGGCATTCAAATCAGCAGCGGCGCGTGTCCCTTGGGTCAAAACCTTCTGGCGTGCGGGGAGTCAATTGGCGTGTTTAACTCCAGCGTTTCGGGAGCAGTAATGCAGGGGACGAGGTAGAGGTCTTAAGGATTGAATAGCGGCGATCCGGGCATGGGCGCGGGCATGTACCTAGTGGGCAGGTACTAAAAAAATGTCAAAAACAACTGGACCAGTTCACAATAGTTTTACGAGCGCTTCTTTATTAGAGCGTGTTTCGTAGAGCAAGGATTGCTGAGTAGAGTTTTGGTGTGCAAGGGTCTTTGGAGCGTACGGGTTGAGGCATAAGAAAAAAATTTTCGTGACGGGAGCCAGTGGTTTCGTAGGGGCTGCGCTAGTCGAACATCTGGATAACGTTGAGGATTGTCAGGTGCTGGCGCTGGTGCGTCGTAGTGGTGTGGCACTGCCCGAGGCTGCTACTACGGTGCTGGTCGCAGAAAACTACCTTGCCGGATGCGAGCTTCCCCTGAAGGGTGTGGATGTTGTTGTCCACTGCGCTGCGCGTGTTCATGTGATGTCCGATGCCACCAGCGATCCATTGGCGGAATATCGAAAGGTCAATGTCCAAGGTACGTTGATGCTGGCTGCTCAAGCGGCGCAGGCAGGTGTCAAACGCTTCATCTTCATTAGTACTGTAAAAGTTAATGGTGAAAGTACTCGTCCGGGGCAAGCGTACAAGGCCGATGATGTTCCCGCCCCTTGCGATCCTTATGGCATCTCCAAGATGGAGGCTGAACAGCAACTGCGCGAGCTTGCCGAAAAAACGGGCATGGAGGTCGTCATTATTCGTCCTGTTCTCGTTTATGGTCCGGGTGTCAGGGCAAACTTCCACAGCATGATGGTGTGGCTGAACAGGGGCGTTGTCTTGCCGTTAGGAGGCATTCACAATCAGCGTAGCTTGGTATCGCTGGATAACCTGGTTGATCTGATTGCTACGTGTCTGCACCACCCCGCAGCTGCCAACCAGATTTTTTTGGTCAGCGATGATGAAGACCTATCGACTACAGAATTATTACGTCGCATCGGTGTGGCACTCGCCAAGCCTGCGCGGCTGGTTCCTGTACCTGCTGCATTGTTGAAGTGGGGGTTGGCACTGATCGGACGAAAAAGTATTGGCCTGCGTTTGTGTGGGTCTTTGCAGGTGGATATCAAGAAGACTCGCGATCTTCTGGGGTGGACGCCTCCTTCCACGATTGCGGTTGCTTTGCGCAAAACCGCTGAGCATTTTCAGAGACATTAGAAGTAGCTGGTTCGTTTGACCATGAGCCGAAATTGGAGCCGTTGATGAACCACTTGGTGTGGCTTGCGCCTGTTGTCGCAGCCCTTGCATTTTTGTTGACTTGGTTATTGCGACGCTATGCGCTGTCGCGAAGTTTGATCGATGTCCCTAACTCACGCAGTTCTCATTCGGTGCCCACTCCGAGAGGCGGAGGGGTAGCGATTGTTGTGAGTTTTTTATTGATACTGCCGATACTGCTTGCCAGTGGCATGATATCCCCTTCGGTCACATGGGCACTTATGGGGGGCGGCGCAGCAATCGCGGTGCTCGGCTTCCTTGACGATCATGGCCATATCGCCGCCAGGTGGCGCCTATTGGGGCACTTTAGCGCAGCGTTGTGGGCACTCTTCTGGATCGGTGGCTTGCCTGTTATCAGCTTGCCCGGAATGACCGTCGATCTCGGTTGGTTGGGCCATGTTGCGGCCATGTTTTACTTGGTATGGGTACTCAATCTTTACAATTTCATGGATGGCATCGATGGGTTGGCTAGTATCGAGGCGATGTGCGTGTGCCTGGGGGCCAGTGCGATCTATTGGATGGGCGGCTATTCGACACTTATCGGTGTACCGTTGTTGTTAAGTATGGCCGTGCTCGGTTTTCTCTACTGGAATTTTCCAAGGGCGAGAATATTCATGGGCGATGCAGGTAGTGGTTTCCTTGGGTTCGTCCTTGGCGTACTTTCCTTGATTGCGGCCTGGCAAAACGCAAGTTTGCTTTGGGTATGGTTAATTCTTCTAGGGGTTTTCATCGTTGATGCAACATTTACGTTGATCCGCCGTTTGTTGCGTGGCGACAAAGTCTACGAGGCGCATCGCAGTCACGCCTACCAATTTGCGTCTCGCCAGGTGGGTGGGCATGTACCTGTCACGCTTTCGGTCTTGGCTATCAACCTGTTGTGGCTGACTCCCATCGCCATAGGTGTGGGGGTTTTAGGTCTCAACGGCCTGTTGGGCGTGATCATTGCGTATGTGCCCTTGGTCGTCCTTGCTGCCAAATACAGGGCCGGCGAGGTCGAGGCATGAAGCACTGCGAGTGATAGAAACGGTCGGCCTGTTTATGGCTTTCAAGTTGAGCAATACCGAACGGCAGGCATAGGAGCGGCAGAGGTGTTTGAAGGGTTTTTGGGTAGCATTCGGTCGTATCTGGTAGGTCTTCCTCGGCGAAGGAAGCGCTTCCTGCAAGTCATCACAGACGTTTTTCTAGTCTGGCTGGCTTTGTGGATGGCGTTCGTCGTTCGCTTGGGCGTGGAGGATATGGTCAATCCCGTGGTGCAACACCTCTGGCTGTTTTTGAGCGCTCCAGTAGTGGCTATCCCGCTCTTTGTCCGCTTTGGAATGTACCGGGCTGTTATGCGTTACTTCGGTAACGATGCCTTGATCGTGATTATAAAAGCAGTCAGCCTTTCTTCGCTGATACTCGGTGTCGTGGTTTATTTGTACAGCAACCACCAGGCCGTCGTACCTCGGTCCATCATTTTTAACTACTGGTGGTTGAGCCTGATCATGGTGGGGGGCTTGCGTTTGGCTATGCGCCAGTACTTCCTCGGCGACTGGTTTACCGCTGCACAGCATGTGCCGTTCACCAATCGCGAAGATGGTTTGCCTCGTGTTGCCATCTATGGAGCGGGTTCCGCTGGAAATCAGTTGGTTGCAGCCTTGCGTATGGGAAGGGTCATGCGACCGGTAGCATTTATCGATGACGACGAGGGTATTTCTGACCGCGTCATTTCAGGTTTGCAGGTTTACAAGCCTAAACATATTCAGCGGATGATCGACGAAACAGGCGCACAAGAAATTCTGTTGGCCATACCCTCGTCCAACAGGGGGCGGCGGCGAGAGATTCTGGGTTTTCTCGAAGGCTTTCCGTTGCATGTCCGTAGTGTTCCCGGTTTCATGGACCTTGCCAGTGGGCGGGTAAAGGTCGATGACATTCAGGAGGTCGACATTGCGGACTTGCTGGGGCGAGATGCAGTACCGGCACAAGCAGAACTGCTGGAACATTGCATCACGCGCCAGTGCGTTCTAGTGACAGGTGCGGGCGGTTCCATCGGTTCCGAACTCTGCCGCCAGATCCTGGCATTGAATCCGACGACATTGCTCCTGTTGGAGCATAGTGAGTTCAACCTCTACAGCATTATGTCCGAGCTCGAACAGCGAGTAGTGCGTGAGTCGCTTTCCGTTCGACTGTTACCGATCCTGGGATCGGTACGTAACCCAAATAAGCTCTTGGATGTGATGAAAACCTGGCATGTAGACACGGTTTATCACGCCGCAGCCTACAAACATGTGCCCATGGTCGAACACAACATCGCCGAAGGTGTAATTAACAATGTGATCGGCACGCTCAACACCGCCCAGGCTGCTCTTACGGCAGGTGTTTCCAACTTCGTCCTTATCTCGACAGACAAGGCTGTACGTCCTACAAACGTCATGGGCAGCACCAAGCGTCTTGCCGAACTGGTCCTTCAAGCCCTTAGTCGGGAGCTGGCGCCTATACTGTTCGGCGAAAAATCGAATGTCTCCCGAGTCAACAAAACGCGCTTCACCATGGTTCGATTCGGCAATGTGCTGGGCTCTTCCGGCTCAGTGATTCCCTTGTTTCACAAACAGATCAAGGCGGGTGGCCCCATTACGGTGACTCATCCAAATATCACCCGCTATTTCATGACGATTCCTGAAGCTGCACAGTTGGTTATCCAGGCAGGTTCCATGGGGCAGGGCGGTGATGTGTTCGTGCTGGACATGGGCGAGCCTGTGCGAATCGTCGAGTTGGCAGAGAGGATGATCCACCTTTCCGGCCTGAGTGTGCGCACCGACAAGAACTCCCACGGCGACATCGCCATCGAGTTCACCGGCTTGCGCCCCGGCGAAAAGCTTTACGAAGAGTTACTGATTGGCGACAACGTCGTCGCCACGCAGCACCCAATGATCATGAGCGCCAATGAAGATCATCTCTCTTGGGAGGTCCTCAAGGGCAAGCTGACGGAGCTACTGGCCGCAGTGGACCAAGACGATTACACCCGGGTTCGCCAACTCCTTCGCGACACTGTCAGCGGCTACTCCCCCGACGGTGAAATCGTCGACTGGATCTACCAACAGCGACGCCTGGAACCCTGACTTAACACTCTGTTACTCAACCACTTTTGACGAATCCCCAACATCACCTAAGTTTGAAAAGCAGCTTCGGAAAGCTGCTTTTCTCTCATAGATGTCAAGGAGCGTCACCCATGCAAAGTACCTACATTTCTTCCCTGATCTTCGCCTTCCTTACCTCCCTCTCTCTCACCACCACCGCAGCCCCATCTCTCAAACCCGAACCCCCAACCCCCATCTCCGCCCAAATGTCCCAAGCCGACCAATCCGCCAAGGTCAATCTCAACGCCGCCGACGCCGAAACCCTACGCCGCGACCTTTTCGGCATCGGCGCCGCCAAAGCCAAAGCGATTGTTGCCTACCGCGAGAGCAACGGCCCGTTCACTGCGGTGGATGAGTTGTTGGAGGTGAAGGGTATCGGCAAGGCGTTGCTGGAGAAGAATCGCGACAGGTTGGCAATCAACTAAATAAACGGAGGAGGCCGGTCATTGATCGGCCTTTTCATTGTCTGCGATCTTCGTCTTCAAACTGTCTCGCACCACTTCCATGATCTGCGCCGCCAAGGCTGGGTTCTCTACACTTCTGGCCAGCACCAATGCTCCCACGAGCGTTGACATGATCACCAGGCTCTCGGCGTTGCCCCGTCCATCTGCCAGCGCCGTTTCGATCTGTTCGAGTCTGGCGCCGAGTACCGCATCCGTCGTCGCACTGTGCTGGCCTCTAAGTCCCATCTCGGATGACATGGTCGGGAGTGGGCAGCCCTCGTCAGGGGAGGTCAAGTGCCATTCCGAAAGGTAGCTATCAATAAACGCTTCCAGGGGCTGTTCTTGGCTAAAGAGCATGTCGCAATGGGCGTCTAGTTCGGCGGCAGCAGCTTGCAGCGCCTTTTCTACCAACTCGTCCTTGGACTTGAAGTGCGCATAAAACCCGCCGTGGGTGAGGTTCAGCGCTTTCATCAATGGCTGCAGGCCGGTGGCGCCAATGCCGTCGCGACGGAAGCGCACGGAGGCTTCCTTGATGATGCGCTGGTGGGTCTGCGCTTTATGGTCTGATGAGTAACGCATGGGACTGCCTCGGTGACATGCTGGCATTTTAACCAACCTGAACCGTTTTACACAGTTGTCTGAAGATTATCGCTTGGCATGAAAAGTGATTACGTTTACGTCATGGATTGTTCAACAATCGAGAGATGGCCATGACGCTCAGCTTATCCCTAGCAGACCAGATCGCGCTGGAACTTCGTGCGGATATTATCGGTGGCCGGCTTTTACCGGGGATGGCCTTGGTCGAGGTGGAGTTGGTGAAAGCCTATAACGCCTCGCGCAATACCATCCGTGAGGCCTTGCACCGTTTGGGGCAGGAAGGGCTGACCCGCTATGCGCGCAATAAGGGGGTGATGGTCCGCCGTCTTGAGCGAGAGGAGGTGCGCGACTTGTTCGTAGTCCGTCGTACGCTCGAATTGCAGGCCATCGCCCAAAGCAACACGCTCACTGAGGATCAATCTCTACGCATGCAAAACGCTATCGATGCCACCACCCTGGCTCGCGAGCGCGAGGATTGGCGCGCGGTGGCCACCCACAGCCTGGTGTTTCACCAGCAGATTGTCGGCTTGATGTGCAGCCCGTTGTTCGATGAGTTCTTCGCTCAGGTGATTGCCCAGTTGCGCCTGGTTTTTTGCGCTGCGCCCGATGAGCAGCGTTTCCAGTTGCCTTGGCTGGAGCGGGATCGTGAGATTTACCAACTGTTGGTCCAGCAGGACAAGCCGGCGGCAGGGGAGGCGATGAGCCTGTACCTGGATGATTCGCAACGCCTGTCGTTGGCCCTGTTTTCCCACCCCTGATGGAGGATCTAAATCATGTACAAAGACTATCCGGCGGCCTATCAGGTCAGTAAAGGTTCGGCGTTGCAGGTCGACACGGCGTTTTATGAGCGCATCCGGGACCAAAAACAACAACGCACCTTGATCGATCAGTTCGAGGTGCCCATTCGTACAGGCAGGGCGTGGAAAGTGCCAGCAGGCCATGTGTTTCGTGTCACTACACCGGTTGGTCCGCAGGTGGGGGATTTCAACGTGTGGAACGCCAACGACCCTCGCGAACGCCTGTGGGCGGCACGTACGCGGCAGTTACAGGGCGCACATGTGAGCACCCATGACCGCTTGTGGTCGAACCTGCCATTCCTACGGCCGCTGGTGACGATCACCGACGATAGCCTGGCGAGCTATGGCATCGATGAGCACGGTGGTCGCTTGCACGACTTGCTGGGCACTCGCTGCGATCCTTATGTGAACCGCATGCTCACGGGCGAGGACTTTCATCACCACTGCCACTCGAACCTGACGCGTGCGGTGCTCCCACATGGTCTGACGGAATTCGACGTGCATGACGTGTTGAATATTTTCCAGTGCACGGGCCTCAATCATGACGACATGTACTTTATGAAGGCATGTCCGGCGCAGAAGGGCGATTACCTGGAGTTTTTTGCCGAGATTGATTTGCTGTGCGCATTGTCGACGTGCCCAGGTGGGGATTTGTCGCTACCGATGTGGGGGCCGGATGCACAGGACCCGCTGACGGTGTGTCGTCCGTTGGGAGTCGAGATCTATAGGTTGGAAGAGCAATTGCTGAGCGGTTGGAGTTCGCCTGAGCGTGCGGCCTACAAAGGGCAGCATGGGTTGCATATTGCCAAGGCGGATTGGGAGTGAGTTGCGCAAGGGGCTGCTTCGCAGCCCAGCGGGAGCAAGCTCCCTCGCCACAGGTGTTGGTCTCGGGGTCGTCGGGTTAACGATCCTGTGCATCCTTGGCGTCCGCCTGAGCATTGCGTTCGGCCACGCGCTTGCGTTGTTCGTCGGTGAGTTCGACTTTGTTGGCGCTGTCACGCAGCATCATCAGCCCACCGACGATCGACCCGATCGCAACTACCATAATCAACCACGCATACCACGGCATAAGGCTCTCCTTGAGGCAGATTGCCGTGGGAGAATTTTCCCACGGGAATAACTGCTTTGAGTAACGGGCTTTCTGACTAGTTCAGTGTAGGCCCGTTCTGCCTCCAGTAGATCAGAGCCCGGTCAACATCGCATCTGCCGGCGCATCGGCGCGGGCTTGGGCGGTCAGTTGGAAGTAGGCAAAGCCCACCGCCATAAAGCCCAGGAAGATCAACCCGATCAGTGCGTTGAACCACGCCATCGCCACCAGGCACACCACGGCCAACACCAAGGCGATGCCCGGTACGATCGGGTAACCCGGTGCGCGGAAGGTACGTTCCAGCAGCGGTTCGGTCTTACGCAGTTTGAACAGGCTGAGCATGCTCATGATGTACATCACAATGGCGCCGAATACCGCCATGGTGATCATCGCGGCAGTGAGGGTCATGCCGCCCAGGTTGATCAGGCCATCGCTGTAGATGGCGGCGATGCCGACCACGCCACCGGCGATGATTGCCCGGTGAGGTGTCTGAAAACGCGACAGTTTGGCGAGGAAGGAGGGCAGGTAACCGGCGCGGGCCAGGGCGAAGAACTGGCGCGAGTAGCCGAGGATGATGCCGTGGAAGCTGGCCACCAGACCGAACAGGCCGATCCACACCAGCATGTGCAACCAGCCGGAGCTGTCGCCCACCACGGTTTTCATGGCTTGGGGCAGTGGGTCGTTGATGTTCGACAGGGTGCGCCAGTCGCCCACGCCGCCGGCGAAGAACATCACGCCCATGGCCAGGATCACCAGGGTGAGGATGCCGCTGATGTAGGCTTTAGGAATGGTGCGCTTGGGATCTTTCGCTTCTTCGGCGGCCATGGCCGCGCCTTCAATGGCGAGGAAGAACCAAATGGCGAACGGAATCGCGGCAAACATACCGGCAATCGCCGGGGCGCCAAAGGTATCGGAACCGGCCCAACCGTTCAGGGCGAAGTTGCTGAAGCTGAACGCCGGAGCGACTACACCCATGAACACCAGCAACTCGGCCACGGCCAGTACGCAGACCACCAGTTCAAAGGTGGCGGCGAGTTTGACGCCAAGGATATTCAGGCCCATGAACACAATGTAGGCGCCGACGGCCGCGTGTTTGGGGTCCAGCGCCGGGAACTGCACATTCAAGTAGGCACCGATGGCCAAGGCAATCGCTGGCGGGGCGAAGACAAATTCGATCAGGGTCGCGAGGCCGGCGATCAAGCCGCCTTTCTCGCCAAAGGCTCGACGGCTGTAGGCAAACGGGCCGCCTGCGTGGGGAATCGCGGTAGTCAGTTCGGTGAAACTGAAGATAAAGCAGGTGTACATCGCGGCGACCATCAACGAAGTCACCAGAAAGCCCAAGGTCCCGGCGACGCCCCAGCCGTAGCTCCAGCCAAAGTATTCCCCGGAGATCACCAGGCCAACGGCGATGCCCCATAAATGCAGGGTGCCGAGGGTGGGTTTGAGTTGTGTGTTCATTGTGTTGCTCTCCCTGAACCGGTTGGAATGATTCAAGGTGTTGCAGCGGGCATGCCAGCTTGAGAATCATTGTCGTAAAGCCGCGCATCTGTCGTCTGGGAGATGGTTTAGCGTTTGAATTTTGCTGGTATTGCACCAGATAAGTGCGGTGGTGTTTGAGCTGCCGCCATCGCGGGCAAGCCCGGCTCCCACATTTGGAATGCATTTTCCTGTGGGAGCCGGGCTTGCCCGCGATGAGGCCCTTCCAACCACTCGAAATCCCTCTGTAAACCCCGCACCAACCCACTCTTTACGCCGTCTTTACGCCCCGCCCACGCCCTCGGTCTCGTTCCTTTACACCACTCCTGCCGACAATTGCCCTACACGCGGCAACACGCCGCTAAACGGAGAAACTCCCATGAGCGTTCTGGACGGGGTGTCACTGCTATTGGCCGTGGCGCTGTTCATTTATCTGCTGGTTGCGCTGCTACGCGCGGACCGGAACTAGGAGCGGGCCATGCACAGTTATGACTATTGGCTGATCATTGCCTTCTTTGCCGTGGTGCTGGTGCCGGCACCGTTCCTGGGTCGGTTTTATTACAAGGTGATGGAAGGCCAGCGCACCTGGCTCAGCCCGGTAATGGGACCGGTGGAAAAAGCCTGCTACCAACTGTCGGGCGTAGACGAGCATCAGGAGCAAAGCTGGCAGAAGTACATGCTGGCCTTGCTGGCGTTCAACCTCGCCGGCTTCTTGCTGTTGTTTGCGATCCTGTTGTTCCAGGACTATCTCCCACTCAACCCGCAGAAATTGCCGGGTCAAGAATGGACGCTGGCCTTCAACACTGCGGTCAGTTTCATGACCAACACCAACTGGCAGTCCTACAGCGGTGAGGCCTCCCTCAGCTACCTCAGCCAGATGGCCGGCCTGACCGTGCAGAACTTCGTCAGTGCCGCCACCGGTCTGGCAGTCCTGGTCGCTCTTTGCCGTGGGATCGGTCGTAAATCCACCAGGACATTGGGCAATTTCTGGGTCGATATGACCCGCGCTACCCTCTACGGCCTGCTGCCGTTGTGTCTGGTACTGGCGCTGTTCCTGGTATGGCAAGGCGTGCCGCAAACCTTCGCCCACTATGTCGATGCCGTGACCCTGCAGGGCGTGGATCAAGTCATCCCCCTGGGCCCTGCGGCCAGCCAGATTGCGATCAAGCAATTGGGCACCAACGGCGGTGGCTTCTTCGGTGTCAACTCGGCGCACCCGTTCGAAGACCCGACCGCTTGGGCCAACCTGTTCGAAGTGGCGTCAATCATCCTGATCCCGGTAGCGCTGGTATTCACCTTCGGCCACTACGTCAAAGACCTGCGTCAAAGCCGCGCCATCCTCGGTTGCATGCTCGCGCTCTTCCTGATCGGCGGCGCCACCTCGCTGTGGGCCGAGTGTCAGCCCAACCCGACTTTGAGTAATGCGGCCGTCGAGCAAACTGCGCCGCTGGAAGGCAAGGAAACACGCTTCGGCACCACCGGCACGGTGTTGTGGTCGGTGACCACCACGGCGGCGTCCAACGGCTCGGTCAACGGCATGCAGGACAGCCTCAGCCCGCTCAGCGGCATGGTGGCGCTGGTCAACATGATGGTCGGCGAAGTGATCTTCGGCGGCGTGGGCGCCGGTATGTACGGCATGTTGCTCAACGTGCTGATCGCTGTGTTCCTCGCTGGCTTGATGATTGGCCGCACCCCGGAATACCTGGGCAAGAAACTCCAGGCCAAGGAAGTGCAATTGCTGGTGGTGACCCTGCTGGTGATGCCGGTTGGCGTACTGGTACTCGGCGCCATCGCTGCGAGCCTGCCTGGCCCGGCCAGTGCCATCAGCAACCCTGGCCCCCATGGTTTCAGCCAGTTGCTCTATGCCTACACCTCGGCCAGTGCCAACAACGGTTCGGCGTTTGGCGGTTTCAGTGCCAACACTCCGTTCCATAACCTGATGCTGGGCCTGGGCATGTTGATCGGTCGCTTCGGCTACATCCTTCCGGTACTGGCCTTGGCCGGCAGCCTGGCGATGAAGAAGACCGCACCGATTGGCCAGAACAGCTTCCCTACCCATGGCGCGCTGTTCGTGACCCTGTTGACCGTGACCATTTTGCTGGTCGGCGGCCTGACTTTTCTGCCAACGCTAGCGTTGGGTCCGATTGCTGAGCACTTGAGCATGGGCTTCTAAACGAGGGGATATGAACATGAATATGCCTGCAAAAAACGCAGCTCCCGTGCACACCCAGGAGCCCGCCAAAACTGCTATTTCCGCCCTATGGCGCCCGGCGCTGGTCCAGGCGTTCGTCAAGCTGGACCCGCGCCAGTTGCAACGCTCGCCGGTGATGCTGGTGGTCGAACTGACTGCCATCCTCACCACCGTGCTGTGCTTTGTGCCCGACACCGCCGTGCCGACCTTTGTCGCGGTGCAGATCGCTGTGTGGCTGTGGTTCACCGTGCTGTTCGCCAACTTCGCCGAAGCCTTGGCCGAAGGGCGTGGCAAGGCCCGTGCCGACAGCCTCAAGGCCGGCAGCGAAGGCCTGAGTGCGCGACGTAAAGAAGCCGATGGCAGCTTAAAGGTGGTGCCTGCTGCCAGCTTGCGCAAAGGCGATGTGGTGCGCGTCGCCGCCGGGGAAATGATCCCCGGTGACGGCGAGGTCATCGAAGGTATTGCGGCGGTCAACGAGGCGGCGATCACCGGTGAGTCCGCACCGGTCATCCGTGAGTCCGGCGGCGACCGTTCGGCCGTCACCGGCAATACGCGGCTGGTGTCGGACTGGCTGTTGATCCGCATCACTGCCAACCCAGGCGAGTCCACCCTGGACCGCATGATCGCCCTGGTGGAAGGCGCCAAACGCCAGAAAACCCCCAACGAAGTCGCGCTGGATATCCTGCTGATCGGCCTGACCCTGATCTTCCTGCTGGTGGTGGTGACCCTGCAGCCCTTTGCTCACTTCGCCAATGGCAGCTTGCCGTTGGTGTTTTTGGTCGCACTGCTGGTGACGTTGATTCCTACAACCATTGGCGGCTTGTTGTCAGCCATCGGTATCGCCGGCATGGACCGCCTGGTGCGCCTCAACGTCATCGCCAAATCTGGCCGTGCCGTGGAAGCGGCGGGGGATGTGCATGTGCTGCTGCTGGACAAGACCGGCACCATCACCTTCGGCAACCGTCGTTGCTCGGCGGTGGTGGCAGCGCCTGGCGTCAGCGGCAAGGAAGTGGCCGAAGGTGCACTGTTTGCCTCCCTGGCGGATGACACGGCAGAAGGTAAATCCATCGTCGAATACCTGCGTGCCCTGCACCCACAGGCCGAGCCGTCCCTGGATGAGCTGACGGCAGTGCCGTTTAGCGCCGAGACGCGTTTGTCCGGTGTTGATTACCAAGGTCGTGTGTTCCGCAAAGGCGCGGTGGATTCGCTGCTGGCTTTTATCGGCCAACAGCGCCGTGACCTTGCACCCGCGCTGTCGCGCGAAATCGACAAGATCGCCCAAAGCGGCGGCACGCCGTTGCTGGTGTGTGCCGATGGCAAGTTGCTCGGTGCGATCCACCTCAAAGACGTGGTCAAGCCTGGCATCCGCGAACGTTTCGCCGAGCTGCGCAAGTTGGGCATCCGCACCGTGATGGTCACTGGCGACAACCCACTGACCGCCGCCGCGATTGCCGCCGAAGCGGGGGTGGATGATGTGTTGGCCGAAGCCACCCCGGAGAAAAAACTCGCACGCATTCGTCACGAACAGAACGACGGCCGCCTGGTGGCCATGTGCGGTGACGGCGCCAACGACGCCCCGGCCTTGGCCCAGGCTGACGTCGGCATGGCAATGAACGATGGCACCCAAGCCGCCCGCGAAGCCGCCAACATGGTCGACCTCGACAGCGACCCCACCAAGCTGCTGGATGTGGTGCAGATCGGCAAGGAATTGCTGGTGACCCGTGGCGCGCTCACCACGTTCTCCATCGCCAACGACGTGGCCAAGTACTTCGCGATCCTGCCGGCGTTGTTCGCCTCGATCTACCCGCAACTGGGCGTACTCAACGTGATGCACCTCAACAGCCCGCAGAGCGCGATCCTCTCGGCCATCGTGTTCAACGCCTTGATCATCGTGGTGCTGATTCCCCTGGCGCTGCGTGGTGTGCGGGTGCAGGCGGCGAGTGCGGCGGCGTTGTTGCGGCGCAACCTGCTGATTTATGGGCTGGGTGGTCTGCTGGTGCCCTTCGTAGGTATCAAGGCGATCGACATGCTGCTCACCGCACTGCACCTGGTGTAACTGACACACGCTTTTTGTGGCGAGGGAGCTTGCTCCCGCTGGACCGCGCAGCGGTCCCAAGTTCTACGACTGCTACGCAGCCGAACGGGAGCAAGCTCCCTCGCCACAAGGTTTCTCGACTGACTAGAGGAAATGAACATGACAACGATCATCCGCCCAGCCCTGACCCTACTGGTCCTCATGACCCTGATCACCGGCGTCGCCTACCCTCTGGTGGTGACCGGCGTCGCCCAACTCGCCTTTCCCAACCAGGCCAACGGCAGCCTGGTGCACGATGACAGTGGCAAGGTGCGCGGTTCCAGCCTGATCGCCCAGGATTTCACCGGTGACAACTGGTTCCACCCGCGCCCCTCGGCCGGCGCGTTTGCAACCGTTTCCAGCAGCGCCAGTAACCTGGGGCCAAGCAACCCGGCGTTGGCGACGCGGGTGTTTGAGGATGCCAATAAACAGCTCGTGCCCAGCCAGGGACCTGTGCCATTGGCGATGCTGACTACCTCCGGCAGCGGTCTTGATCCACACTTGCCACCACTGGCAATTGCCTATCAACTGGCGCGGGTGGCGGCGGCGCGGAATGTGCCGGTGTCGACTTTGCAGCGGTTGGTGGATGAGCACATCGAAAGCCCGCTGGTGGGGCCGCCGGTGGTGAACGTGCTGGCGCTGAACATGGCCCTGGAAAAACTCTGAACCCCTGTGGGAGCGGGCTTGCTCGCGAACGCGGTGTATCTGCCAGCACATCTGTCACTGACAGACCGCTTTCGCGAGCAAGCCCGCTCCCACATTGGATCTTCAGTGAACTTTAATACCTGAAGGAACCCCCGCATGAGCGACTCCGGCCGCGCCGATGCCCTGCTAGCCGACTTGCCCCGCAACGGCCGTGGCCGGCTCAAAGTCTTCCTCGGCGCCGCGCCGGGCGTGGGCAAGACCTACGCCATGCTCCAGGCAGCCCATACCCAACTGCGCCAAGGCGTCAAGTTGATCGCTGGCGTGGTCGAAACCCACGGTCGCGCCGAGACCGAAGCCCTGCTCAGCGGCCTGCCACAACAGCCTCTGCTGCGCAGCGAATACCGTGGCGTGATGCTCGAAGAAATGGACCTCGACGGCCTGCTCGCCGCCAAGCCCAAGCTGGTGCTGGTGGACGAACTGGCCCACAGCAACGCCCCCGGCAGCCGCCATGAAAAGCGCTGGCAAGACATCCAGGAACTGCTCGCCGCTGGCATCAATGTGTTCACCACGGTCAACGTCCAACACCTGGAAAGCCTCAATGACCAAGTGCGCGGGATCACTGGTGTGCAGGTGCGCGAAACGCTGCCGGACTGGGTGCTGCAAGAAGCCGACGAGTTGCTGCTGATCGACCTGCCGTCCCGCGAGCTACTGGAGCGCCTGCGCGACGGCAAGGTCTATGTGCCCGAACAGGCCCGCGCCGCCATCGATGCATTTTTCACCCAGACCAACCTGATGGCCCTGCGCGAGCTGGCCATGCAAACCGCCGCCGCCCATGTGGATGACGATTTGGCCCAAGGCTATCGCCAACTCGGCCAGGCCGCGCCGGCGGTGCGCGGGCGCCTGCTGGTGGGCGTGGACGGCGATGCCCAGGCCGAACGCCTGGTGCGCCATGCCAGCCGCGTCGCCCGGCGTCGGCATTTGCCGTGGAGCCTGGTGCATATCGATAACGGCCGAGCGCGGGATGAGCAATCGCGGCTGCGCCTGCAAAATGCCCAGCAACTGGCTGAGCGTCTGGGCGGGGAAGTGGTGCTGCTACGGGCGGGGGAGGTGGCCAAGACGCTGATCCAGCACGCGGCTGAGCGCCGCGCCAGCTTGCTGCTGGTGGGGCAGTCGCAGATGCGCTGGCGCAGGCGCCTGTTCGGTGGCGGCTTGGCGGCGCGGCTGTTGCGCAACGCTCGTGGCTTGGAAATCAACGTCCTCGACAGCGACGATATCCCGGCGCCGCCGCGCTTGCCGGATGTGCGCGGCCTGGTGTGGTTCGACTACGGCTTGGCGGTGGTGGCGACAGTCGTCGCGGCAGCTGTGGCCTGGGCGGTGTCCAGCGTATTGCCACTGCCGAACATCTCCCTGGTGTTCCTCGCTGCGGTGTTGCTGGTGGCGGTGCGCAGCAGCCTGGGGCCGTCCTTGGTGTGTGCGGCGTTATCGTTCATGACCTACGACTTCCTGTTTATCCCGCCGAATTTCTCCTTTGCCATCCAGCGTGAAGAAGACGTGCTGACGCTGCTGTTCTTCCTGCTGATGGCCGCGCTCACCGGCAACCTGGCCGCCCGGCAACGCCGGCAGTTGCAGGCGCTGCGCGATACCCAGGAAGAAACCAGCGAACTGCTCGACCTGTCGCGCAAACTCACCGCCGCCACCGACCGCCAGGCGGTGATCAGTGCGGCGGCCCATCATTTGGAAGGCTGGAGCGACTTGGACCTGTGCCTGGTCAATCGCGATGGCCAAGGCGGTTGGAAAGTCGAAACCGGCGCGCCACTGACCCTGACTGAAGCTGAGCGCGCCGCCGCCGATTGGGCCTGGCAACACGACCAGCCGGCCGGCATGGGCACCGGCACGCTGCCGTTCGGGCGCTGGTGGTGGTGGCCGTTATCGGGCGAAGAAGGGCCGTTGGGTTTGCTGGGTGTCAGTCCCAAACCCGGGCTGGAATTGAGCGGTCAACGTCGGCGTTTGCTTACGGCCTTGAGCCAACCCCTGGCCCAGGCGCTGGCGCGGGCGCAACTGGCGCAGGAGTTGGAATCTGCCCGCCTGCACGGTGAAACCGAGCAACTGCGCAGCGCTTTGCTGGCCTCGGTGTCCCATGACTTGCGCACTCCGCTGACTGCCATGCGCGGCAGTATCGACAGCTTGCTGGCCCTCGGCGAGGCCATTCCCCTGGAGGACCGCCGCGATTTGCTCGAAGGCACCCGCGATGAAGCCGAGCGGCTCGACCGTTATATCCAGAACCTGCTGGACATGACCCGCCTGGGCCACGGCGCCTTGAAGCTGGCGCGGGACTGGGTGTCGCCCGGCGATATCGTCGGCAGTGCCCTCGGCCGTCTGCGCGCGGTGCTGGCGCCGTTGCAGGTGCGCACCGAGGTGCCGCCAGCGCTGCCATTGCTTTACGTACACGCAGCGTTGATCGAGCAGGCGTTGGTCAATGTGCTGGAAAACGCCGCGCGTTTTTCACCGGCCCATGGGCGTTTGCAGGTGAGCGCTGGGGTGTTTGACAACCAGCTGTTTTTCGCGGTGGCCGATGAAGGGCCGGGCATTCCCGAGGATGAGCGTGCGAAGATCTTCGACATGTTCTACACCGCCGCCCGTGGTGATCGAGGCGGGCAGGGCACCGGCCTGGGCCTGGCGATCTGCCAGGGCATGGTGGGCGCCCACGGTGGGCATATCAGCGTGGCCGAAGGCATTGAAGGGCGCGGCACCTGTATCACCCTGTTCCTGCCACTGCCGACCCAACCGACCCTGTAGGAGCGAGCTTGCTCGCGAAGGTCGTTAACGATAATGATGGCGCCCTGATTGAACGCGGCGCCCTTTGAGTTTTCGCGAGCAAGCTCGCTCCTACATTGAATGGTTTTGACGAGACACCATGAGCCAGACCGCAACGATTTTGGTCATTGATGACGAACCGCAGATCCGCAAATTCTTGCGCATCAGCCTGGCCTCACAGGGCTACAAGGTGATCGAGGCCGGCACCGGCAACGAAGGCCTGGCCCAGGCGGCACTGAGCAAGCCGGACCTGCTGGTGCTGGACCTTGGCCTGCCGGACATGGACGGCCAGCAGGTGCTACGCGAGTTTCGCGAGTGGTCCAGCGTGCCGGTGCTGGTGTTGTCGGTGCGGGCCAGCGAAGGGCAGAAAGTTGAAGCCCTCGACGGTGGCGCCAATGACTACGTGACCAAGCCCTTTGGCATCCAGGAATTTCTCGCCCGCGTGCGTGCTTTGTTGCGCCAGGCGCCCACCGGTGAAGCCCAGGAAGCCGCCTTGCATTTCGGCCCGCTGACGGTGGACCTTGCCTATCGCCGTGTATTGCTGGACGGCGCCGAAGTGGCGCTGACCCGTAAGGAATACGCGGTGCTGGCGCAATTGGCACGGCACCCAGGGCGGGTGATTACCCAGCAGCAATTGCTCAAGGACATCTGGGGGCCGACCCATACCGAGGACAGTCACTACCTGCGGATTGTGGTGGGGCATTTGCGGCAGAAGCTGGCGGATGATCCGGCCCAGCCGCGGTTTATCGTGACCGAGGCGGGGGTGGGGTATAGGTTGCTGGGCGCTTAGATTTTTGTTGGCTGGGCCGGCCTCTTCGCGAGCAAGCCCGCTCCCACATTTGATTTGTGAACACATTCAAGTGTGGGAGGGGGCTTGCCCCCGATGAGGCCATCAGCACCACCAAAGATCTCAGCGCTGCTCACTCTCATACCTATCCAACGTATCACTGGCAATCTCCCGCCCCAGCGCGATCAACTCCGGCGCCTTGTAAAACTCGAAGAACCGGCACACTCGCTTCGGCACGTTGATCAACACATCTGGCGGGTACCCGGCGATCTTGTACTGCGCCAACGACGTCTGCATCACCTCGAAGCTCTGGTTGATCAAATCCAGCAGCGACGCCGGTCCCACGTTGTCGATGATAAATGACCCGGTGGCCGACTTCGGCGCGCCTTCTTTTTCCGGCGCGGCGGCCGGTTGCTGGGATTCGGGTTCGGCCGAGTCCAACCATGGGTTGATCTCCGCCGCTTCGGCCTGCAAGGCTTCCTGTTCCAGCATCATCAACTGTTCGGCCTGCTTGCGCCGAAACGGCAGGTGCGAGCCCAGTGACTTGGCCAGGTTGTTGAAGCGGCTCTTGAACGCGGGCGGGCGCTGGATTACCGGCAACTGATAGTGCTTCTGGTTGGTGGCGTTGAGGTTGACCGCGATGATCAAGTCGCAATGGCTCGACACCACCGGCACGATGGGCAATGGGTTGAGCAAGCCGCCGTCGACCAACATGCGGTTGCCCTGCATCACCGGGGTGAACAGGCTGGGGATCGCCGCCGAGGCGCGCATGGCTTGGTGCAGGCAACCTTCCTGGAACCAGATTTCCTGTTGGTTGGTAAGGTCGGTGGCGACGGCGGTGTAGGGAATGCGCAATTCTTCGATGTTGAGTTCGCCGACGATCTTGCGGATTTGTCCGAAGACCTTCTCGCCACGAATCGCCCCCAGACGAAAGCTCACGTCCACCAAGCGCAACACGTCGAGGTAGTCGAGGCTTTCGATCCAGTTCCGATACTCGTCCAGTTTGCCGGCGGCATAGATCCCGCCCACCACGGCCCCCATGGAACAACCGGCGACACAGGCAATGTCGTAGCCGCGTCGTTCGATCTCCTCGATCACCCCGATATGGGCGTAGCCCCGAGCCCCGCCGGAGCCCAGCACCAAGGCAACGCGTTTTTTCATGGTCCATGTCCTCCCCAAGGCTCCCCAAGGCAGGTGCCCACAATGCGCCTATTGAGGGGCCGGGTTCAATCGCCGGTGGCGCCTATACTATTTTCCCAGGGTAACCACGGTTGTCGGGTATGCTTTGGCGATAGGTACTATCGATTTCAGGCTAAGGACAAGGCACTTTTCACTGTAGGCAACGTCTACAACGTACGACTGTTTTTTCTTTATTTTGAGGTGTCATCGATGAAAGCCTGGATGTGTGTGCCTGTGATCGTGTTGGCCCTGGCCGGTTGTGCCGGGAAAACCGCGTACCGCGACAGCTGCGGCACCCAACTGGATGCTGCGTGGCATGAGCTGGACCTGGCCAAAGCCGAAGGGTTTGCCGGTACGGTGAGCTACTCCAAGGCCCTGTCGCTGTTGACCGGTGCCAAGACCCAGCAACAATTCGAAGCGTTTGAAGGCTGTTCCAACAAAGCCGAGAAAGCGCGGTTCTACATTCGTGAGTCTCGCGCCGGGCGTTGACCTGTAGCAGCGGGTAGGATTTTTCATCAGCAGGTGAGGGCAGGATGTCAGCTTTGGTCGATCAGTTAGTCGCTCAGGTCATTGGCCTGGAAGTAGGGTTACTGAGCTGCCAGGCTCGCCTCGCCGCCGTCACCGATGACGAAGCCTTGCACGACCTGCGCACCACAGTGCGCCGTCTGCGCAGCCTGTTGCGCCCTCTGCGCGGCTTGCCAGGGGTGGAACAGCTTGAATTGGCCGCCAGCACCGTCGGCCAGTTGACCACGCCGCTACGTGATCGCGAGGTGCTGGCGGCGTATTTGCACCAGCACGGCTATCACGACGCGGCGGAACGGCGCCTGCGCTTGCAACCCGAGGCCTATCGTCAGGTGGCGCAAAGCCCGGAGCTGGCGCATTTGCTGCTGATCCTCGATGCCTTCCCACGCTTTATTCGCGCTTCCCAGCATCAAAAATTGCTCAAGGGCCTGCGCCCGCGCATTGAGAAACGCCTGGCCAAGCAATGGCAGGCCCTCGATAACGCGCTCAAGGACCCCGGCCATGATCGTCACCGCCTACGGTTGTTGATCAAGCGCGTTCGTTACGCCGCCGAAGCCTATCCCGAGCTGGACAAACTCCCCGCCAATGCCATGTCCCGCCTCAAAAAAGCCCAAGGCGCATTGGGTGACTGGCACGACTGTTGGCAGTGGTTAGCCCAGGCCGAACACCAGCCGGACCTGCAACCCTACGTTGCGGTATGGCAGCGCACCATGGCCAAGGCCGAAGGGCAAGCTGACCGCGTGCTGGATAAGCTCAGCGCCGATTGTTTCTAGATCTGTCCGGTTTTTGGCCGGAATAAGCGCTGTGCCGGGCGGTTACGATGGTTAAGATCCCCCATCTGTTCTTTGTGATGTGAGGTCGCCATGCGCTTTAGTGATTTGCTCGACGCCGCCCGTAGCAACCCGCTGGCTGTCACCATTCCGGCCGAATGGGCCCAGGGCCGTGCGTCCTTTGGTGGCCTGGTCGCGGCCTTGCAATATGAAGCCCTGCGCGCCCAAGTCCCGGCGGACCGTGGCCTGCGCTCACTGGCAATCACCTTTGTCGGTCCGGTCGCGCCGGATGTGCCAGCCAGTTATCAAGTCGAAGTCCTGCGCGAAGGCAAGGCCGTCAGCCAATTGCTCGGCCGAGTGGTGCAAAACGGGGAAGTCGCGACCCTGGTGCAGGCCAGCTTTGGTGCGCCCCGCGAGTCCGAGATCGACGTCGCCGCAGAACCTGCACCGGTGTTCAAACATTGGGATGACTGCCAGGAACTGCCCTACATCCAGGGCGTTACCCCGGAATTCATGCGACACATGGCGATGCGCTGGAGTGTTGGCGGCTTGCCGTTCACCGGTAACAAATCCCGCGACATGGGCGGCTGGGTCCGCCTGCGTGGCGATGTGAAGGAGGAGCCACTGACCGAAGCGCATCTCCTCGCCCTGGTCGATGCCTGGCCGCCGTCGGTGCTACCACACCTGAAAAAACCGGCACCCGGCAGCACCCTGACCTGGACTATCGAATTTATCCAACCGCTGCAAAACCTCACCACGCTTGACTGGTGCCAGTACCAAGTCAGCATCGAACATGCTCGTGACGGTTATGGTCATGCTGCTGCAGCATTGTGGAGCCCGAGTGGTGACTTGATCGCCATCAGCCGCCAGACCGTGGTGGTGTTCGGCTGAGCCTCAGAACGAATGACTGTCTTTGGCTTCCAGATTACGGCCGTGGCGTTGCAGCGCCACGCCAGCCAGCACACCCACAACCCCTACCGCGACGCTTGCCAGGCTGAGGCTGAATACCCCGGAAACAATCAACAGAAAGCCGATGATCAACAGCGGCATCGCAATCAACTGCAACGCCAGGTTGGTCGGGTGCTGGTGATTGTGAGGCTGGTTGCGCCATTGCCAGGCTGGGAGATTGGGGTGACGTTTGCCCATGATGAAAAATCCTCTGTCCGTTGAAACAACTTGAACAGAGTTTAGGTGGGGGGTAGTAGGGTGGCGAATTGGGGCTCGCTATGGGGGGCATAGTAGGCCATTCGTGGAAAATCCTTTTTCAAGCCCAAATGACGCAATCATGATCATCCATGTGCACCAAAAACGTGAGTTCGCTATCCGTTACCCAAAATGGGTATCCAGTCGTTTCACGTAAAATACATGCGACATCTTGTGCATCGTCGACTTTCCACGCTCTGTACTTTGAGTCATAGACCAGAAAAAACAGGTGTTTTTGGTGAATTCGCTGGTGTATTTCCTGCCAGAATTTTGGATTGTGTTCTGTGCTTTTCTCGTTCAACTCGACCGGGTCGAGTACGTTGCTCTCAGACTTGAAAAACTTCTTTGTGAGCAAGCCTATTAGGCTAACGAGTTCTCCCGAATCAAGCTTTTCAGACCTGATTGTTAAAGAACTGATTGCTTGATCTATTTCGTCCTCAAGGTAGTTCATCACGGAGTTCCTATTTTTGATCGGCTAACGGGAACCAAATCGATAAATATATGGCCTCTTGTCGCCCCGCCGCCGCCTCTTTTTCCGGGAGTTTGATAACCGATATGGGGGGAACTTGGGCCTTCTTTGCTCGGAACGAGCGTAGGGTCATCAATATTTACTTCGGCCCCTCTATTTGGGCCTTTTTCTACACGCCACTCGGTGGGGAATGTTTTTCCATACTGGTCTTTTCCCCACTTGGTGACACCGTACTCTTCCTTTGGGATGCCTGTCCTACGAAAGGCTTCCTCTAAACCTATATGCATTTGCTCGTAACTGTTACCGCCATGTTTACGCCAGTCCAGATCTACATCTGAGTTGAACCCCCACGTGCTTCCCGGGTTTGGTTTAGGACATTGCCCCGGTACACAAGCTAGCCCTAGAGGGTCGACACCTCCCGTTGGGTTGGGCACGTACTGGTACGCATTGATCCCACCCGCCAGCTTCACCGGGTCCGGCGTCAGGTAGCGACCAATATCCGGATTGTAGTAGCGATGGCGGTTGTAGTGCAGCCCACTTTCCTGGTCGAAGTACTGGCCTTGGAAACGCAGCGGGTTGTCGATTTTGGCTACGTCGAGGCGGGAGATTTCGCCGTAGGCGCGGTAATGGGCGGACCAGACGATTTCGCCGTCAGGGGTGGTGAGTTCTTGGGGCGTACCAAGATGGTCGAGTTGGTAGTAGTAGGGCTTGGTCGCTTTTGGGCCGAAGCCTTCCAGCGTGACTAGTGGGCAAAAGCTATCCGGTTCGTAGAGGTAGCTGCAGTGTTGATCCTTGTGGTGTTCAGCAATCAGCTTGTCGCCTTGCCAGAAAAATTCCGTGGTTTCCCCGCCCACGGTTTTGCTGATACGCCGTCCAAACGGGTCATAGCGATAGCTGGCAGTTTGGCCGTTGGGTTTGGTGACCCCGATCAACCGATGCTGGCAGTCGTAGCGATATTCAGTGACAAGTTGATGGCCTTTGCCACGCCGCTCACGGATGAGGTTGCCGAAGGCGTCGTAGTCGTAGTGGTTGTCGCCCTGCATCATCAGGCGATTACCCGCCACGATGTCGGGGCCGGGGCGGTCTTGCATCAGCAGGTTGCCCGCCGGGTCGTGGGCGAAACGTTCTTGCAGGTCCTGGGAGTGGTCGGCGCGGGTCAGGCGGTTGAGTGGGTCGTACTGGTAAAGGTGTTCGCCTTTGCGGGTGTCGAGCAGGCGGGTGAGGTTTCCGGTTTTGTCGTAGTCGTATTGGCGTTGGTAGAGGTAATGGTCCTGGTGGGTGAGGGCGTGGGCGTGCAGGCGCTGTTGGTCGTCGTAGTGGTAGTGGCTGAGGAGTTGGCCTTGTTGGCGTTGGTGTTCCTGGCCGGATTTGAAGAGGTGGGAGGTGAGGATTTCGCCGTTTAGCTCGACGGTGGCGAGATGGCCGCCTTTGGCATGATTAAAAACAACGCGGTTGTTATCTGGTAGGCGCAACTTTTGAAGATGGCCGCAGGCGTCGTAGCCGTAACGCAGAGTGCCCCAGCCTTGGTGTTCAGCTGTGAGGCGGTTTTGGTGGTCGTATTCGTAGGAAAGTGCCCAATGGCCATCTTCGACGCTAAGGAGGTTGCCTTGGCGGTCGTAGGCGTAATCGATAGCCTTTCCATCAGGCAGGGTTTTTCGTACAAGGCGTCCGGCGAAGTCGCGTTCGTAGCGGGTAACTAACTGACTACCGTCATCCCCGTGTTCGGTCTTTTCTTGCAGATTGCCGTTGAGGTCGTAGACGTAGGCAGTGCGTTGGCCGTCAAAACCCGTTTCCTGCTGGATGAGCCCGTTGGGGTGGTACTCGAGCCGGTAGCTTTCGCCAACCTCGTTTTCGATTTCCGTCAGCAACAACCGCACATTGTCGTAGCGGTATTTAACCTGGGAGCCATCAGCATTGATGCGACGGCTGATCAGGTGCAAACCATCCGCGTATTCGTAGCGGGTCACGCGCCCGAGTTCATCGCGCTCGGCGGTGATTTTTCCGTAGGGGTTGTAGCTGTATTCCCGCGTCAAACCGCCCGGTAGCACCACACGCACCAAGCGTCCAACACTGTCCCATTGGTACTGAGTCAGCGCGCCCTGTTCGTCTTCGCGAGCAATCTGCCGCCCAATATCGTCATAGCGATACCGCTTGATGCCGCCATTGGGTAATTGTTCTTCAATGAGCTGGCCACGCTCATTCCAGACCAGTCGTTGAGAGCTGTTATCCGGGTACCAAACCCCAATCAACTGCCCATATTTGTTGTAGGTGTAATCGGTGATATGCCCATCAGGATCGATCTTGCGCGTGATATCGCCCTGATCATTACGCTCATACTTCCAAACCGCTTCACCGCGCCGCACCACCCGTACGAAGCCGTTGTCATGCTCGTAGGAAGTGGGCTCATCCTCCCCCGGAAACACCGCCACCAATCGCCCAGCTTCATCGTACTGATACGCCGTCACCGCCCCCAGCGGGTCTTGCTCAGCTGTCAGACGGCCTTGGTCATCGTAGGATTTGAAGTGCTGGGCGCCATCCGGATCAATGCGCTGCACCAACCGCGCGCGCTGGTCATGCACATAGACTTCTTGGCTGCCATCGGCGTTAAACACGGTGACGCGGCCGTTGTCATCCCAGGCATACCGCGTGTCCATCTGCGAAAAACTGGCCCAGTGCCGGATACATCGCGCCGCCTTGCCAGAGCGTTCCCACGCCCAGAAGAAACTCGCTCCACCGGCCAAGCCGCGCTCGAGAATGACGTGCTGGTCGTCGTAGCGATAAGTCTCGGTTTCGCCTACGGCATTGGTCGCCGACACCAGCCTGCCGAGTTCGTCATAGGCGTAGGAAACGACGCTTTGCTCGGTGACCCAGACGTAGGGCTCATAGTCCTTGGCCCGCTGAATCTGGTACTCCACCGCCCCAATGCGGCCCGATTCATACCGCAAGAACAGCGAGCGGCCCACACCGTTATCCACCCGTTCAATCCGGCCCAGAAAGTCGCGAGAAATACGCAGCCGATTGCCATACGCATCACTGATCGCCGTCAGCGCACCGTTAACAAAATGGTAGAAACGCGACGCCTGAGCCAGCACCAACTCATCCGGCACCGAGCCCAAGTAGATCGCAGCTTCGGCCAAACTATTGGTAATTGCTGGCCGAGTAGTTGTCGGCAAGGGCAGGGCAATCGAGCGATTCTCATGATCGGTCCACACCACCGAATCACCCGCAACCTCAACCCGATGCGCCAGCGAATGACTCCAGCCAAACCCCAACCCGCAGTCCACTTCCACCGCACTGGTGCGATACAACCGGGTCCACTCAAACGGCAAAATCCCGTCTAACGAACCATCGGTCAGAGCGAGCAACTCCTCCCCAGTGACCATCGATACTGGGCAGCCATTGGTCGCGGTTTTATCCGCACTTGAAGCCGCATCCCCGTTCTGGTTTTTTCCCGAAACCGGCACATCATCCACGTGCTCCTGCCGAACCAACGCAGTCCTCTGCACGGCCTTATCCCGAGCCATCGCCATCGGGTTTGAAACCAGCTCATCCCCAACCTTCATCGGCACTGAGGGAATCGCCTTGGTCGGCGTCGCCGGCCCTCCAAGCAACAAGGGTTTAGCCACGTCCACATGGGGTTTCAAAGGCGCTCCGCCCAACTGATCCGCCAGCTTCTCCAGCCACTTGCGTGCCTGTCCGGACTTGATATGGCCCAGCACTTGCGCGCCCAGGCGAATCTGCACGCCCATGGCCCGTGTCGCCCAGATCAGAAACAGGTTGATCAGCACTTCGCCGGTGATCTCACCGACCACTTCAAACATCTGCGGGGGTGGCAGCATGCGCAGCCAGGCGACCATGGCGGACAGGTAAATGAACAACAGCGGCTCATCACTGAGCACCAACAAACCGTTGGCGATGGCGTCTTTGCCCAGTTTCAGCAGTTCATCCAGTTCGGCCTGGGAGATGTAGTGCAGCAACTTCTCACTGTTAGCCTTGAGGTCTGCCAACAGGTCATACAGCTGCGTGAGGTTATCCCAGAGGTTGTAGAGCGCCTTGGCGATCCCGCTTGAAAATGCCAGGCCCTGCATCGCGCTGCGCTCCAGCGGCGTGGCGTGGGCAAAGTCATTCCACAGCGGCTTAAACGTTTTGAGCCATTCATCGCGCAGATCAACGTCCAGGCCCTTGATCACCGACTGATAAGACGCATACAGCGCCTTGACGTGCTCCTTGGAAACGTTGGGGTAGAAGGTGATTTGGTAGCGCTGGTCGCGGGTGCAGTCCTTGACTTCAAGAATGCCGCTGGGACCGATGACGTGATGCATCGGCGCGCCAATCGGGCTGCCGTCCGACGCGATGCCTTGCAGCATCACCGGGGTGTTGCCGATGGGTACGAACCGCGTACTCTCGAACAGATGCACCAGGGTCAATGAGCCCTGGGCTTTGCAGAGGGCGACTGTGCGATGGGGCTTTTGGGACGAGGCTGGGGCTACAAGTGCAACTTCATCGCCGACCTTGAATACCTGCTCCACCTCAAGCGCGGAGAAACTCCAGAAACTTTCGGCCCACGCATCAAAGTCGTTCAGGCAGGCGCGAAAATCGCGCAAGACGTTTTCAACGTCCGGCGTCTTGGCATCCATGGGGGCCAGTACCAGACTGGCAATCACCGGGATCAAGACGTGGCCCTATTGAGTCGGGCATCGAAAGAGAAGTGCATCGGCGGTCCCTCGCGCTGATTGTTCAGGCGAGAGACTTTGGAGAGGTTGGTAGGGAAAAGAAGTCGGCGTTATTCGCCAGGAAAGCTAGGAAGTTTCGTCAAAACCTCGGGCAAACCGAGGTTCGGATGTAGGGGCAGGATTACAGACCGAACAGTCCTACAACTTCAACTGCCCAATCGCCTTGCTCAGCTCCCCAGCCAGGGTCGCCAGTTGGTTGCTGGTGGTTGCCGAATCCACCGTTTGCTGCACGGTGTTTTCGGTCACGTCCCGAATGCTTACCACGGCGCGGTTCATCTCTTCGGCCACGTGGCTTTGCTGTTCGGCGGCGACGGCGATCTGGGTGTTGCTCTCGCGCATCTGCGCCACGGCGCCGGTGATTTCGGCGAGGGCTATACCGGCTTCCTGGGCTTGTTGTACGCAGTCATCGGCCTTGAACGAGCTTTCCTGCATGAAGTCCACGGCGTCACGGGTGCCGGCTTGCAGCGCCGAAACCATACGGGTGATTTCGTCGGTGGAGTTTTGCACGCGCTTGGCGAGGTTGCGCACCTCGTCGGCGACCACAGCGAAACCACGGCCCATTTCCCCGGCGCGGGCGGCTTCGATGGCGGCGTTGAGGGCGAGCAGGTTGGTCTGTTCGGCGATGCTGTGGATCACACTGACCACACCGTTGATTTTCTGGCTGTCTTCGGCAAGTTTCTGGATCATTTCGGCGGTCTGCTGCACACCGGTGGAGAGCCCGGCAATGGAGCGTTGCACGCGGGTGACGACCTCCTGGCCGCTGCCGGCGAGGGTGTCGGCGGTCTGGGACAGGTCGCGGGTGGCGCCGGCATGTTGGGCGATATGGTAGACGGTGGCGGTCATTTCGTTGATGGCGGTGGCGGCCTGGTCGGTTTCGCTTTGTTGGCCGAGCATGCCGTGCTGAACATCGTTCATGCTGCTGGCCAGCCGAGCGGCGCCGTCATCCAATTGCTGGGCGGTGCGCGCCACGGTGCTGACCACGCGTTGGTAGCCGGCCTGCATGGCGTTGAAGGCGCTGGCCATCTGTCCGACTTCGTCTTTGCACGCCAAGGGTACGCGGGCCGAGAGGTCTCCGGTTTTCTCCACGTGCAGCATCACGTCCTTGAGGGTGTTGAGCTGGCTGAGCAGGAAGCGGATCAGCAATTGCGACGCGCCGAGCATCGCCAGCATCAGGATCGCCACGGCCACCGCGTAATTACCGAAACGCTCGCCGAACACCTGGCTCAGGCTGGGCGCGTAGGCCAGCACGGCCACGTGTTGGCCGTCAGGGCGGGCAATGACTTCGGCGCCCATCAACGGGTTTTCGCCAAATAATGGCATGTGATTGAGTTCAACCCAGCCGCTGGCGGTGCTCAGCGCTGACAGATCCTGGTCGGCCAGTTGTGGGATTTGGCCACTGGTGAATGCCAGCCAGTGCTCGCCTGCGGGCAAGGCCTTGTCCGCAGGCCAAGCACTGAGCAGGCGCCCCTGGGCCTGCGCAGAGGCCATGGATGCATCGCTGCGCGCCTGCTGTTCGAGTTGCACGGCGTACAGCACCAGCAACAGGGTAGTGATAAAGGCGACCGCGTTCACGGCCCAGAATTTGTATTTAAGCGAGATGTTGCTAAGCCAGGCACCCATGGAAGGTTTTCTCTGATAGCGGAAACAGCATTGGCAAGGTGCCATTATTGTGCCGCTACTCAGGAAAACCGTTTTGACATGGGTCAATGCGCCACATCAATCCACGCTTGGCAGCCCGAAAAATGCGCGTGCGCTGGCGGTACTGTGCTGCGCCAGGTCTTCCACGCTTTCGTTGCGATGCAAAGCCACCTCACGCAGAACTTCGGGCAAGTACGCCGGTTCGTTACGCCCGTTTTTTGGCTTGGGCCGCAGGGTGCGCGGCAGCAGGTAGGGCGCGTCGCTCTCCAGCATCAGGCGGCCCCGGGGAATTTCCCTTACCAGTGGGTGCAAGTGTGTCCCACGACGCTCGTCGCAGATCCAGCCGGTGATGCCGATGTGCAAGTCGAGGTCGAGGTAGCTGAACAGCGCTTGTTGCTCGCCAGTGAAACAGTGCACTACGGCGGCGGTGAGGTGGTCGCGGTAGTCCTTTAGGATCTCCAGTAGCCGCACGTTGGCATCGCGCTCGTGCAGGAACACCGGCAGTTTCAGCTCCACGGCCAGGGCCAGGTGTTCTTCGAGGACTTTTTCCTGCTGCGGGCGTGGCGAGAAATCCCGATTGAAATCCAGCCCGCATTCGCCCACCGCACGCACGCGACTTTCATTGAGCAAACCGCGCAAACGTTGGGCACTGTCGCCATTCCAGTCGCTGGCAGAGTGGGGGTGGATGCCGGCCGTGCTGAACAGGCGCTGGCCACTTTCATCGAGTTTTACACACAGCTCCAGGGCCTGTTCACTGCCGTCGACGCTGGTGCCGGTGAGCACCAATTGCTGCACGCCAGCGGCGTAGGCCCGGTCGAGAACGGCCTGGTGCTTCTCGTCGAAACTGGAGTTGGTCAGGTTGACGCCGATATCAATGAGTTGCATGGTGCTACCTCCGCCTGCGGCCGGAAAGCATATCAGAGCTGTAGATTTATAAGAAAATCGAAGAACTACAACGAGTTATCGCTGTCTTTGAACGTCGCAAGTGACATTGGGGTTGGCCGAGTGCCGCTCCCTATGCCACCGTTGCGCGCCTTGCCAGCGCTGAAAGCGCTCTGTTTCTGACCCCCATCGCCTCATTTTTCGTGAGGACGTTGGCCAGTATTCTTTTCCGGAGAGCGGATGATCCGACCCTCGGCGTTGCTTATGTTGTGCCTGACGTTACTGCTGCCCATGGCGGCGGTGGCGCGCCTGGACGGGCCGTTGGAAGTGACCAAGCCTGGCAAGGTCCGCGACCTGGCGGACATCCGCTCCAGCCGCACCCTGCGAGTCTTGGTCAACCAGAGCCGTAACAGTTCAGGCGAAGTGCAGGGCCAGGCCATCGGTGTCGAATACCATCGCCTGCGCGCCTTCGAGCAATACCTCAATGGCCACGCCCGGGATGGCCAGGAAATCAACCTCAAGATCATTCCCAAGGCCAAGGACCAGTTGCTCGGCGCGTTGGCCCGTGGCGAAGGCGACCTGGTGGCCCCAGGTGAATTGCTGGATGTGAAGGCGGCCCACAAGGTCAGCACCAGCGATCCGATTGCCAGCGATGTGCCGCTGTGGCTGGTGGGGGTGAAGGGGGAGCGGCGGTTTACCAAGCTGGAGCAACTGTCCGGTCGCACCCTGGCGCTGACTACCGGCAGCGCGGCGGCGGATGCTATCAACCAGGTCAACCAGAAGCTGGCGTTGCACAAGCAGCCGCCAGTGAAGGTGGAATGGGTGGACCCGACACTGGCCGTGGAAGATGTGCTGGAGATGGTCCAGGCCGGTATTTTCCACCTCACCATCGTCGAGAAGCCGATTGCCGAGCGCTGGTCGAAGATATTGCCCAAGTTGCGCTTCGACAAGCAGGTGGTGATCAATGAGCCAGGTGACGAATACTGGTTTGTACGCCAGGACGCCTCAATGCTGCGGGCGAGCATTGATCGATTTCTCAAGACCTATCGAACCCCTTCCGATCAGGATGTGGCCTTCCAGCGCATCTACCGCCGCCTTTATCAAGTGCGCAATCCGCTGGCCCGTGTCGACCGCCAACGCCTGGAAAAACTGCGACCTGTCTTGCAAAAGCACGCCCGCGAGCAGGGTATGGACTGGCTGAACCTGGCCGCACTGGCGTTCAAGGAGTCGGCGCTCGACCCCGGTGCACGCAACAGCGGCGGCCCCACCGGCTTGATGCAGATCACACCGTCGGCGGCGCAGCGGGTAGGCGTCAATAACATCGAAAGCCTCGATAACAATGTGCAGGCCGGCGCGCGTTACCTGGCGATGATCCGTCGCAAATTCTTTGCCAGCCCCAAGCTTAACGAGCGCGAGCGCATGGCCTTTGTGCTGGCGGCTTACAACATGGGGCCGGAGCGCGTGCAGGGTATGCGTACCGAGGCCAAGCGCCGGGGGCTCAACCCCAACCAGTGGTTCTTCCAGGTTGAGCGCATTGCCATGGAGCAGGTGGGGATGGGCGCCGTCAGCTATGTTAATAGCGTCAACAAGTACTATTTGGCGTTTGATCGGGAGCGGGAGTCCCTGGAGCCGCCAATGCCGAAAATGGCCTCACGAAAATAATCGATTTTATCGATGTTAATTAGGCATTTTTTCGGCTTTTATCATTCTTTAATCTGATTAATATAGCGGCCAACCAACCCCTACTTTGAAAAGGATTATCACCATGAGCCCACTGATCAAAAGCATCCTGTCCACCCGTGCCGGTTACGGCCTGACCATCCTGCGCATTGTGGTCGGCATCATCTTCGCCGCCCACGGTTCGCAAAAACTGTTTGGCTGGTTTGGCGGCTACGGCCTGGCGGGCACTGCCCAGTGGATGGAAAGCATCGGCCTGGCGCCGGGTACCCTGATGGCGCTGTTGTCGGGTGGTACCGAGTTCTTTGCTGGCCTGGCACTGATCATCGGCCTGCTGGTTCGCCCTGCAGCGTTGGGCCTGACCATCTTGTCGCTGGTGGCAATTTTCTCGGTGCATATCCATAACGGTTTGTTCATGGCCAACAATGGTTATGAGTTCGCACTGGCCTTGCTGGGTGGCTCGCTGGCGGTGCTGCTCGAAGGCGCTGGCAAACTGTCTGCCGACCGCGCCATCGCCAACTGATCTCCCTGTAAAACCCCCAAGAGGCCCGCCATGTGCGGGCCTTTTGCTGCTCGGGATTCTTGACACCGCACTATCGGCTTCTCTAGGATGCCGCTCATGCGCCGATTTAAACAGCTAATTGCGGGGCGCCATGGGTGACCGATCTCGGTCCCGACAGAAGCGATCACACTGCTTCGAAATTCCGCTAAAGCGCTGGTTCGGTGTTGCCTCTCACCTGCCCGCAGACTTTTGAGGCAGAGACTCGACACAATGAATGCACTACGCCCCCTGATTCGCCTGGCCCCGATCACCGCGGACCTCACCCAACGCAATCCTAAAATTCTCCTGGGCGGCAAGCACCAGCCGACGCTGTTGCGTTACCTGGATGGCTGGCCTCGTCGTAGCGGGCGACCGTCTGCGTTCCTGATCCAGTTTGTTGAAGACGGCGATTCCCTTGCCCGTTTTGCCAGTAACAGTTTTGACCTCGCCGTTATCCAGGCCCCCAACGCCAGCAACGTAAATGAAGTGATCCGCCAGTTGACGCGCATCGCCCGTCAAGGGTTGATCGCGCGCCGTTGACGCTTCAGTAGAGCGTAGAGGGCGGGGCGGGGCGGCGGCGATTGCGCCACAGGTGCACACCCAAGGCAATCAGGCACAGCAGTGCCGGTACTGGCACGATAAGCAACACCTTCACATTACGCTCCAGCCGATGTACGGGCGCATACGCCTGGGTCTTCAGTGCATGCAACTCCATCGGCAAACGCAGCCGCTCCTTGTTGAGCGCCTGCAAATGGGTGCTGGTGTCCACGGCCTCGGTACCCAGTGAGGTGGCAGGAGGGTTCACGCGTTGCCATTCTTTTTCGGTTTGTGCCAGCCGTCGCATCAGGTCGCCGGCCTGGGTTTGATAGGTGTGTTCAGCGGTTTCACGCAGGCTTTCCAGCACGTGCAATGACGAGCGTGTGCCAGCGCGAGGACGGATGTTGGCCAGCTCATCGGGCGCGGCCAGGTTGTCCAGGGTATTGAGCACAAATAGGCTATTGCTGTTTTGGGCTGGGATGTCCAGGTGCTCGCCAAGCAAATCGGTATCAGCGACGACTACCACATGGATCTGCGCTGATTTTTGCAGGCCCGCTGACCGTTCGCCGACACCGTCGGGAAACGCCGAATAGGCTGGCCCCTCAATGCGTGCGGCGATGACATGCCTTTCACCCCACGTGGTTATTTCACTGTCCAGTGCATCTGGCTCCACGAGCGCCGAGTGCCTTGAGCTACTCAGCAGTGGCGTGAACTGAGTCTGGCTCTTGTCTGTGGGGCTAAGGGCTCCACTGCTGGATACCGTCACTGAGTCGAGCTTCCAGGTGCTGACATCGTTCGTCATCATTGCCTGGCGCGGCAGGGTCAATGTCGTTGGGAGTTGGTCCGGTAGAGCGTAGGAGGTATCGATGAGTACCTTGTCGCTCTGCAGGGCGACGCCCCAGCTGGCAAGCAGTCCGTCCAGAGGAGAGGCCGGGTGTGTTTCTTTTAATTGTCGCTCGCTCAGCGGGTCGACAAACATCAATACTTTGCCGCCGCCGAGTACAAATTGATCAACTGCATACAGGGTTTGCTCTGGCAGCCTGCGAGGATGCACGAGCATGAGGGTTTGAATGCGTGGGGGCACGTACTCGGCATTGGGTTCCAGCTCCAAAACATCAAAGTGTCGGTGTAGCTCTTGTCGCAAAACCTCGATTGATTCCTCCGGCGACAACCCTGATAGCAGCCCGATAACCGGTGGTTCCGGGCGTAGCAGTTGGGTGATCAAGTGGCTGATTTCATATTCCAGAAGGGGTTCCCTGTCCGGGCTGAACGATTCGATGCGTTGTGCGGCATGGCCATCGCGGGTCACGATTAGCCCCAGGAAACCCTGCTGATCGTCAAGGCCGTACAGCCTGGCCTTGTAGGCATCTTCTGAAAAAGGAGTGGGGTTGATGATGTGTAAATTGATCATGCCCTTCGCGGCTTGTTCGAATGCCTTGAGCGTTTCTTCAACCCGTCTGCTGTAGTGTTTACGTTCGCCGAGTTTGCTTGAATGAAAGTAGTAGAAGTCCAGTGGGGCATCCAGTGAGGAAAGCAATTGCATGACGGCGGGCGATAAGGAGTTGGTTTTTTGTTGGGATAGGTCCCAGCGTACGTCGGGAAGCCTGGGGGCCCAGACCAAATTGAAGGCCAGGAAAATCAACAATATGACGTTGAGCGTTATGCCCGTGCGCAAAGCGGATCGCATCAAGAACGACCTTCTTAGCGGCTTTTGTAGTTGAGCAGCACGATGGTCGCCGCCAGAAACGCAACGATCATGCTAATGAAGTACAAGCCGTCACGAAGAATCAATGCGCCATGGTCGATCACGGTAAAGCGTAAAAATGGACTAAGAGACATCAAGCTGTCGATGAGCCAGATTGGGGTTTGATGTTCCAATGCGTCCAGAACAGAAGACACACCGCCGACGGTCAACAACAAACACAGTGTCAGAAGGAAAATGACCAGGCGTTGGTGAGTGATCGCGCAAATAAAAAAGCCGACTGAAAGATAGCTGCCCGCCAATAACCAACTGACGATTAACTGCGAGGCGATGACGAGATGGTCTGCGGCGCCCAGTAAGTTAATAACGATGACGATTGGAAAGCTCAGTAACAGCGCGAGGCCCGTTATAACCCAAGCGGCGAGGTATTTGCCGATGACCAGTTGCACCGGTGAGAGAGGTAGCGTGGCGAGAAAGTCGATAAAGCCGGCCTCGTGTTCGCGGGCCAAAAGTTGAGTTGATAGCGCGGGAATCAGCAATAAATACAGCCACGGATGCACGTGGATGAACGCCTGCCAGTGGTTGTTGCTGTGCTCCAACCACTGGCGCATAAACAAACCCAGTGCGGCGGATAACACCAAGAACATGGCAATGCTCAAATACGTAGACGGCGTGGATAAGTAACTGGCCAGTTGGCGTTTGAATACAACAAGCAATGACTTCAAAGGGACGCCTCTTGGCTCAGGTGATGAACAACATCATTCAGGCGGCCGGGTTCCATTGTCAGCGAGCGCACTTTCCAGTGCCGGTTGGCGATCAGCGTGCTGATCGATGGGAGAATGCTGTGGCCCGGCATGGGCAGCACCGTCACCATGCCGGGGCTGTGGCGATCTTCTTCGATGCCGGCAACGCCAGGCAGTACGGCAAGGGCTAGCAGATCCAGCGCAGACTCTGATGCCAGGGTGACGGCATGGAAGTGGCGTGAGGTGCGCAGCAGTTCCTGCATTGGCATATCCGCCAATAGCCGGCCATTCTCGACGATGAGGCCGCGGGTGCATGTTTTGGCCAGCGCTTCGCAGTCGCGTGACGCAATGACCACTGCCATCTCTTCGGTCAATGATTGGATAAGTGTCCTGGTCTCGATGTGTTGGTGAGACGCCAGACCCTCGAAGGGTTCATCCAGCAGCAGTAGGGCCGGATCATGCAGGATGGCTTGGGCTAACGCGACTTTGCGTTTCAGACCCGGTGCAAGTGTATGGATCGGGTAGCTGAGTAATGGCGACAGCTCGAGTCGCGCTGCCGCCCGATCGACGCGCCTGCGTTTTTCCGCGCCATGGAACCCGCGTAGAGCAGCAATAAAACCGAGCAGACTGCTGACGGACAGGGTGGGGTGGCTGAATTCGGCAGGCTGATAGCCCACGGCCTGGCAAGCTTGGCGTGGGTGTGTGCGGGTGTCGAAACCGAGGATGATCACTTGGCCGGAAGACGGGCTTATCGAGCCCGCCAGCATCTTTAAGAGTGTTGTTTTAGCGGCACCCTCCAACCCCATTAATCCTAGGCATTCCTGCCGCTGGGCAATGAATGAAATATTGCGGATTATGGTTTTTTTGCCCTGCTGTTTTGTCAGGTTGCGTAACTCGATCATTATGCTGTTCTGCTGGATTAGTTTGGCAGGGTGTTTGAAAAGACACGCGCCTTAATGGGCGAATGCAGGGCTTGGAGTTTGAAAAGGGTACGTTCAATAGGGTGGCTTGGATATGCTGGGATGCTTTATTAAGACAAGTCCTACGCCTGGGTTTATAGCGCAGAAAGGCAATCGCTATATGATGGGGATGTATTAAGAGGTGGGATGTTTACCTTTTGTTTAACTGATGTTTAATCGTCGTGAGGCCTGAATATCGTGATGCTTCTACGTACCCTTGTTCTGGAACGCTCGGATGGGGATGCGCCACTCAATGGTGCATTACTCTGTGGTTTTGCTGTTCCTCAAATAAACTCGAACTTTCTTGTGTACAGCCTTGATGAAGAGACAGAGCCCGGAAGTGCCAGGGTGTATGTGGCGGCGTTACGCAAGAAGCTTGAACGTTACTTCTTGAGTAGTGTTGACGTTCAAGAGGACCTGCACATTGCGATGCAAGTGTTCAAGCAGATACTGACGTTGGCCGCTTCCGGCGCTAAGACCCTTAGCGTTACCGATACCCAGATCCCCTATCATTTTGTCGATTTGAAGGGTTGTAAATTGCCGCCGGCCAGGCCAGAAGATCACCATTCGGTAATCATCAAGAAAGCCCTGGTGATGAAGGTGATTACCCTGGGAGCATCTGTACCCGCGTGCGCGGCGATTGAAAGCGCCTCGTTGATCGTCCCGTCCATTCGTTTTTCTTCTCAAATGATCTCACCACCCAAGGTGGCAAGCATGCCTGAAAGAGAGCCGCCGCCATTGCTGGAGGAACTGGATGAGCCGCAAGCGTTGTCTTGCGTAGCGGAGGAACCGTTGCCTGTGGCCCCTATCGTCTGTGCGCCGCCCACCCCGGTCGCGCCGGTGGCGCATGATGATTCACTGTTTGAAGTGGACAGTACCTTGACCAGCCTTGCACGTGTTGCCCAGGAGCTGACGGTAAAAAAGACAGCGGTACTTAAGCAGGAGGAGGCACTTGAGCAGTGGCAAAGGCAACTGCAGCAACAGCAAGCAGAGCTTGATCGGGATCGCCAGGAGTTGACCAATCGAACGTTGGAAAAAGAGTCTACCCTGCGGTTGCGGACCCAGGCGCTAGAGAGTCGCGAAGCCCAGTTGGCGGAGGCGCTCACCGCGCAGCAACGCGAACAGCACCAAATAGAGGAGCGCACCGCAGCTCTTGAGCAACGGAGCGCCCAGGCCTATACCCAAGAATTGCTGGTCCGCCAGAAAAGTGAGAAGTTGAACACCGCCCAGGCCCAGATATCCGCAGGGCGACATCATCTGCATGCCATCTTGCTTGACCTTGAACGTACGTTGGGCAGTCCCGGCAGCGCTGTCGAGCCGGCTCAATCCGGCAGTGACCTGTTTAACGTGTCGATGTAGGCAATCTGCCCGCCGGCCTGGCTACTTTCTCGCGTTCATTTATCATCCCTCTCTGTTCGAAGGCGCCAGGCCTGAGGTCATGGCGTAGTGGAGTCAATGGACATTTCCAGGGGATGCATGCGTTTGAGTACCAAGCTGATTACCAAAGAGGGTCATGAGGCGCTGAAAAAAGAGCTGGATTACCTGTGGCGGGAAAAGCGCCCAGACACCACGCGCAAGGTGACGTGGGCAGCCTCCCTGGGTGATCGAAGCGAGAACGCAGACTACCAGTACAACAAGAAACTGCTGCGCGAGATCGACCGCCGCGTGCGTTACCTACGCAAGCGCCTGGAAGACATGCGCGTGGTGGAGTACATGCCCGAGCAGGAAGGCAAAGTGTTTTTTGGCGCCTGGGTCGATATCGAAAACGAGCAGGGCGAGACCAAGCGTTTTCGAATCGTAGGGTATGACGAGATTTATGAGCGGATGGACTACATCTCCATCGACTCACCCATGGCCCGTGCGTTGCTGCGCAAGGAAGTGGACGACGAGGCCATCGTGCAAACCCCGAGTGGGGACGTGTGCTGGTGGATCACCGGTATTGAATACGTGAAGTAAATCAAGCGCGCCCGCACCCAAAAGGCGTGCGGGCTCGAGCCGTTTTAGCCTTCGCGCAATACCGTCAGTGGGCTGGAATTGAGTGCGCGGCGAGTACCAAACACCCCGGCCCCCCCAATCAGTACGGCACCGATTACCGGTAGCAGCAACAACCATGGGTGAGGATGCCAGGCCAGGTCAAATGCATAGCGGTACAACGCAAACGTCACCAGCTCTGTTCCCAGCGCTGCCAGCAGACCACTGACGGCACCGAGCAAGCCAAACTCGATCCGCCTGGCCTTGACCAGCAGTTTGCGCTCAGCACCCAGTGCGCGCAGCAGCGCACCTTGGCGGATACGCTCATCCAGCGTGGCCTGTAGCCCTGAAAACAGTACTGCCATCCCCGCAGCCAGTACAAACAACAGCACGTATTCCACCGCCAGCGTCACTTGGGCGAGGATGCTGCGCAGTTGTTCCAGCAATGCCTCGACTTGCAGGATGGTTACGGCCGGGAACGCACGGGACAGGTCTACGATTTGCTGGTCATGCCCTGGCGCCAGATAGAAACTGGTCAAGTAGGTTGCCGGCAAATCCTTCAACGTGCCCGGTTGGAAAATCATGAAGAAATTGGGCTGGAAGTTATCCCAGTTGATCGTCCGCAGGCTGGTGACCCGCGCTTCGCGATTTTCCCCGCCTACCGTGAACACCAGGTGATCGTCGAGTTTGAGCTTGAGGCTTTCTGCGACCTTGGCTTCAACCGAGACGCCAGGGATTTCGTCTGTGGGTTGCTGCGACCACCAGGAGCCCGCCGTCAAGGCATTGCCCGGCGGCAGGTCGGCGGCCCACGTGAGGCTCAGGTCGCGCTGTACGGCGCGGTCGCCGCTGGAGTCCTTGCTGACAATTTCCTGCACAGGCTCGCCATTGATGCTGATCAGGCGGCCCGGCACCACCGGGTATAGCGGCGCAGACTGGGCCTGAAGCGCCAGCAGGCGCGCGCCAAAGGCGTCCTTGTCGGCTGGCAGGATGTTCAGGGCGAAATAGTTCGGCGCATCCTTGGGCAGTTGGTTTTGCCAGGTGTCGAGCAATTCGCCACGCAGCAGCGCGATCAAGCCCATGGACAGCAGAATCAGGCCAAATGCCAGGGATTGGCCCGCCGCTGCCAGCGGGTGGCGCAGCAGTTGGCCCAAACCCAGGCGCCAAGGCAGGGATGCACGGGCCAGCAAGCGTCGCAGACTTTGCAACAGCAGCAGGAGCAGGCCGCCAAGTACTAAAGCTGCCACCACGCCACCGCCCAGTAGCGCGAAGGTAAGCACCAAGTCGAGGCTCAGGCGCCACATGATCAGGCCCAGCGCAAACAGCGCCGCGCCGTAGACCATCCAGGTACTGGACGCAATGGGCAGCAGGTCGCGCCTGAGCACCCGCAGTGGCGGCACACGGCCCAGTGCGGCCAGGGGCGGCAGAGCGAAGCCGGCGAGGGCGACAAGGCCAGTGCCGATCCCCGCGACTGCCGGTAACAGCCCGCCGGGCGGAACGTCCGCCGGTAGCAAGTCATGCAGGAAGTAGAACAGTCCGAACTGCGCGAGCCAGCCGAGCAGGGCGCCCGCCAGGCTTGCCAACAGGCCCAGTACGCTCAGTTGCAGACTGAACAGCAACATGGCTTCACGTCGTGATAACCCAAGGCAACGCAACAGTGCACTGGCGTCAAAGCGGCGAGTGGCGAAGCGGTTGGCCGACAGCGCCACGGCCACGCCTGCCAACAGCACCGCCACCAGGCTGGCCATGTTCAGGTAGCGTTCGGCCTTGCCCAGGGCGCCGCCGATCTGTTGGTTACCGTCCCGTGAATCCTGCAGACGCTGGTTGGCGGCGAGCCCTGGCTTGACCAGGTCGCGATAGGTTTGCAGCACCGTGCTGCCCTGGGGGCCGCGCCACAATTCGCGATAACTGACGCGGCTGCCGGGTTGCACCACGCCGGTGGCGTCCAGGTCTGCCAGGTTGATCATCACCCTGGGCGTAAGGCTATAGAAGTTGCCGGCGCGGTCCGGTTCATAGGTGAGTACGCGGGCCAGGCGCAGGGTCTTCATGCCCACGTCGATGCTGTCGCCGACCTTGAGCTCGAGCGCGGTCAGCAGCCGTGCCTCCACCCAGGCTTCACCCGGTTTCGGCCCGCCGCCTGGTGTCTCGTCACCAAAGGGCGCGGCGGCGCTTTTCAACTCGCCACGCAGGGGATACTGCTCGTTGACCGCCTTGATACTGGAGAGCTGGATGCCGTTATCGGTGGCAATGACGCTGGAGAACTCCACCACGCGAGCATGATCCAGGCCCAGCTCGGTGCCGGATTTGATTTGTTCGGGTCGCGCTGGCGAACTGCCTTCGAGCACCAGGTCGGCACCCAGGAACTCGGTAGCGCGCAACAGCATGGCGCCATTGAGACGCGCCCCGAAGTAACCGATGGCCGTGCTGGCAGCCACGGCCACCAGCAGGGCAAAGAACAGCACGCGCAACTCGCCGGCGCGGGCATCGCGTAGCAATTGGCGCATGGCAAGGCTGAACAGGCGCAACAGCGGCAAACGTGCCATCAAGGCTCCAGGGGCGCGACCATCAGGCCGGCTTCAAGGCGGATCAGGCGTCGGCAACGATGGGCCAGGCGCTCGTCGTGGGTGACCAGCACCAGGGTCGTGCCGCTCTCTTTATTGAGTTCAAACAACAGGTCGCTGATGCGCTCGCCGGTATGGCTGTCGAGGTTGCCGGTGGGCTCATCGGCAAACAGCACATCGGGTTCGGCAGCGAAAGCGCGGGCAATCGCCACGCGTTGCTGCTCGCCACCCGACAGCTGGCGCGGCGAGTGGGTCAGGCGTTGGCCCAGGCCCACGCGCTCCAGCAGGTGCCGGGCACGCTCGCGGGCATCTTTGCGGCCGTCCAGTTCCAGCGGCAGCATGACGTTTTCCAGCGCGTTGAGGCTGTCGAGCAGTTGGAACGATTGGAAGACGAAGCCCACGTGCTCGGCACGGATGCGGGCGCGCTGGTCTTCGTCGAGGATGCTCAGGGCTTGCCCGGCGAGGGTGACTTCGCCGCTGCTGGGCAGGTCGAGGCCGGCCAGCAGGCCCAGGAGGGTGGATTTGCCGGAGCCGGAGCTGCCGACGATAGCCAGGCTATCGCCCTTGTTCAGTTCCAGGCTCAGTTCGTGCAGGATAGTCAGTTCACCTTCCGCGCTGGGAACCACTTTGCTAAGGTTCCGCGCGGTGAGAATGCTTGCGCCCATGGAGAGTCCGATGCGAATGTGGTTTTTGAGTGCTGGCCTGGCCTTGATGTGCATGGCCCAGAACGCAGCGGCGGGTACAGTCCTGATCGTTGGCGATAGTATCAGTGCCGGTTTCGGCCTGGATACCCGCAAAGGGTGGGTCGCACTGCTGGAGCAACGGCTCAAGAGCGAAGGTTTCGACGATAAAGTGGTCAACGCGTCCATCAGCGGTGACACCAGTGCCGGAGGCCTGGCGCGGCTGCCGGCGGCGCTTGCAGAGCATAAGCCAGACGTGGTGGTGATCGAGCTGGGGGGCAATGACGGCTTGCGCGGCCAACCACCTGCTCAATTGCAACAAAATCTTGCCTCGATGATCGACCGCTCCAAGGCCATTGGCGCCAAGGTGCTGTTGCTCGGCATGCAGTTGCCACCCAATTACGGTCCGCGCTACACCAATGCGTTTGCCGCGGTCTATGACACCCTGGCCAAGGAGAAAAAGGTGCCGTTGGTGCCGTTTTTCCTGGAGGGCATCGGTGGGCATCCGGAGCTGATGCAGGCGGATGGCTTGCACCCGGCAGTCGGCGCCCAGGGCAAATTGCTGGAAAATGTCTGGCCGACGCTAAAACCGCTGCTATGACGCTTTTCTACCGGCAGGCTTTCGGCTAAGGTGGCGCCCCCCCGATTTGGAGCCCCTGATGTCGCGTCCTGCCTGGTCCTTGTTTAACTACCAACTGATCGAGCCGGACGAGCAGCTGGATCTGTTCGCCTGCCAGGAAGTGCGGGTGCATTTGGTGGCGCGTCAATTGGAGTTGGGCGGCTCTATCGATCGCACCTTGTGCGGCACTTTACTGCCCGCGCAGCCGCGGTGGTCGCGGGTAGATCGCTCGATTTTCCAGGACCAGCGCTTGTGCCCTCTGTGTCGGGCGATTCTCGAATCCCAGAAGCGTGGCACGCCGCCGATCTGGCCGGAGTTGCGTTTCGAGTTGTAAGGGGCAGCTAGAAGCCCGCATCACGTATACAATCGATTTTTACCTACCCGTCGTTCTGCGAAGGATTTTCCGGATGTTGTCGCGCCTCTCCGTCGTCACCTGCTGCCTGTCTCTCGCTGCACTCTGTGCGGCCGGTACTGCGTCAGCCTTGCAGTTGCCCTTGCCGCCACCGGGTGAAGACATCGTTGGCCAGGTCCAGGTGATCAAGGCCAAGTACGAAGACACCTTTGCCGACTTGGGCACCACCTATGACTTGGGGTATTCGGAAATGGTCGCGGCCAACCCGGGCGTGGATGCCTGGCTGCCGGGTGCGGGCACCGAGATCGTGTTGCCGACGCGCTTCATTCTGCCGCCCGGCCCGCGCGAAGGTATCGTGATCAACCTCGCGGAATACCGGCTCTACTACTACCCCAAGGGCCAGAACGTGGTCTACACCTTCCCGCTGGGGATCGGTCGTGAAGGTTGGGGTTCGCCCATCGCCCACACCAGCATCATCGCCAAGACCCCAAACCCGACCTGGACCCCGCCAGCCTCGATCAAGGCTGAGCACGCCGCCAACGGTGACCCGCTACCCAACGTGGTACCGGCTGGCCCGAACAATCCCCTGGGCCCGTTCAAGTTCACCTTGGGTACGCCGGGTTACCTGATCCACGGTTCCAATATGAAGTTCGGTATTGGCACCCGTACCAGCCACGGCTGCTTCCGTATGTTCAACAACAACGTATTGGAAATGGCCGGCATGGTGCCGGTGGGCACGTCGGTGCGCATCATCAACGATGCCTACAAGTTCGGCAGCAGCGGCGGCAAGGTCTACCTTGAGGCGCACACGCCATTGAATGACGACGGTACGCCGTCGGTGGTCGATAAGCACACGGCGGTGATCAATGCCTTGCTCAAACGCGAAGACCTGGCCAATAACCTGCGGGTGAACTGGGATCAGGTACGCGACGTAGTGGCAGCGGAAGACGGCTTGCCGACGGAAATCGGCGTGCCTGGCGCAGCCTCGGTGGCCGCCAGTGAGCCGATCGATCTGCAATAGGGAGATCACTGTGGCGAGCAAGCTTGCTTGCGCTGGGGTGCGACGCGCCCCTTAAAGCCGGGACTGCTGCGCAGTCAACGGGGGCAAGCTCCCTCGCCACAAAAATCAGTCCGCTACAGGAGCTTGGTGATCAAATCCCAGGCAATAAAAAAGCCGACCCATAAATGGATCGGCTTGATAACAATCCCGAGGGATTATTACTTGCGGCTAGCTTTTTCAAGCATACGCAGAGCACGCTCGTTAGCTTCGTCAGCAGTCTGTTGTGCTTTTTGAGCAGCAGCCAGAGCTTCATCAGCTTTACGGTAAGCTTCGTCTGCACGAGCCTGGGAGCGAGCTGCAGCGTCTTCAGTTGCAGTCAGACGTGCTTCGGTTTCTTTGGAGACGCTGCTGCAACCGGTAGCCAGAACTGCGGCCAGAGCCAGTGCAGAGAATTTCAGAACGTTGTTCATCGTGTTCCCCTTCAAGGACTTTCTATTAAATGGCTAGTTTCTCAGAGTGAGCTAATAGCCGGCGTACATACTACCCATTACTTGTAGTAAGTAAACTGACGTAGCGCAAGAAGCAAAAAAAATTCTCGCGCCGAATCTATTTTGGCTAATCTTCTGAAGGTTTGTATAAAAACCGTTCAATTTTTTTCAATCAAGCGAAAGTCAGACCCTGGCTGAAAGGTCCGGCCCGCATGTGTTGGACGTTGTGAGCGGAACAAAATTTATATATCCATGCTGACACTTACGCTCAGCTTGGGTTTGTCGCCCCGGGCATCTTTCGCACATCTAGAGGTGACTTTAAGAGCGCCTGTTCGTCTCAAGGTTCAACTGCCGGCAATGTTCAGGCTTTCGGTCCCAGGTTGATCGAGGCCCTTTCTATATCCACCAGCGGCAGCGGATGACGAGTGCGCCTTGAGCAATCGCAGGATTGGTGCCTACTATTCCCATGTGCTGGTTGTGAGCGCTAGAGGTTTCTCGTTGTCGAAACCGGCACGGGGTGGCGTAGATGTTCCTTCGCCGGAAAAACATCGGTAAGGTAGGGGTCAGAAACCAAGACCCGCGAGGAGTAGTGATGAGCGAGGCGTTGTCCATCCACCATGACCAGGCTGGTCATCAGTTCGAGACCAATGTGGACGGTCATCGTGCCTATCTGACCTACATGGACCTCGGTAAACAGACCCTGGATATCTATCGGACCTTCGTGCCCAACGCACTGCGGGGACGTGGTATTGCGGCAGCCTTGACCGAGGAAGCCTTGAAGTTTGCCGAGGAGGCGGGCTACACGGTGATCCCGTCCTGCTCTTATGTAGAACGCTACATGGAGCGTCATCAGCGCCATGCTGCGAAGCTGTAAAGCATAAAACCGCAGCATGAAAAACGCCGGGCTCAGCCCGGCGTTTTTGTGTGCGCAATACGGTGTCAGGTGCGTTTGCGTTTAGGCAATACGTCCTTGAGCTTGGCGTGCATGCTGCGCAGGGTGTTTTCGGTGGCAGACCAGTCGATGCAGGCATCGGTGATCGACACGCCGTACTGCAAGTCGGCCAGGTCTTTTGGAATCGCCTGGCAGCCCCAGTTCAAGTGACTTTCGACCATCAGGCCGATAATCGACTGGTTACCTTCCAGGATCTGATTGGCGACGTTTTCCATCACCAGCGGCTGCAGGGCCGGGTCCTTGTTGGAGTTGGCGTGGCTGCAGTCGACCATGATGTTCGGTTTGATCTTGGCCTTGCTCAGCGCCTGTTCGCACAGGGCAACGCTGACCGAATCGTAGTTGGGCTTGCCGTTGCCGCCGCGCAGTACCACGTGACCGTAGGCATTGCCCTTGGTGGTCACGATAGACACGCCACCTTCCTGGTTGATGCCCAGGAAGCGGTGCGGGCTGGAGACCGATTGCAGCGCGTTGATCGCCACGGTCAGACCGCCGTCGGTACCGTTCTTGAAGCCCACAGCCGAGGATAAGCCGGACGCCATTTCACGGTGGGTCTGGGATTCGGTGGTGCGCGCGCCGATGGCCGACCAGCTGATCAGGTCCTGCAGGTACTGCGGGGAGATCGGGTCGAGGGCTTCGGTGGCAGTGGGCAGGCCCATTTCAGCCAGATCCAGCAGCAGTTGACGACCGATGTGCAAGCCGTCCTGGATCTTGAACGAGTCGTCCAGGTACGGGTCGTTGATCAAGCCTTTCCAGCCGACGGTGGTGCGCGGCTTCTCGAAATAGACGCGCATTACCAGGTACAGGGTGTCCGACACTTCCGCCGCCAGCACCTTGAGGCGCTCGGCGTATTCGTGGGCAGCCTTGAGGTCGTGGATCGAGCAAGGCCCGATGACGACAAAGAGGCGGTGGTCGGTGCCGTCGAGAATATCGCGGATAACCTCGCGGCCCTTGGTGACGGTCTGCAGGGCAGCGTCGCTCAGGGGGATCTCGCGCTTGAGCTGATCGGGCGTGATCAGGGTCTCGTTGGATTCGACGTTTAGGTCATTGATCGGTAAATCAGCCATCGTGTTACTCGTCAGGGTCACGGGTGCCGGCCGCCAGCCATCCCCGTGCGGCGGAGCACAGCATGATTTGAATGCAGGGGGGAGGAACCTTAGCGCGTAACACGGGCCCGCGACAATGGGCAAAGCCCGCTTTAATCCAGCGCTGGCGCCACAAAGGCCTCGTGGGAGAACTCGACGGCGTGGCGCGACACCCACTCGCGGGCCAGGGCTTCAAACTGCTCAGGTGTTGGTTCAGCGTCTTCGTGCTGGCGGCAATAGCGCTCTATCCGGCATGCTTGCTCACCCATTCGTGCGCCGAACAGGGCATGTTCATCGGTAAACGAGATACCGATGCGGTAGCCGTTTTCCACCTTGCGACACCAGGCCACATAGCCAGGATAGCGGGCGCTGGGCCCCAGGGAGGGGATGTGCAGATCAACGGCCGTCCCTTGGCGCCAGGCGCGCGGCCACTGGCAGGCGATGCCGCCCAGGCCGATCGTGAGCAGGCGTTGACGGGGAATGGCGGGGGAGGGACGTTGTGTTAATTCGACAGCGACATCATCAGGGTGAGGTAAAAAACGACCCATGTACACGGACTCCGAGCACCGTCCTGTGGACGGCAGTGGCAGCAGTATAGTGAAGGAACTGGAATTGACCGACCTGGATATTGACCAGCAATTGCTGGGATTGCCAGGTATTTCGCTGCTGATATTCACAAGCCAAGGCTGTTCCAGCTGCCGTTGGGCACGCCAGCAAGTGCCGGGCTGGCCCTTGCCGGTTGACCGCGTGTGCTGGGTGGACGCCGGGCGCAACGGCGGTGCGGTCGAACGCTACCAGATCTTTCATTTGCCCGCGTTGTTCGTGGTGTGCGAGGGTCAGTTCCTTGGGCAATTGCAGACGCGCCTTACATCATCTGACCTTGCCGACAGCATCAATCAAGCCCTTACCCGCATCCCAGGGGATCTGCCATGACCGCACCATCGCCACGCATTGGCATCATCGGCACCGGCGCCATCGGTGGTTTCTACGGCTTGATGCTGGCGCGCGCCGGCTTCGATGTGCACTTCCTGTTGCGCAGCGAGTACGCAGCGGTCAGCGAACACGGGTTGCGGGTGAACAGCACGGTGCATGGCCCGCTACATTTGCACCCGGTGCAAGCCTATGCCCACGCCGCGGACATGCCACCCTGCGATTGGTTGTTGGTGGGCACCAAGTCCACCGGCAATGTTGACCTGGCCCCGACCATCGCCCAGGTGGCTGCGCCAGACGCCAAGGTAGTGTTGCTGCAAAACGGCCTGGATGTGGAAGACAGCTTGCGTGAGCACTTGCCAGCGTCGCTGCATCTGCTGGGCGGGCTGTGTTATATCGGCGTGCATCGCTCTGCGCCCGGCGTGGTCGAGCACCAGGCGTTGGGTCGGATCAACCTGGGCTACCACAGCGGCACGGCGGCCAACGACGAAGTGCGCCAGAAGGCGATTGTCGAAGCTGGCGCCGCGTTGTTTCACAAGGCCGGCATCGAGTCCCAGGCCATGGCCAATGTGCATCAGGCCCGCTGGCACAAGCTGGTGTGGAACGTGCCCTACAACGGCCTCTCCGTGGTGTTGGGCACCGGCACCACGGCGATGATGGCAGACGAATCCAGCCGCGAACTGATCCAGGCGCTGATGGCCGAAGTGGTGCAGGGCGCCCATGCCTGCGGCCATGAAATCCCTGCCAGCTACGCCGAGCAGATGTTTGCCATGACCGAAACCATGGCCGGCTACCTGCCCAGCATGTACCACGATTACATTCATAAACGCCCGCTGGAACTGGCGGCGATCTACGCGCGACCGCTGGCCGCTGCGAAGGCTGCCGGTTGCGAACTGCCGCGCATGCAGGCGCTGTACCAGACCTTGAGTTTTATTGATCGACATAACCGCTGAGCCGGAGGGCACACCATGGCAAAGGGATTGGGTGACAAACTGGTGCTGGCGATTTCTTCGCGGGCCTTGTTCGACTTGAGCGACAGCCACAAGGTGTATCTGGCCCAGGGCGTCGAGGCCTATCGCAAGTATCAGATCGAACACGAGGAAGAAATCCTCGAGACCGGCGACGCCTTCCCGCTGGTCAAGAAGCTCTTGAGCCTCAATGCCAGCCTGGGCCGGGCCCGGGTCGAAGTGGTGCTGGTGTCGCGCAACAGCGCCGATACCGGTCTGCGCGTATTTAATTCGATCCAGCATTACGGCCTGGATATCTCCCGCGCTGCTTTCGTCGGCGGGCGTAGTCCTTATCCTTATTTGGCGGCCTTTGGTTGCCATTTGTTTCTCTCGACCCATGCTGAGGATGTGCGCAGCGCCCTGGATGCAGGCTTTGCGGCGGCGACTATTTTGTCGGGCGGCCCACGCCGAGCGTCCAGCGAGGAACTGCGCATCGCCTTCGACGGTGACGCCGTGCTGTTTTCCGATGAGTCCGAGCGTGTGTACCAGGCCGGTGGCCTGGAAGCGTTCCAGGCCAGTGAGCGCGAGTCGGCGCGTCAGCCGTTGCCTGGCGGCCCCTTCAAGGGTTTTTTGGCGGCGCTCAATTTGCTGCAGCGTGAGTTCCCAGACGAGCAATGCCCGATTCGCACTGCGCTGGTCACCGCCCGTTCGGCGCCATCCCATGAACGGGTGATTCGCACCCTGCGCGAGTGGGATATCCGCCTGGACGAATCGTTGTTCTTGGGTGGCCTGGAAAAATCCGCATTCCTGGAGGCCTTTGCCGCCGATGTGTTTTTTGATGACCAGGCCGGGCATTGCGAGAAAGCCAGGGAGGTCGTGGCCACCGGGCATGTGCCCCATGGCATCAGTAATGAGGTAAGGGTTGCGTCACAGAGCTAAGTCAGTCGAAGTCATCGAGGCGCTGCTAAGCTCATTTGATCTCCGCCATCCTGGCAGTTTCAGGGGGTTCTATGATTCGCTCGATGCTGTACGCCACGGACCTGGGTCTGTATGCGCCTTATGTGATGCAACATGCGCTGGCGCTGGCGCGAACGTTCAAGGCGGACCTGTATGTGATTCATGTGGTCGAGCCCATTGGGCTGTTCGCCGAATCGGTGTTACAGAGCTACCTTGATGAGAAGGCCCTGAGTGAGTGGCAGCGCCAAGGGTTGACCACGGTGATGGCAACCATCGAGCAGCGGGTGCTGGACAGTTTTCGTGAGGAGTTGGGGGACGGGGAGCAGGACTTGCAGTTGATTCGCTCGGTACGGGTGATTCAGGGGGACCCGTGCGAGGTGATTCTCGAACAACTGCGCAAACTGTCCGTAGACCTGTTGATCGTAGGCAGTCATAGCCATGCAACTGCAGCGGCGACCCCGCTGGGGCGTACTGCTGCACGGGTGCTGCAGTTGTCTACGGTGCCGGTTTACCTGGTGCCTTCGTTACAACGTCGACGCAGTGATGACGTGTGATGGGTACAAAACGATAAAAAGTTCTAGATTTATCCATCAAACCTTTAATATAGTTATATACCGTCGCTGATACCCGTGGCGTCTATCTGCTTTGAGGGACACATATGAAGCTTCAACAACTGCGCTACATCTGGGAAGTGGCGCACCACGACCTCAACGTTTCCGCTACCGCTCAAAGCCTTTACACCTCGCAACCCGGTATCAGCAAGCAGATCCGCCTGCTCGAAGACGAGCTGGGCGTCGAAGTGTTCGCGCGCAGCGGCAAGCACCTGACCCGTGTCACCCCGGCCGGTGAGCGCATCATCACCACCGCTGGCGAGATCCTGCGCAAAGTCGAAAGCATCAAGCAGATCGCCCAGGAATTCTCCAACGAGAAGAAAGGCACCCTGTCCATTGCCACCACGCACACCCAGGCACGTTATGCGTTGCCGCCGGTAATCCGCGATTTCATCAAGCAGTACCCGGATGTTGCGCTGCACATGCACCAGGGTTCGCCGATGCAAATCGCCGAGATGGCCGCCGATGGCACTGTGGATTTCGCGATTGCCACCGAAGCCCTTGAGCTGTTCGGCGACTTGGTGATGATGCCGTGCTACCGCTGGAACCGTTGCGTCGTTGTGCCTCAGGGCCATCCATTGGCCAAGCTGCCGAAGCTGACACTGGAAGCCCTGGCTGAATACCCGATCGTGACCTACGTATTCGGTTTCACCGGCCGTTCCAAGCTCGACGAAGCCTTCAGCCATCGCGGCCTTACGCCTAAAGTGGTGTTCACCGCGGCCGACGCCGACGTGATCAAGACCTACGTGCGCCTGGGCCTGGGCGTGGGGATCGTCGCCAAGATGGCGGTGGACACCAACCTCGACAAAGACCTGGTGGTGCTCGATGCCAGCGAGCTGTTCGAGTCCAGCGTGACCAAGATCGGTTTCCGTCGTGGCACCTTCCTGCGCGGTTTCATGTGCGACTTTATCGAGAAGTTTGCGCCGCACCTGACTCGCGAAGTCATGGCCAAGGCGATCCAGTGCCACAACAAGCAGGAACTGGAAGAGCTGTTCGAAGGCGTTGAATTGCCCGTTCACTGATACCGCATAATGGAAGGTGCTTGTGTGGCGAGGGAGCTTGCTCCCGCTCGGGTGCGTAGCGCCCGCAGGTTTTTTGGGGCCGCTTCGCAGCCCAGCGCAAGCAAGCTCCCTCGCCACATTCAAAGTGCTTTATTTGGCCTCGGTAACCACAAACAGTTGCCGAGCGCCTGCCACCAGAATTTCCACCTCATCCCCCTCGAACTTGCCCAGCAGGCCTTTGCCCAAGGGTGAGCGCGGGGTGATGACGGTCACCGGTTGCCCCACCACATCCACCTTCAAACCCGCCGCGTCCGGCGCCAGGAACAGCCACTGTTGGCGGCCGTTCTCGTCTTCCAGGCCCAATAGCGCGCCGACTTCTATCCCACGCTGATCATCGTACGCACGCAACGCCATGTTCTGGCACAGCGTCAACGCCTGCTTGATTTCCTCAACCCGCTTGGCCTGGCCGGCAGCCAGGTACGAAGCCTCCAGCCCAAGCGTGTCGTATTTGTTTTCTGCGATATTTTCTTCGTGGGTCGCCGTTTCGTAGGCGGTTTGCGCAGCGCGTTGGGCGATGTCGAGATCGACGGTGAGTTTTTCCAGGATCAGTAGGTGAACAGCGTGTTTATTCATAGTCATCAATCGCACAATTGCAGGACATTGGCTCGAGTCTTTTCGCTGGGCGCGTTCTGGTCCTGTTGCAACCAGAACTGGCATTTGGGGTTGGACAGGTTGCGCGCGTTGTTGCGGGCCTGGTCCAGGGTTTGCTGTTGTTCCTGTTTGTGCAGGTTTTGCTGGTATTGCTCAAACATTGTGTTGGGCGGTTCAGGGGCCACAACGGTTGGTTTGCCCAATTGCTCAACCGCTTGGGCCACAGGCGCCAGGCTTTGCGGGAACAAGTAGCGCGAAGCCAGCCATGTGGTCAGTGCAATGGCGATAAACCCCAGCCAAACGCCCAGGGCGACGGCGATACAGAGCTTGAGCAGCGACAACGGACGATCAGACATGGCGGCATCCTGGCAGGCATTTACGGTGTGGTGGCGATTGTCGCACAGCCACTGTGCAGAATAATCGCGATCAAGCCTTCTGCATCCGCGCATTTATGCGGACAATCGAGCCTTTGAGTGTTGGAGCCCGGAATGAAAGCCCGCTGGGATATTTTTTGCAGCGTCGTCGACAACTACGGCGACATCGGCGTGACCTGGCGCCTGGCCCGGCAATTGGTGGCCGAGCACGGCTGTGAAGTGCGCTTGTGGGTCGATGACCTGCGCGCCTTCGAGCGTATGTGCCCCGAAATTGATGTGCACCTGAGCCAGCAAGGGCAGGAGGGCGTCGAAGTACGGCACTGGCCGGCCGAGTGGGAGAACGCGCCGGCGGCGGATGTGGTGATCGCCGCGTTTGCCTGCCAACTGCCGCCTGAGTATATGGAAGCCATGGCCGAGCGCGAACGCGTGCCCTTGTGGATGAACCTGGACTACCTGAGTGCCGAAGACTGGGTAGTGGGTTGTCATCGGCTGCCGTCGGTGAAATTCAAGGGTGTGCAGAAGTACTTTTTCTTTCCAGGCTTTCGCCCGGGTACCGGTGGCCTGCTGCGCGAGGCGGGGTTGTTGGAACAGCGTCGGGCGTTTCAGCAGGATGGGGCTGCACAGCGACGATTCCTGCAAACCCTTAGTGTGTTTCCTGCCGAGGGCGCACAGCTGATCTCACTGTTTGCCTACGAAAATGCCGGGCTGGCCGGTTGGTTGGACGTGTTATCGACGGACGGGCGTGCCACTCATCTATTGGTGCCGGAGGGGCGCATTCTCGGTGATGTGGGGCGCTGGCTCGGTGTCGAAGGGTTGGTGGCGGGTGATATCCACCAGCGCGATGCCTTGACCGTGCAGGTGTTGCCGTTTGTACGTCAGGAGCAATACGACCGCCTCTTGTGGTGTTGCGACTTCAACGCGGTGCGCGGCGAAGACTCGTTCGTGCGCGCCCAATGGGCCGGCCGGCCGTTGTTGTGGCACATCTATCGCCAGGATGAAGACATCCACCTCGACAAGCTCGATGCCTTTTTGGAGCTGTACACCGCCGCATTGTCGCCTGCGGCCAGCGCTGCATTGGTTACGCTTTGGCAGGCCTGGAACACGGAGGGCGATATGGCTCAAGCGTGGAAAATGCTGCTGGAGCACTGGCCGGAAGTGAACCAACACGCTGAAAACTGGTGTCTGGAACAGGCCTTGCAGGCCGATCTTGCGACGGCGCTGGTACAGTTTTATGAAAGTTGGATATGATACGCCACCTTGAATTTTGTAAATCCCATCCAAATTTCGGATATATGCAATGAAAACTGGTAAAGAACTGAAACCCGGTACAGTGATCCGTCTCGACAACGACCCTTGGCTGGTTCAGAAAGCTGAGTTCACCAAGTCTGGTCGTAACAGCGCAATCATGAAGACCAAGCTGAAGAACCTGCTGACCGGTTACAAGACCGAGATCGTTTACAGCGCCGACGACAAACTGGACGACGTGATCCTCGACCGCAAAGAAGCGACCCTGTCCTTCATCAGCGGCGACACCTACACGTTCATGGACACCACCGACTACACCATGTACGAGCTGAACGCCGAAGATATCGAAGCCGTTCTGCCGTTCGTTGAAGAAGGTATGGAAGACGTCTGCGAAGCTATCTTCTTCGAAGACCGTCTGGTTTCCGTAGAGCTGCCGACCACCATCGTGCGTCAGGTTGACTACACCGAAGGTTCCGCTCGCGGTGATACCTCCGGCAAAGTGATGAAGCCTGCCAAACTGAAAAACGGTACCGAACTGGCCGTTGCAGATTTCATTGAAATCGGCGACCTGATCGAGATCGACACCCGCGAAGGCGGTTCGTACAAAGGCCGCGCCAAGAGGTAATTCTGGCCCCGCCGATACGAAAAAAACCCGACCTTGAGTCGGGTTTTTTTATGGGCGTCTATCTGATCAGACGGTCACGTGCAGGCGCACATCCACATTGCCACGGGTGGCGTTGGAGTACGGGCACACTTGGTGAGCGGCGTCGACCAAGCTCTGTGCGTCGTCCTGATCCAGGCCCGGCAGGCTGATGTGCAGGTCGATATCCAGCCCGAAACCGCCGGGGATTTGACCGATGCCAACGTGGGCAGTGATCGATGCGTCATCCGGGATCTTGCGTTTGGTCTGGCTGGCGACGAATTTCAGCGCGCCGATAAAGCAGGCCGAGTAGCCGGCAGCAAACAGTTGTTCAGGGTTTGTAGCCTGGCCACCAGCACCGCCCAGTTCTTTAGGGGTGGAGAGTTTGACGTCGAGGATGTTGTCGCTGGAAACGGCACGACCATCACGGCCGCCGGTTGCGGTAGCTACTGCGGTGTAGAGAGTTTGCATGGTGGGGTCCTCTTGGGTGTTTTGCGCTAAATGTTTGCGCGCTAAGTAGTTGGTGAGGTGAATGTATAGCGCTAATGTTTAGTGCGCAAGATAAATTTATAAATATTTTCCTGTGCTGTGCAGAACCTAATGTGGGAGCGGGCTTGCTCGCGAAAGCGGTATATCAGTTCCCGATATTTCGACTGATCCACCGCATTCGCGAGCAAGCCCGCTCCCACATTTAGCTATTTGTCGGCTGGGCTACAGCGTCAGACGCTGGCCTGCAGATTGCCCCGCAAGGCAATCAAATCAGCCTGCAGCTTTCGCAGTTGATCCAGCTCCAGCCCGCTGGCACCCAAAATACACTGCGGAATCCCCATGGCCTTGTCTTGCAGTGCGCGCCCAGCGTCAGTCAATTCCACCACCACCACCCGTTCATCCTCCCGGCTGCGAGTCCGGCTCAGCAGACCTTCGGCCTCCAGACGCTTTAGCAGTGGCGTGAGCGAGCCCGGATCAGTCAACAGCCGGCTGCTGATTTCGCCGACGGTCAAACCATCCTCTTCCCACAACACCATCATGGCCAAGTACTGCGGGTAGGTCAGGCCAAGGGCTTGCAGCAGCGGCTTATAAACCTTGGTCATCAGCAGTGACGTGGAGTGCAGGGCGAAACATAGCTGGTTGTCCAGCATCAGGGATTCGCAGGGGGCGGGGTTCTTGCTCATGGTGGTACCTCGGGAAAGCGTGTCTGGGCTGGAATCTAGCGGGCAAATGTTTAATGCGCCAGATAATTCTGTCCGCGTGGTCAGATCAAGCCGCTTTGCAATGCCAGATCCCAGGGCGGCACCGGGCTGAAACGGGTTTTCAGGTATTCCAGCAATAACCGGCTGCGGGCGTTGGGTTGTTGTTCCAGGCGTAGGGCATAGATGCCGGTGGTTTCCGGGCTGGGTAGGCCATCTTCGCAAAACAGCGGGAGTAACTCGCCGCGCACCAAATATTCGCTGGCCAGCCAGGTGGGTAAGTGCGCGATACCCAGCCCGGCTAAAGCACCGGACAGCAAGGCTTCGGCGTTGTTGGCACTCATGCGGATGCGTTGCGGGCGATAAGTGGCACGGCGTCCGTCCAGCTCAAAGCGCCAGGCGAACATCGGCGCCAGGCCATCCCAGTCCAGGCCGTCGTGCTCGCTGAGTTCACGAGGGTGGGTGGGGGTGCCACGGCTTTTCAGGTAGGCCGGGCTGGCGCAAGCGATACGCACGATGCTGGCCAAGGGCGTGGCGATCAAGCGCGTATCGACGATATGCCCGGCCCGCAACACCAGGTCGACTTTACCCAGGTGCGCGCCCTGCATATCGACAAAGCTGTCGATCAAGTGCAAGTGCACATCCAGCCCCGGGTATAGGCTGAGGAAATCCGCAATCACCGGCGCCAGGTGCCGGCGGCCGAAGGCTGCGGGCGCATCCACGCGGATCAGGCCTTCCGGCGCATGGCTCAGCGACACCGCCTCGGCCCGCGCCAATTGCAACTCGTTGACGATACGTCGCGCCCGTTCGGCAAATGCCAGGCCTGCGGGGGTCGGCACCACCGCGTGGGTACTGCGCTGGAACAGGCGGCTGCCCACCGAGCTTTCCAGGCTGTCGATACGCCGTGCTACCGCCGAAGGTGTCAGCGGGTGGCGACGTGCGGCGGCGGAAAAACTGCCGGTTTCCAGTACATCCAGGAACAAGCTGAGTTGATCGGTCAAGGTATTGGGGTTCATCGAATACACGCTTATGCGAGATTGGCACAGCCATTGTGCGTTGCTGTGCGTTTCCATGCCATAGGCGACTGCGTAGCATGCAGGCCTTGGGATCGTGGAGTAGAGACAAGTGTTGGATTTAGCGCTGTACCTGGTATTGGGCGTGGCCTTGGGCACCGTCGGTGGCCTGTTCGGGATTGGCGGCGGGCTGATCGCGATCCCGGTGCTGGGGGTGTTTTTTGGTTTGGATCAACAGATCGCCCAAGGCACCGCATTGGTGATGGTGGTGCCCAATGTGATGTTGGCGCTGTGGCGTTATCACCAGCGTAACCCTATTTACCTGCGTCACGCGTTGCCGCTGGCGGTCATGGGGTTCAGCTTTGCGTGGTTGGGGTCGATCTGGGCAGTGGGCCTGGATGCGGGCCTGATGCGCATCGGTTTTATCGCCTTTCTTGTCGCGCTGTCGGCTTATAACCTGCTGCGCATGTTCACCCGCAATGCGCCGCCCAGCGCTGAGATGCGCTATTCCTGGCCCTGGCTTGGCGTGCTTGGGGCGGCGTCCGGGTCCATGGGCGGTTTGTTCGGCGTGGGCGGCGCGGTGATCGCCACGCCAGTGCTGACCAGCCTGTTCGGCACCACCCAGGTGGTCGCCCAAGGCTTGTCGCTCGCGCTGGCGCTGCCGAGCACTGGTGTAACCCTGGTCACTTACGCCTGGCACCACGAGGTGGACTGGCTGATCGGTGCGCCCCTCGCCGTGGGTGGCCTACTGAGCATCAGTTGGGGCGTGAAAGTCGCCCATGCTTTGCCGGAGCGGACCTTGCGCGGCCTGTTTTGCGCGTTCCTGATGGTGTGTGCGGTGATGCTGACGTTTAAAGTTTGAAGCCTTCGACGATGTAGTCCGCCAGGCACTCGGTGATCGGCGAAGCAATCCCGAGGTTGCGCAGCAAGCGCAGATTCATTGACGGCAGTGGTGGGAAGTCCTCATCGCGACCGAGTACCCGCAGGTCGGGAGTCACCAGGCTTTCCATGCTGATCATCACCGCAAGGCCCGCACTCACTACCGCCTGGATCGCCGCCCCGTTGGAGCTGTGATAGGCCAGGCGATAATCCCGCCCAGCCATCTCCAGTGCGGTACGTGCCCACTGTGTGTAGAGGCAGTCGGCGCCGGAAATCGCCAGGGGCAGAGCATCGTGTTCGTCCACGCAGAAGCTCGGTGCCGCGGCCCACACCATGCGTTCGGTGCGCAACAATTCGCCGATATCATTGCCGGGCTCGCGGCTGATTACGGTCAGCGCCAGGTCGCGTCGCTGCATCAGCACGGTGGAGGCCTCGCAGTGCATTTCGATCTGGATCAGCGGATACGCCTTGGAAAACTGCTTGAGAATCCCCGGTAAGAAACGCATCACGTAGTCATCCGGCGTGCCGATGCGCACCAGCCCCACCATATGCGGCTCGCGCAGGGTGTTGAAGACTTCGCTGTGCAGTTTCAGGATGCGCCGCGCATACCCCAGCAGCACCTGGCCTTCGGGTGTCAGCCGCACCTGGCGGCCATCGCGTTCGAACAGCTTGCGCTGCAACACGTCCTCCTCCAGGCGCTTCATCTGCATGCTCACCGCCGATTGGGTGCGGTTGACCTGCTCGCCGGCGCGGGTAAAACCGCCCTGGTCGGCGATGGCGACGAAGGTGCGCAGCACTTCAGTGTCGATGCTTGGGAAGCTGGTCAATTGATCAATCTCAGAGATGTATTGCATAAGAAACATTCGTTGGATTGATCTTAAGCCCGCGCTCAAACTTGCGCCATCCCCATGGGAGGGCGAGAAGATGAAAGGTCAAAGAGGTTTTGTATTGATGGCGAAGCGGCCGTTCACTGGGCTGTTGAACGCACTTTGCCGCTGGCACGAGCGCCAACTGCTGGCGAACTTGAGCGACGATGCGCTCAAGGATATCGGGCTCAATCGGGTCGATGTGGAACAGGAACGTCGCCTGCCTGTGTGGCAAGACCCCCTGCGAAAGTGACCCGGATGCAGTAGGGTGGTCGGCGCCCCCCCCCAGGAAGAATTCCATGCTCGCCGACCTGTCTTTTTCACTTAAACAAGCTCGACGCATGGCGCTGGCGGCCCAGGGATTTTCTGGGCGCCAGGCGCCAGCACAGATCAAGGCTGCGCACCTCAACCGCTTGATCGAACGCCTCGGTGTGTTGCAGATCGACTCGGTCAACGCGGTGGTGCGTTCTCACTACCTGCCGTTGTTTTCCCGCCTGGGCAATTACGCTCCCTTGATGCTTGAACAGGCGGCCTGGAGCCAGGGCCGACGGCGTTCGCTGTTCGAATATTGGGGGCATGAAGCCTCGCTGCTACCGATGGCGCTTTACCCGCTGATGCGCTGGCGCATGGAGCGGGCCAAGTTGGGGCAGGGGATTTATTCGCAGATGGCGCGTTTTGGGCGTGAGCAGCAGACCGTCATTCAGCGCGTGTTGAAGGCGGTCGAACAGCAAGGCGCGCTGGGAGCGGGCAGTTTGTCGACCCGCGAAGAACGCGCCGGCCCCTGGTGGGACTGGAGTGATGAAAAACATGCGCTGGAATGGCTGTTCGCGGCAGGCCTGGTGACGGTTGCCGGTCGGCGTGGGTTTGAGCGTTTGTATGATTTGCCGGAACGGGTGATCCCCGGCGACTTACTGCAAGCCTCTATCGGTGAAGCCGAAGCCCAGCGCGGGCTGTTGCTGCACAGCGCCACTGCATTGGGCGTGGCCACCGAAAAAGACCTACGCGATTACTTTCGCCTGGACCCGGCCGACAGCCGCAATCGCCTGGCTGAACTGGTGGAAGACGGCCAACTGCTGGCCTGTCGGGTGCAAGGTTGGAAGCAATCGGCGTACTGCCTGCCCGAGCCGAAAGTGCCGCGGAAAGTGTCGGCCAGTGCATTGTTGTCGCCGTTCGATTCGTTGGTCTGGGAGCGCAGCCGCACTGAGCGTCTGTTCGATTTTCGTTACCGCCTGGAAATCTATACACCGCAACACAAGCGGGTGTACGGCTACTACGTGCTGCCGTTTTTGCACAACGAGCGGATTGCTGCTCGCGTGGACCTGCGGGCCGAGCGGGCCAATGGCTGTCTGGCGGTGCATGCGGTGCATGAAGAAGAGCGGGGGCTGGATGAGGAGGGGATGTTGGCGCTGGCGTTGAATTTGCGGCAGATGGCCGATTGGCTGGGGTTGGAGCGGGTGCAGCTCAATTGCCAGAGGGTGAGTGCAGATCGGTTGAGAGGGGCAATGCTTAATTTTGATGTCGGTCTCTAGGGCCTCTTCGCGAGCAAGCCCGCTCCCACATTTGGAATGCATTTCAAATGTGGGAGCGGGCTTGCTCGCGAAGGCGTCAGTACAGGCAACAACAATCTCAGCGCTTAACCTGCTTCAACGTCTCGGCAATCAAAAACGCCAACTCCAGCGACTGATCGGCATTCATCCGCGGGTCGCAGTGGGTGTGATAGCGGTCCGACAAGCCATCTTCGGTAATCGGCCGTGCGCCGCCGATGCATTCGGTGACATTTTGCCCGGTCATCTCGATATGAATCCCGCCGGCATAGCTGCCTTCGGCCTGGTGCACCTGGAAGAACTCCTTCACTTCGCCGAGGATCTGCGCGAAGTCGCGGGTCTTGTAACCGCTGCTGGCCTTGATGGTGTTGCCGTGCATTGGGTCGGAACTCCACAGCACCTGCTTGCCTTCGCGCTGCACGGCGCGGATCAGGTTGGGCAGGTGGTCGCCGACCTTACCCGCGCCCATGCGGGCGATCAGGTTAAGGCGGCCTGGGTCGTTGCTTGGGTTGAGGATATCGATCAGGCGGATCAGGTCGTCAGGGTTCATGCTTGGGCCGACCTTGACGCCGATCGGGTTGTTCACTCCGCGTAGGAACTCGACGTGGGCGCCGTCCAGTTGGCGAGTGCGGTCGCCGATCCACAGCATGTGGGCCGAGCAGTCGTAGTAGTCGTTGGTCAGGCTGTCACGGCGCACAAACGCTTGCTCATAGTTGAGCAGCAAAGCTTCGTGGGCGGTGAAGAAGCTGGTTTCGCGCAGTTGCGGCGAGCTGTCCATGCCGCAGGCCCGCATGAAGGCCAGGGTTTCGTCGATGCGGTCGGCCAGCAGGCTGTATTTTTCGGCCAAGGCAGAGTTGGCGATGAAGTCCAGGTTCCACTTGTGCACTTGGTGCAGGTCGGCAAAACCGCCCTGGGCAAAGGCGCGCAACAGGTTCAGGGTGGCGGTGGACTGGTGATAGGACTGCAACAGGCGGTCCGGGTCCGGTACGCGGCTTTTTTCGTCGAAACCAATGCCGTTGACGATATCGCCACGGTAGGCGGGCAGGGTGATGCCGTCGATGGTTTCGTCATTGGCCGAACGCGGCTTGGCGAACTGACCCGCCATGCGCCCGACTTTTACCACCGGGCAACCGGCGGCGAAGGTCATCACAATGGCCATCTGCAACAGCACCTTGAAGGTGTCGCGGATCTTGGCGGCGGAAAACTCGGCGAAGCTCTCGGCGCAGTCACCGCCCTGCAACAGGAAGGCGCGACCCTGGGTGACTTCGGCAAACTGACGACGCAATTCGCGGGCTTCCCCGGCAAACACCAGCGGTGGGTAGCTGGCCAGGCTTTGCTCCACTTGCAGCAAGTGCGCCGCGTCCGGGTACTGGGGTTGTTGCTGGATCGGCAGGGCGCGCCAGCTGTCGGGGCTCCAGGGTTGGCTCATCATGAACTCGATAGGGTGATTGACGGTCGGGCGCCAATGTTATCAGCAATTAGTGCGTGACCTGTTGCCGCCGGTTGGCCGACAATCGCGCCTTTGGCGTACAGCAAACCCGTTAGGAGTAGTGATGACAGAGGAGCGTGTCGAGCGCCTGCTGGCCGAGGTCCATGATGACTTTGGCATGATCCGTGTGCTCGAAGTGGCCGATTACCGGTTTCTCGAATTCGGCGACGCCATCGAGCAAAGCTGTGTGTTCACCGCTGACCCGAGCTGGCTGGAATACGACTACACCCGCGCCATGTTGATCGGCGCGCTGTGCCATGAGCAGCCGGAGAGTGCGCTGTTCCTCGGCCTGGGTGCTGGCACGCTGACCCAGGCGTGTCTCAAGTTTCTGCCGCTGGAAGATGTGGAGGCCATCGAGCTGCGCCCGGATGTGCCGCGCCTGGCCATCGAGTACCTGGGGCTGGATGACGACCCTCGACTGTATATCCGTATTGGCGACGCGCTTCAGCTGCTTGAGACCGCTGAGTCGGCCGACCTGATTTTCGTCGATCTCTATACAGATGTCGGCCCAGGTGTCGGGCACCTGGCCTGGAGTTTCCTGGAAAACTGCCAGAAGAAACTCAACCCTGGCGGCTGGCTGGTGATCAACCAGTGGGCTACCGATGACGGCAAACCGTTGGGGGCGGCGTTGTTGCGTGGGTTGTATCACCGGCATTACTGGGAGTTGCCGGTGAAGGAGGGCAATGTGATTTTGCTGGTACCTTCGGAGTTGGATCAGGAATTGGACCTTGATGCACTGTCGAGCCGCGCCGAAGCGTTGGCGCCGCGGTTGGGGTATTCGTTGCAGGCGTTGATCAAGGCGATTCGGCCGGCGACTTGAGTTGCCTGGTCTGACGCTATCGGGGGCTTGCCCCCGATGAGGCCATCACTGCCTAGGCTCAAATACCCTTGAACACCCCCGGCCGCTTCTCAATCATCGCCCGCACACCTTCCTTGGCATCCTCGCTGTTAAGCAATTTATTCACCATCGGCGGCAGCGCAGCCGCCGCCACGGACTCGCCTTCCATGTGCGCCAAGCGTGCCGACATCAACGTCGCCTGCACCCCCAACGGCGCCTGGCGAGCAATGCGGTTGGCCAGCTCGACGGCGCGAGGCAACAAATCTTCGCTGGCCATCACCTCCTGCACCAGCCCCAGGCGCAGCGCCTCATGGGCATCGAACTCATCGCCAGTGAGCAGCCAACGCATCGCATTGCCCCAGCCGGCGATCTGATGAAAGCGCAATGTCGCTCCGCCAAACGGAAAGATCCCACGCTGCACTTCCATCTGCGCAAAGCGTGTGTTGCTCGCGCACAGATTGATGTCCGCCGCCAACATCAACTCGATACCGATGGTCAGGCAGTAGCCCTGAGCGGCGACAATCACCGGTTTGCTGACGCGCGGGCCGGCAAATACGCCCCACGGATCGCACCCGCCCAAGGGAGGTTGCCAGCCGCCGGCCATCACCGCGCTGACATTCGCCAGGTCCAGCCCGGCGGTAAAGTGTTCGCCATGGGCAAACACCACGGCAACACGCGCTTCGTCATTTCGATCAAATTCGCCATAGGCCAGGCTCAGCTCATTGAGCAAATCCAGGTCGAAAGCGTTGCGTTTAGCCACCCGATCCAGCCCCAACAGCAGGATATGCCCCTGTAATTCACGACTGACGCGACTGCTGCTGGCTTGATTCATCGGGTGTGCCCTCGGGCGCGGGGAAGGGTTTCGGACCAAAGGTCTCAACGTTTAGGTGAATCGTTTAAGCGTTATGACCAGCAGGGCCGGGCCTTTGAAAAATAGACCCTGGCGGTGTTATCTGCAAAGACTGTGACGCAGCGCGGTTTGTCGGCACTTTCCGATAAAAAAAGCTCCCTTTTTCAGGTATTTCCGGTATAGTGCGCGCCGGCCTTTAACCGGGCCGCGTTTAGGTAGCGCAATTCCCCGAAGTCAGCTTCGGCTGCACGTCCGCACAGCGGACTCTCCCTTGACGAATCTTTTTCATTCATTCGTTTTCGCAAATCCCCGCCGACAAAGCAGCCAGGGCGACTCTTGAGTCTCAACACGGCATGCGCAGCTTTGGAGCATGGGTCTTTGCGGATGCACTTAGAGGCAGACCCATGACCCAGGAAACCGGCGGCTTCGCCGCTTTTAATCTTAACCCGAACATTCTTGCAGCCGTCGCAGCGACCGGCTACGAAGAACCTTCGGCGATTCAGCAGCAATCGATCCCGATCATCATGGCCGGCAAGGACATGATTGGCCAGGCGCAAACCGGTACCGGCAAAACCGCCGCGTTCGCTCTGCCTATCCTGCACTGCATCGATCCTGCCAAGCGCGAGCCGCAAGCCCTGATCCTGGCGCCAACCCGTGAGTTGGCGCTGCAAGTAGCAACCGCTTTCGAAACCTACGCCAAGCAAATGCCAGGCGTAACCGTTGTGGCCGTTTACGGCGGCGCGCCTATGGGCCCACAACTGAAAGCCATCCGTAATGGCGCACAAATTGTTGTCGCAACCCCAGGTCGTCTGTGCGACCACCTGCGTCGTGACGAGAAAGTACTGTCGACCGTGAACCACCTGGTTCTGGACGAAGCTGACGAAATGTTGAAGCTGGGCTTCATGGATGACCTGGAAGTCATCTTCAAGGCACTGCCACCGACCCGTCAGACCGTACTGTTCTCGGCCACCCTGCCACAGTCGATCCGTGCCATTGCCGAGCGTCACCTGCGTGACCCAGAGCACGTCAAGATCCAGACCAAGACTCAGACCGTTACCGCGATCGAACAGGCTCACCTGTTGGTTCACGCTGACCAGAAGACCTCGGCTGTATTGAGCCTGCTGGAAGTCGAAGACTTCGACGCCCTGATCATGTTCGTGCGCACCAAGCAAGCGACCCTTGACCTGGCCAGTGCCCTGGAAGCCAAAGGCTACAAAGCCGCTGCGCTGAACGGTGACATCGCCCAGAACCAACGTGAGCGCGTAATCGACTCCCTCAAGGATGGCCGTCTGGACATCGTTGTGGCGACCGACGTTGCCGCGCGTGGCCTCGACGTTCCACGTATCACCCACGTGTTCAACGTTGACATGCCTTACGATCCAGAGTCCTACGTTCACCGTATCGGCCGTACCGGCCGTGCCGGTCGCGAAGGTCGTGCACTGCTGCTGGTGACTCCACGTGAGCGCCGCATGCTGCAAGTGATCGAGCGCGTAACCGGTCAGAAAGTTGCCGAAGTCCGCCTGCCGGATGCCCAGGCTGTTCTGGATGCTCGCATCAAGAAACTGACCAACAGCCTGTCGCCACTGGTGGCTGACGCTGAATCGACCCACGGCGACCTGCTGGACCGCCTGACTGCCGATATCGGTTGCACCCCACGTGCCCTGGCTGCAGCCTTGCTGCGCAAAGCTACCAACGGTCAGGCCCTGACCCTGGCAGCCATCGAGAAAGAACGTCCACTGGTTCCGAACAGCGCGCCACGCGGTGATCGTCCAGAGCGTTCCGGCGACCGTCCAGACCGTGGTGATCGTGAGCGTCGCGCTCCGGTTCCATTGGCTGAAGGCCGTGCTCGTTGCCGTACCGCGCTGGGCGCGCGTGATGGTATCGCTGCCAAGAACCTGCTGGGCGCTATCCTCAACGAGGGTGGCCTGGCACGTGAAGCCATCGGTCGCATCCAGGTCCGTGACAGCTTCTCCCTGGTGGAGCTGCCGGAAGACGGTCTGGAAAAACTGCTGGCCAAGCTGAAAGACACTCGCGTTGCCGGTAAGCAGCTGAAGCTGCGTCGCTACCGCGAAGATTGATCCGCCTTTGGGCTGATTGATCGCACATAAAAAATCCCCGACTGGTTCGGGGATTTTTTTGCCTGATATTTTTGGATCAATACTCGGTCAGCCGAAGCGGTAAATGTCCATGCCCAGCGCGCCCATGGTAAAGCCCTGATGCGCCACACTGAAATCACCCCCCGCACCACGCGCAAAGTACAGCGGCAACAAATGCTCATCACTCGGATGGCTGCGCGCCGCATGGGGCGCCTGGCGCCGATAGTCGTGCAAGGCTGCTTCATCATTGGCTGCGAGCTTCTCCACCACCCAATCGCGAAAATCCCGTGCCCAGGGCTCGATGCTCTCGGGGCCCGCATGCCAGTCCAGCTCGCCCAGGTTGTGGGTGATGCTGCCGGAACCGATCAGCAGCACGCCCTGATCGCGCAAGCTGGCCAGTGCATGCCCGACCCGGGTTTGCAGGGCAGGGCCCATGCGGCTGGGCAGCGAGACCTGCACCACCGGGATATCCGCCGTCGGGTACATCAACGACAGCGGCACCCAGGTGCCGTGGTCAAAGGGGCGAAGCTCATCGATACGGGCATTCAAGCCGTCGGCGTGCAGTAGCTCGATAATCTCCGCGGCCAGTTGCGGCTCGCCTGGGGCCGGGTATTGCACGGCAAACAATTCGCGGGGGAAGCCGCCGAAGTCGTGCCAGGTTTCGGGGGCGCTACTGCCGCTGACCAGCAATTCATGGCTTTCCCAGTGCGCCGAAACCACCACGATCGCTTTGGGACGTGGTATTTCGGCCGCCAGGCGTTGCAGCGCCGGGCCGCTGGCGCCGGGCTGCAGGGCAAGCATGGGCGAACCGTGGGAGATAAACAGGCTAGGGAACATAAGTAGGGTCCTGAGCGTTAACATGGGCCCATCTTTAATCAGATCATTGATCTAAATCTAATATAAGTTTTAGCGCCATATGATCGAATTTCTTGGGGTTATCCATGGAGCCTAAGTTTTGGCAGGAGCGCTGGGCGCGCAACCAAATCGGCTTTCACTTGCCTGAGGTCAACCCATACCTGCAACGGCACTGGCCGCCGCTGCCCGAGGGCGCCAAAGTACTGGTGCCGTTGTGTGGCAAGAGCCTGGACCTGATGTGGCTCGCCAGCCAGGGCCTGCAGGTACTGGGTGTAGAGCTTTCGGAGCAGGCAATCGAGGCGTTCTTCGGCGAACAGAACCTTACGCCGCGGGTCACCGAGCGAGGTGTGTTCAAGGTGTACCAGGCGGGTTTGATCGAGATTTGGTGCGGAGATTTTTTTGCCTTGGACGCCGATGCGCTGACGGACTGCGTTGCACTCTATGACCGTGCCGCGCTGATCGCCTTGCCGCCGCTGATGCGCACGCGATACACCGAGCAACTGAATCGTTTGCTGCAACCTGGTTGTCAGGGCCTGTTGATTACCCTGGACTACGACCAGACACAAAAAGCCGGGCCGCCATTCGCCGTGCCTGATGAGGAGGTGCGTGTACTACTGGGTGAGTTGTGGGCGCTGGAGGTGCTTGAGGAGCAGGACATCCTGGGTGAGAGCTGGAAGTTTGTGCAGGATGGCGTCACGCGGCTTGGAGAGCGGGTGTATCAGTTGATTAAGCGCTGATAAATCCATCGCCATCGCGGGCAAGCCCGCTCCCACATTTTGATTTGTGAATACATTTAACTGTGGAAGCTGGCTTGCCTGCGATGACGGCAGAAGCCTTTACGCAAAAACAACAGGCAAAAAAAGGGGCGATCAGATCGCCCCTTTTTTGTGTTGCGGGTTTCAGCCCCGACGACGCAGCGCGTCGATACGCTCTTCCAGCGGCGGGTGGCTCATGAACATGCGAGCCAGGCCCTGCTTGATGCCGCCGTTGATGCCAAAGGCGGTCAGGCTGTCGGGCATATGTACCGGCAGGCCCTGTTCCGAACGCAGGCGTTGCAGTGCACCGATCATGGCGCTGGTGCCCGCCAGGCGTGCGCCGGCTTCGTCTGCACGGAACTCGCGTTTACGCGAGAACCACATCACGATCGCGCTGGCCAGGAAGCCCAGGATCACTTCGGCAAAGATGGTCGCCACGAAGTAGGCAATCCCGCGGCCTTCTTCGTTCTTGAAGATCACCTTGTCGACAAAGTTGCCGATGATCCGTGCAAAGAACATCACGAAGGTGTTCACCACGCCCTGCACCAGCGCCAGGGTGACCATGTCGCCATTGGCTACGTGGCCGATTTCGTGCGCCAGTACGGCCTTGACTTCATCGGGCGAAAAACGCTCCAGAAGCCCTTGGCTGACGGCGACAAGCGCGTCGTTTTTGTTCCAGCCGGTGGCGAAGGCGTTGGCCTCATAGGCCGGGAAAATCCCCACCTCGGGCATTTTGATGCCGGCTTCCCGAGACAACTGCTCCACGGTTTGCATCAGCCATTGTTCATGGCGGGTGCGTGGTTGGGTGATGATCTGGGTGCTGGTACTCATCTTCGCCATCCACTTGGAGATGAACAGCGAGAACAGCGAGCCGGCAAAACCAAAGACCGCACAGAAGATCAGCAGCTGATTGAGGTTGAGATCAACCCCATTGGCCGCCATGAACCCGTTGAAGCCGAAAAGGCTCAGGGTGATGCTGGCAATCAGCACGACCGCCAGGTTAGTGGCCAAGAACAGCAGGATGCGCATCATGGTTGTAGAGTTCTCCTCATGCTTAATATGTCGCGTACTGCGGGGTATATAAGGTGCGGCATGGGGTGATTCAACCGGACGACTATTTCAAACTGTGTCCTACAGCCTGAATGTAGAGCCTTGAAGGGTTTTTCCGACAAGGAAAAGGCCGGTTGATCAACCCGCCACTGGCGTGCGGCCCTGTAATTATAGGGGGCAAGTGGACAAGAGAGGGGCGCCATCGTAAAAGGGCAGGGCAAACCCAGAGAAGTGTTGCCAGATACGCGCTGTACGACCGAATGTCGGTCGTACAGCGCCACATGCATTACTGGCGATAGGACTTGAGGAAATTGCCGATGCGACCAATGGCCATGTCCAAGTCATCCACGCGCGGCAATGTCACCACGCGGAAGTGATCCGGCCACGGCCAGTTGAACGCCGTGCCCTGGACCACCAGCAGTTTTTCCGAGAGCAGCAGGTCGAGCACGAACTTCTCGTCGTTGAAGATCGGGCACACTTTTGGGTCGATGCGTGGGAAGGCGTACAGCGCACCCATGGGTTTCACGCAGCTGACGCCCGGGATCGCATTGAGCAACTCCCAGGTGCGGTTGCGCTGTTCCAGCAAACGGCCCTGTGGCAGCACCAGGTCGTTGATGCTCTGGTAGCCGCCGAGGGCGGTCTGGATGGCATGTTGGCTCGGCACGTTGGCGCACAAGCGCATGTTGGCCAGCATGTCGATGCCCTCGATGTAGCTCTGGGCGTTGTGCTTGGGACCGGAAATGGCGATCCAGCCGGAGCGAAAACCCGCCACGCGGTAGGACTTGGACAGGCCGTTGAAGGTCAGGCACAGCAGGTCCGGCGCCAGGGAGGCGGTGCACACGTGCACGGCGTCATCGTAGAGGATCTTGTCGTAGATTTCGTCGGAGAACACCACCAGGTTGTGCTGGCGTGCCAGCTCCAGCATGCCCAGCAGCACTTCCTTGGAATACACCGCGCCCGTCGGGTTGTTCGGGTTGATGATCACCAGGGCCTTGGTGTTCGGAGTGATCTTGGCCTTGATGTCGGCCAGGTCCGGGAACCAGTCGGCGCCTTCGTCACACAGGTAGTGCACTGGGTGGCCACCGGCCAGGGTCACGGCGGCGGTCCACAGTGGGTAGTCCGGGGCCGGCACCAGCACTTCGTCGCCATTGTTGAGCAGGGCCTGCATGGACATCACGATCAGCTCGGACACGCCGTTGCCCAGGTAGATGTCTTCGATGCCGACGCCTTCCACCTGTTTCTGCTGGTAGTACTGCATCACCGCTTTGCGCGCGCTGAACAGACCTTTGGAGTCACTGTAGCCCTGAGCGGTCGGCAGGTTGCGGATCACGTCTTGGAGGATTTCGTCCGGCGCTTCGAAACCAAACGGCGCCGGGTTGCCAATGTTCAGCTTGAGGATGCGATGACCTTCCTCTTCCAGGCGCTTGGCGTGCTTGAGCACTGGGCCGCGAATGTCGTAGCAGACGTTGGCGAGCTTGTTCGATTTGCTGACCTGCATGGCGATGTGATCCTGAAAATGAACGATCCAGACGGTAGGGGCACTACCGTACTGTGAATCCTGCGGGGCCCGCACCCATAAATACGTTTGAATGCCGGTAGCGCGGGTGCCAGACTGGCGTTTTGAAGAGGCGCAATCATACGTGCCACCTGATCCAGCGAAAAGATACAGATCAGGGTTTTTCAGTTGCCGAGGTGTACCGATGGAAAAGTTGCAGAAAACCCTTCAGGAATGGCAAAACATGCTCGACCCGGCGCAGTACCAGGTGTGCCGTCTCAAGGGCACCGAGCGCCCGTTCTCCGGCAAGTACAACGCCACCACCGCCGATGGTGTGTACCACTGCATTTGCTGCAACGAGCCGTTGTTCGACTCCAAGACCAAATTCGATGCCGGTTGCGGCTGGCCCAGTTTCTATGAGCCGATTGCCGAGAGCGCAATGATCGAGATCCGCGACGTCAGCCACGGCATGATCCGCACCGAAGTCACCTGCGCCAAGTGCGATGCGCACCTGGGCCATGTCTTCCCGGACGGGCCGCCCCCGACTGGCTTGCGCTATTGCATCAACTCGGTGTGCCTGGACTTCGTGCCGCGTTAAACCGGATGATCGTTCCCGCCCAGAGCGTGGGAACGATCTATGAGGCGCTATCATTTTTATCAATTAAATTGCACACAATTGAATTGCTAACTATGTTTGCCTTCTTTCCCATTCCTTGAGGCACTGCCATGAGCAACACGCTGCTGAGCATCCCTTGCACCACCATCAAAGGTGAGCAAAAGACCCTGGCCGACTTCTCCGGCAAAGCCATCCTGGTGGTCAACACGGCCAGCAAATGTGGCTTCACTGCGCAATACAAGGGCCTTGAGCAACTCTGGCAGGACTACAAGGACCAGGGCCTGGTGGTGCTGGGCTTCCCCTGCAACCAGTTCGGCAAGCAGGAACCCGGTAACGAAGGCGCGATTTCCGAGTTCTGCGAGCTGAACTTCGGCGTCAGCTTTCCGCTGTTCAAGAAGATCGATGTGAACGGCAGTGATGCCCACCCGTTGTTCGTGCAGTTGAAAAAACAGGCACCTGGCCTGCTGGGCTCCAAGGGCATCAAGTGGAACTTCACCAAGTTCCTGATCGGTCGCGATGGCCAGGTGGTCAAGCGCTTTGCCCCGACCACCAAGCCCCAGGACCTGACCCAAGAGATCGAAGCCCTGCTCAAATGACCGTATCCCTGGCCCTCGACAATCAGTTGTGTTTCAAACTCTATGCTGCCTCCAGGGCGGTGACTCGCGCCTACAAGCCGATGTTGGACCCATTGGGCCTGACCTACCCCCAATACTTGGTGATGCTGGTGCTGTGGGAATGGCACGCCGCTGCCCCGGCACACCCCACGGTCAAGGCCTTGGGCGAACGCCTGATGCTCGACTCGGGCACGCTGACGCCTCTGCTCAAGCGTCTGGAGCAGCTTGCGCTGGTACGCCGCCTACGCAGTGCCAGGGATGAGCGGGAAGTGCACTTGAGCCTCAGTGAGTCCGGCGAGCAACTGCGCGATCAGGCCCATGCCCTCAAGACCCGATTGCTGTGCGACAGCGGAATCGACCTGGGCCAGGCCGATGCCTTGCGCTCGGGTCTGGACCAGTTGCTCCAGCAGATCAAAGACTTGTCGTCTTCGGCACCCACAGATCCAGCAGCCCGCTGAGTTCTTCGCGCCGAAACGGTTTGGCCAGGTAGTCATTCATCCCCGCCGCCCGGCAACGTTCGCGTTCTTCGGACAGGGCGTTGGCGGTCAGGGCCACAATGGGCAGGTCTGGCCAACGGCCGCTGCGGCGAATCTGCCGGCTGGCTTCATAGCCATCCATCACCGGCATATTGCAATCCATCAACACCATGTCAAAGCGTTGTTCTTCCAGGAACTTGAGCGCTTCACCGCCGTGGGCCGCCACGATCACCTCACACCCCAGTTTGCCGAGCATGCCCTTGGCCACCAGCTGGTTGACCGGGTTGTCCTCCACCAGCAGGATGCGCGCGCGATGGGCCAGGGGCGCGGCCTCCATCTGGATGGGGTCGAGGATCAGTTGCGCGTCGCTGCGCAAATTGCGCTGCAAAATCTGGTACAGCGCGTTGCGGCTCAGGGGGCGTGCCTGCTGCTGCAGCGGCGCGAGTGCCGCGACCTCTTCGCTGGGCATGAAATTGCCATAGGCCGTCACCAGCAGGATCGGCGCGTTGAGGGTGGGGCGCAGGCGGAACAGGCACTGCGGGCAGTCGGTGATCAGCAGGTCTGGGTGTTGCCCGCTCACGTCCTCATCGCGAGGGTAGCACCGTGGTGTCAGCCCCCAGTGGGTTAGCAGGCTGGTGAGCAACTCTGTCAGGCCGCTGTCGGCGCGGGTAACGGCGATCACCTCGCCCTTGAGCGGTGGCAGCCGCACAGCAGGCAAATGGGTGGGCAGCGGCAGTTCGGCGCAGAACTGGCTGCCAAAACCCACCTCTGAACTGATACTCAAGCGGCCCTTCATCGCCTCACACAGGTTATGGGTGAGCGCCAGGCCCAGGCCGGTGCCGCCGAATTGGCGGGTGATACCGGCGCCGGCCTGGGTGAATGGTTGGAAGATTTTTACCTGGGCTTCCTGCGCGATACCGATGCCGGTGTCACACACCTCAATACGTACCCGGCCCTCGACGCTGCTAAGGCGCACATCCACCCGGCCAAAACGGGTGAACTTCAAGGCGTTGGACAGCAGGTTGCTGACGATCTGCCGCACCCGTGTTGGATCGCCCAGTACCTGGGCCGGGAACTGCGGGTCGATCAGGCAGGTCAGCTCGACGTCTGGCGCCGCGTTCTGCGACAGCAGGTTGGCGGTGTCTTCCACTTGCGCGCCCAGGTCGAAGGGGATGCGTTCCAGCTCCAACTGGCCGGCGTCAAACTTGGACAGGTCGAGAATATCGTTGAGCAATTCCACCAGCACTTTGCCCGAGTCATGGGCGATGGACAGCTGCTGGCGCTGCTCGGCGTTCAGCGGGCTGTCCAGCGACAGGGCGATCATGCCCAGCAGGCCGTTGAGCGGGGTGCGGATCTCATGGCTCATGTTGGCCAGGAACGCCGCCCGTGCCTGGGCCATGCCCAGTGCGTTCATCTTCGCTGCTTCCAATTCATCGTTGGACTGGCTCAGGCGCTGGTTGCTGGCCTTGAGCTCCAGGGTGCGCGCAGAAACAATGTCTTCCAGTTGGCCCAGATACTCGGTCAGGCGGTCTTCGGCGTGCCGGCGCTGCTGGATCTCTGTTTCCATGTTTTCAAATTGCTGGTTGGCGACGTTGACCAATACACCGATTTCGTCATGTTCGTGGCCGGGGGGGCAGTCCAGGCGGGACTGTTTGCGGTTGCTCAGCTCGCGAATAATGCGCACCAGTGGCTGAGTCAGCATCACGTAGAACAGCGCCAACAGAATGCCGGTCAGCAGCAGGCTGCGGGCAAAGCCGTTCAGCAGGGTGATCTCTGCGCGGCGCAGGAAACGGCTGCCAAAGGCGTAGGTGTCTACGTCCAGGCGCAGCACGCCCAGGGAATCGTTGGGCATGTGGCTCAGGTACAACCGGTCTTCGAACTGGCGGTTGGCGCCGAACAAAAAGTCGCTGACGGGGCGGTAGGCGCTTTCTTTGCGCGGGCGGTCGACATCCGCGAGTACCACGCCGTTGTTGTCGATCAACTGCGCATGAATGATCGCGGGGGAGCGCAGCAGGCCGAGGGTCAGCTCTTGGGCCAGTTCGGCGTCGATGTTGTAGGCGATGCGTGATGCAGGGTTGTGGCTGATTTCCAGCAGCGAAGCAATTTCACGGTTGATGGATGCGTCTTCGCTGGCATAATCAATGCCGATTTGGATCAGGCTGAGCAAGGTTCCCAACACGAAACCGACCAGCACAGTCAATCTGGCTTGTTTATAAGACAAGCGGTGGGCGAACTTGATATCCATCGAGTGTTGAACCACTTCACGTTTCCCTTCGCCCGGCAAGCATAGCTGAACATCCACAGGCTCTGGCTTGCCCGGCCTTAATCGTTTTTTATGCAGCCTCTGCGCTCTGCCGCAGGGCTGCCAATACGCCATCTTTTGCAAGAACTTGCCAGAGGAATCATCGTGGATAGTCGATTGAATGCCTTTCTTGAACGGGCCGACGCCGTGCTCGCCCGTCTGGAACCCCTATTGCCCGCGCCACGCCAAGCCATCGACTGGAACCAGTGCCTGGCCGCCCGCTGGCAACGCGAAGGCCGCGCAGGCTTCCTGTTACCGCTGGACGTCAGTTTGGACATGCGCCTGTCCGACTTGATCGGTGTGGACAAACAACGTGAGCAATTGGCCCGCAATACTCAACAGTTTCTCGATGGCCTGCCCGCCAACCACGCCTTGCTGTGGGGCTCGCGCGGCACAGGTAAGTCGTCGATGGTGCGCGCCTTGCTGGCCCAACATGCCAAGGCCGGTTTGCGCTTGATCGAAATCGAGCGCGATCACTTGGCCGATTTGCCGCGTGTGGTCGAGCAATTGCTCAAGCTGCCCCAGCGCTTCATCTTGTTCTGCGACGACCTGTCGTTCGAAGCGGGCGAGGGCGACTACCGTGTGCTCAAAAGCGTGCTGGACGGCTCCTTGGAGCAGGCACCGGAAAACGTCCTGTTGTATGCCACCTCCAACCGCCGCCATCTGGTGCCGGAAAACCAGAGCGACAACGACAATTGGAAGCGCGTGGATGGGGAGCTGCACCCCAGCGAAGCGGTGGAGGACAAGATTGCCTTGTCTGACCGTTTTGGCCTGTGGTTGTCGTTCTATCCATTCACTCAGGAACACTTCCTGGACGTGGTGGAACACTGGATCGGCGAGCTTGCCAGCAAGGCCGGTTTGCAATGGCAGCGCGATGAAGCCCTCGACATTCTCGCCGTACGCTGGGCCACTGGCCGCGGCAACCGCAACGGCCGTTGCGCGTATCAATTCGCCCGTTACTGGGTGGGCCTCAAATTGCTGGAGCGTCAACCATGATCGACTTACAACAGGCCGGGACCGGCCTTGATGGCTACGCCATGCTGTGCGCGCAGTTAGAATCGCTGCTGGCCGACGAGCGTGATTTCATTGCCAACAGCGCGCAGTTTTCCGCGTTCCTGTTCAACCAACTGGACGACCTGAACTGGGCGGGTTTTTACCTCAACCGCAACGAAGAACTGGTGTTGGGACCGTTCCAGGGCCAGATCGCGTGTGTGCGTATCCCCTTCGGTCGGGGGGTGTGCGGCGCGGCGGCGGCGTCGCGGCAAACCCAGCGGGTCGAGGACGTGCACGCGTTTCCCGGGCATATCGCCTGTGACAGCGCTTCGAACAGCGAACTGGTGGTGCCGCTGGTCAAGGACAACAAACTGGTTGGCGTCCTTGACCTCGACAGTCCATCACTGGCCCGCTTTACCGCGCAGGACCAGGCGGGCATCGAACAGTTGGCGGCGATCTTCCTGCGCTTGACCGACTGCTGATGCAGTCAAGGGGCGTCTAACGCCCCTTACTGGTTGTCCAACGCCTGGAGCTGCGCGCGCAGCGTTCTTTCCAGTTCCAGCATGAGTTTTTCCAGGGACTTCACACCGGCTTCAATCACCCCCCGGTCTTCGTCTCGGGCACAGGCTTGCTCCAAGGCTTCGCACTGCTTGGCCAGTGCGATCGCCTGAACGATACGGGCGGCGCCCTTGATCTTGTGGGCCTGTTCGATGATGTCCTGGGGCGAAGCCTGGCGGCTGCTCAGCGCGACCAGTTCCTGGCGATCATGGTGGCTGCTGCTCAATAGTTCTTCCAGTAGGCGCCGGCTCATCAGAGGGTCGCCGCCGGTCAGCGCTTCGAAGTTGCGCAGGTCCAGGCACTGGCTCGCAGGTTGCGGGGCGATCCGTGCCAGTTGCCGTTCCAGCGCAGTGAGGCTGATGGGTTTGAACAGGCAGTCGTTCATCCCTGCCTGTACGCAGCGCAGTTTCTCTTCGGGTTGGGCGTTGGCGGTGAAGCCCAGTACCACGCAGGGCGCCAGTTGCTCGCGTTGTTCGTATTCGCGGATCGAGCGACTCAAGTCGTAGCCGTTCATGATGGGCATGTTGCAGTCGGCAATTACCAAGTCAAAGCGTTCCTGACGCCAGGCTTGAAAACCCGCCGCGCCGTTTTGGGCAGCGGTGAACTGGTGCCCCAGATAGCCCAGTTGCTGGCACATCAATAAGCGGTTCGCTGGGTGGTCATCCACGACCAGCACATTCAACACCGGTGCCGTTACCAACACCTCGGGGGGGGCATCATCGACGACCTGCATTGGCTGAAGGCGGGGCATTTTCAGGCTGACATGCACCTGGGTGCCCACCATGGGCACGCTGCTCAGGCTCAGTTGCCCACCCATCATGGCGCACAGGTTGCGGCAGATCACCAACCCCAGCCCGGCGCCACTCCTGGCCAACTGGCCGGAGTTGTCCGCCTGGGCAAAGGGTTCGAACAGGCGCAACTGGTCATCTCGGCTGATGCCAATCCCGGTATCTTCCACCACCAACCGCATCTCGACTTGCTGCGTCAGTTCGGTGGGCAGCACCTCCACCCGAATTTTTACCTGGCCGCGATCGGTGAACTTGATGGCGTTGCTGATGAGGTTGGACAGCACCTGCTTGAAGCGCAGCGGGTCGATCAATACGTCGGTATCGTCGAGGGGGGGCTTGAATTCCAGCAGCAGGCTGAGGGTTTTCTGGCGTGCCAGGCCATCGAACACACGCACCACCGACTCAATCACCTCCCGCAGGTTGACGCGCTCTGGCGCCAGGCTCAGGCGGCCGGACTCGATGCGCGCAATGTCGAGGATGTCGCCGATCAGCTCCAGCAAATCCTTGGCCGAGTTGTACGCCACTTCGATGGCCGGGCGGTCGAGGTGGCCCTGGTCGGCACGCTTGAGCGTCAGTTCGAGCATGCCGATCACCGCGTTCATCGGTGTGCGGATTTCATGGCTCATGGTGGCGAGGAACGTACTCTTGGCGCGATTGGCTTCATCGGCACGTTCCTTGGCGGCGCGAATTTCGTCGAATAGCTGGCGCCTTTCACTGATGTCGATCCAGCCGCCGATGATGCCTTGGACTTCGCCGACAGAGTCGCGGTAGGGCAGGGTCCAGTGGTAGATCGTGAGTTTTTTGCCGCGAATGGTCAGGGTGCGATCCATGATCAGCGGGTTGCCCTCGGCCATCACCCGTTGATAGTCGGCGTTGTATTGGGTTGCATCCGTCTCAAGGGCCGCGCTCATCTGGAGCGCACTTTTACCGATGACGTCCTCGCGCTTGATGTCGAATACTTGCAGGTAACTGTCGTTACAGGTCTGCAACAGGCCTTTGCGATCACGTACGTAGATCGGGTGCGGGGTTTCATTGACCAGCGCGCGCATGAACTCCAACTGGTCATTGAGGGCGCGCTCGGCCATTTTTCGGTGTTTGATCTGGCGCCGCATATAGGCGTTCCAGGTCAGGGAAATCAGTAACAGTAACCCGGTGCCGATGATGATCCGGGTAATCAGTTCGTGGTAGTTGCGCCAGTAGCTGTCGGAGGCGGCGGTGTAGCCACGCCATCGACTGTTGATCACACCCAGCTCATCCGGGGCAATGCTGAGCAGGGCCTTGTCCAGAATCGAGGTGAGTTCGGTGGCTCTGCGAGAGGTGGCCAGGGAAAAGGCGGCGGGTAACGTGCCGATGCTGAAGCTGATCTGCACCTTGTCCTGAAATACAGGGGAGGTCAGGTAGTAATTGGCGATTACCAAGGTGTTCACTGCGCCATCGACGTGCCCTTGCATAAGCAATTCTGCGGCTTTGAAGTTGTCTCCAGTGTCGACCAACTCAATCTTCGGAAAATTGTCGCGCAAGAATGTTGTCAGCGGGCTGCCCTGGGTGATGGCCACGCGCTTGCCTTGCATTTCCTCCAGGCTGGTGGGGGCCTGGTTCTCTTTGCGTGTCAGCATCACGTACGAGTTTTCCAGGTAAGGGCGACTGAAGTTCAACCGCGTTTCCCGATCTGCACTGGGAACGACGGCACCAATGATGTCGGCCTTTCCGGCCTCGACCTGATCGATCATGGCCTGTACAACGCGCTCACGCTGAATCTCAAACCGCAGTCCCGTACGTAGGCGGACCAACTCCAGCAGGTCGGCGGTCACGCCGCGGAAATTGCCATCTGCGTCGAAAAACGTCAGGGGTGCGAGCGTTTCGTTGACGACCACTTTGACCACCGGGTGATCTTTCAGCCAACGCTCTTCCCGTTGGGTCAATTGCAGCTTTTGGTCGGTCAGCAAGATATCGCTGCCAGCGCTCCAGCGTTTGGCAATTGTTTCCCGCTCATTGGTGGGCACGGCAGCCAGGACCGTATCGACGATACTTAAGAGGGTCGTTTGGTGGTTGAGCATCGCAAAGCTGAATCCGTAGGCCTCATGCTTGCCGAAGTTGGCCATGCGGATGTTTTTCAGGTAGCCCTTGTTGATCATGTAATGGGTGGAAATGGTATCGCCGAGAAACACATCGGCCTGCTCGAACGCCACCGCATTCAAGGCGTTCTGGTAAGAGGGGTAGGCGCGGATGATCGCCTCAGGGTACAGCTTTTCTACCTCATCCAGCGGCAGGTAGTGGTAGACCAACGCCAGGCGCATCCCGGCCAGGCCGTCGCTCAGGCTGCGGCTCTCACCTTCGCGGGTGACCAGAACCGGTTGGTCCACGGCGTAGGGCTCGGACAGCGAGAGATTGGGGTTGGCCGCCTCGTAGCCGTTGGAGGAGCCCAGCAGGTCGATCTCGCCCGCTTCCAGGGCATGTATGGCGGCCTCTCTTGAGGAGTAGCGCAGCACCTTGACCGGTAGGGCGAGTGCTTTGGCCAGTAGGCCTGCGTAGTCGGCGGTCAGCCCCTCATAGTCCAAGCCGCTGGAGGTGAGGTCGAAGGGTGGGTAGTCAGGCGACGCAGTGCCCAGCACCAATTCGCGCTTGTTTTGCAGCCATTGGCGTTGAGCCTTGTTCAGGTGGGTCTCCAGTTGAACGGAGCCCGCACGGCTCAATAAGGTGAAATGTTCTGGGCCCGCTTGATGGTTCGCGAGCACGGCCGTGCACATGCACAAACCAGCACTCAATGTAATCAGGTAGTCCTTTATACGCCTGGGCATCCGTTTTCTCACACTAGCGCGTTTCGTTTTGCCATCTCGATAAGTTCTACCAAGGACTTGGCTTCAAGTTTTTGCATCAGCCTCTTTTTATAAGTGCTCACGGTCTTGTTGCTCAGAAACATGCCTTTTGCAATTTCCTTATTGGTGCGGCCTTGTGCAAAAAGTTGCAATACCATGAGTTCCCGGTCGTTGACGGTCTTGAACAGTTCAAGTTCCTGTGCGTCCGCACCGTCGACACCGTTGCTGCTCAAGGCTTGGCTGGGGAAGTAGTTGTACCCGGACAATACGGCACGAATGGCACTCAGCAATTCGCTCAGGTCGCCCTCTTTGCACACGTAGCCATCGGCGCCCGAGCGCATGCAGCGTGTGGCGAAAAGGGTTGGGGACTGTGCCGTGAGTATCAGCGTCTTCATGGGGGTGTTCATCGCGTTGAACCGACAAAGCACTTCCAGTCCATCCAGTTTCGGAATACTGATATCGAGAATAATGAGGTCTGGAAGACATTCGCGAACCATTTGAATGGCGTCGCATCCGTTATCGGTTTCGCCCACCACTTTATAACCTTCGTGCTCCAATAACATTCGGATGGCGAGCCTTATAACCGGATGGTCATCGATAATAAAAACTGAGTTCATGATCCTATTCCATGCAAGTGCAAATAAAGCGGGCACATTAGCTCAGAAGCGGTGGGGGGAGCATGAGCGTAAGGGGGAGTAGATATAAAACAGGAAAATTCCTACCCTAAAAAAGGTAAAAGCCTACCGGCTGCTAAGGCTTTATCACGTGATGAGGCTGTGTATGCACTAAAAAATGGTGTCAGGGATTTGGCTCACATCACATGTGCATGTTTCGTCGGGTTTAAATGTTTAAAGTCCTACATTTATAGTGTTAGTAACGGGCGAACCAGACGTGCAAGTTCTTCTTTATTTAACGGCTTTGATAAGTAGCCAAGCATGGGTAAGCCGCGATGCAGGGCTTGGGAGATCAAGTTGGCGAGTTCCTGTGTGGGCAGTCCGCTTAGCAGAATGGCGGCAGTGGTAAAGCGTCGGCGACTGGCAATTTCAATCAGTTCGAGCCCTGGCAGGTCAGGCAGGCACTGGTCGCACAGCAGCAGGTCGAAGGGGCTCAAGGCCTGGCTCATCAAATGGATCGCCTGCTCGGCGTTTTCGGCTGGGGTCAGCCGTTCGAACCCGAAACTTCTGAGCAGGCACTGGGTGGCCAGGAGCTGAAAGGGATGATCCTCCACCAATAGGATACGAAGAGGGTAACTGGGCATTGAGGGCACACGATGAGTCAAGCGTCGAAGGGGGGGCGCGTAGGAATGCCTCGCCCGGGGCGTGCGCGATTATTCATTGGGTATTTGTGCGAACTCGATCAGGCCGCTCTGTTCCATTCGTAGGTAGATTCCTTTCAGGGAACAGGCAGCTTGATCGCTCTGTTTATTGAGGGCTGGAACGCCCAGTCATTTCACGCGCCATCTCGGTGGCATAGCTGTCGGTCATGCCGGCGATAAAGTCGATCATACGCAGGAATGAGGCGTGTAACGGCCAGGCCGGGTTGGGGGCGTTGTTGCCCAGCAAATCCAGAATGCGCCGGTTCTTGAACGACGGCGTACGCCCGCCATGCTGTTCCAGAGCCGCCCCGCAGAAGGCGTTCAAGAGGATTTCCAGGGTGGTGTAGGCGCCGATTTCATGCAGGGTCTTGCGCTTGTCCTGGAAGATCTTCTTGCGGGCCATGTCCTTGGCGTCCAGCACGCAACGCTTGGCCGGGCCGTGCATATGTTCCACCAGATCGCCCGGCAGGGTACCGGCCAACAAAGCGTCTTGCTGCTCGACGAAAGCCCTGGCCGCAGCGTTGGTCAGGTGTTCGATGGCTTTGCCGCGCAGGATTGCCAATTTGCGCCGGCGTGAATCCTGGGAGCCCAGTTGCCGATAGGTCTGGGGCAGGTCATCGCCCACTAGGTCGAGCAGCAGCGATTCGACTTCGGCGTACTCCAGCAACTCCATTTCCAGGCCGTCCTCCAGGTCGATCAAGGCGTAACAGATGTCGTCCGCCGCCTCCATCAGATACACCAAGGGGTGACGGGCCCAGCGTTGTTCCTCAAGTTGAGGCAGGCCCAGCTTGTGGGCGATTTGCTCAAGAATCGGCAGCTCGCTCTGGTAGCAGCCGAACTTGTGTTTCTTGTAGCCCAGAGAATCGGCGTGGCGAGCGGTCCAGGGGTATTTCAGGTAAGTCCCAAGGGTGGCGTAGGTCAGCCGCGTGCCGCCGTCGAACTGGTGGTATTCCAGCTGGGTCAGCACCCGGAAGCCTTGGGCGTTACCTTCGAAATTGAGGAAGTCATTGCGCTCGGCGCTGCTCATGTCGTCCAGCCAGCCACGTCCTGCCGCTTGTTGGAACCAATGGCGGATGGCGTCTTCGCCGGAGTGTCCGAAGGGCGGGTTGCCGATGTCATGGGCCAGGCAGGCCGATTGCACCACCATGCCCAGGTCGCTCGGGTCGCACCAGTCGGGCAGGGCGTTACGCAGGGTTTCGCCCACGCGCATGCCCAGGGAGCGCCCCACACAGCTGACTTCCAGCGAGTGGGTCAGGCGGGTATGGATATGGTCGTTGCTGGACACCGGGTGCACCTGGGTCTTGCGGCCCAGGCGGCGGAACGCGCCGGAGAAGATAATGCGGTCATGGTCTTTGTGAAACGGGCTGCGGCCCAGTTCTTCCGGGCTGTGCAGGGGCTTTCCAAGACGTTCGCGGGTAAGCAGGGTGGGCCAATCCAAGGCGGGTACTCTCCGTGCGGTGAATGACCCCCCCAGCTTCCCGGTTCGGCGCGGCCTGGGCAAGCGAAAATCTACAGCCCGGCCGCGTCGATATCGATTAACAGCAAGCGCTGACCGTTATCGAAGAATTGTCCGGCCGTGAGGCAGTACTGGTTGGTCGTGGCATCGCGGTAGGTCGAGGACAAGGTCAGGCGCCGCTCCTCCCAGCCTTCGGCCAGCAGGTGATAAAAATACGGGCGCCACGACCAGTTATGCCCCAGGTAGCGGCTGTCGGCCTGCCAGGCGTCCTGGCGCCATTCGAAGTTTGGGGTCAGTTGGGTGCCATGGCGGTCGCACTGGTAAAACCGCAGCAGCCATGGGAAGGCTGGCAGTTGGGGTAATTGGCTCAGGGGAGCCTGGGTCTGAGCCCAGGTTTGCAGAATTCTCATCAGTTCGGCCAATTGCTGGCGCAACTGCATGATGCGCCCGCGTTCCGCCAGTTTTTGCTGTACATAGGTTTTACGCAGTTGGGCAAAGCGTGGCACGAAGGCGTCGTCGGCGAACCAATCCAACTGCGCTTGGGCAAACAAGTAGCCCTGCACATAACGCGAGCCGCACTCCAGGGCAAAGCTCAACTGGGCTTCGGTTTCCACACCTTCGGCGATAATCCAGCAGCCAGTCTTCTCGGCCATTTGTGCGAGGGCCCGCACCACCTCACTGCTCGGCCCACCACGGGCGGCTTCCTGGAACAGGCGCATGTCCAGCTTGAGAATATCCGGCTGCAAGGCCAGCACGCGATCAAGCTGGGAATAGCCGGCGCCAAAATCATCGATGGCGATCCGCGCCCCGGCTTCGCGATAACGTGCCACCACGTCAGCCAGGCGCCGGATATCGCCGCCCAGTTCAGTAATCTCGAACACGATGCGCCGTGGGTCGACCCCATGGCTGTGGATCTGCTTGAGGCTCGGCAGTGCCTGGCCGGGGCGCAGGCGGTTGATCCAGCGCGGTGAGATGTTCAGGCTCAGGAACCAGTCTTCGGGCGCTTCGTGCAGGCGGCTCAGGGCGTTGTCGCGAATCTGCCGGTCGAGGCGGCGCAAGGACACGCCTGGCGTGCGAGGGTCGGCGAACAGCGGGCCCACCGACTGCAGGCGCCCGTCGGCTTGGCGTAGACGGCCCAGGGCCTCGACGCCAGCGATGCGGCCGGTGGCAGTGTCGATAAACGGCTGGAAGCAGGCGAGCGGTTGCCCGTCGATCACGGGGCCTCCTTAAAAGAGAGCTGGCGAAAAAAAGGCCCGGTCCTTCAAAACGAAGACCGGGCCGATTCTGTTAGCAAGAATGCAGCCAGCCAGGCTCAACTTTTGCGCGAAGAGCCTTGCATGGCCAATTTGATCAGCGGGATCAGGCCCGCGCCGAGCCGTACCAGGCGGGTGAGGCTGCTGATACTGCCGCCCTTGGCGCCCTTGCCGGTAAAGAAGCCCATCAGCGTCACGGCGGCCACGCCCCACAGCGGCGCGTGCTTGATGCCCAGGCTGTCCTGCCAGTTCTGGCCCAGGTTGCGCACCTTGGTCAACGGCACCAGCAATTGCTGGGATTCGTGACGGATCTCCTGGCGGTGCATTTCCATGCGCAGGCGAATCAACGCCTTGCGCATTTCCCGCCGTGAAGTGTTGTGTGGCAATTCAGTCAGGCTCATGGCAACAGGCGCTCCCGGTCATTGGCCAACTCTTCGAGGGTGGCGTGGAACGGCGTGGACTCGTCGAACACCGCCGCTTTCAAACGCACCCCGCAGAACGCTGCGGCCAGGGTGTAGAACACGCAGAGGCAGATGATGCCGGTCAAGCGGTAGCCGGTGTCCCACACCAGGATCATCACCAGGGTCGACAAGCCCACCAGCAACAACAGGGCGAACACCAACGCCAAGCCTGCAAACAACAGCAGGCTGACCGTGCGGGCTTTTTGCTCCTGCAATTCGATGCCAAACAGTTCGACGTGGCTGTGCAGCAAGCCCAGTACGGCCGCGCCCAGACGCCTTGAGGTTGTGCCCGTAGACGAGCCGGTTTCGCCGATAGACATAGGGTTAGCGCCTTGTGGCCAGCAGGCCGATCAGAAAGCCGACGCCGGCGGCAATACCCACCGACTGCCAAGGGTTGGCCTGCACGTAATCTTCGGTGGCGGTGACCGCCGCCTGGCCGCGTTCGCGTAGGGAGTCTTCGGTCAGTTGCAGGGTTTCACGGGCCTTGAGCAGGCTGTCGTGAATCTTGGTGCGCAGTTCATCGGCTTGGTCGCCGGCCAGCACCTTGGTGTCGTCCAGCAACTTTTCAGTGTCACTGACCAGGGTTTGAAAATCCGCCAGCAGTATTTCTTGAGCAGTCTTTGCAGTTCTTCTGGCCATGGTTATCTCCGTGATTGGCTGAATCTGTACATGTGTTTTCGAGTCACCGGTATCGGTGAAGGTTCAGTGCAATTGTCTGGTACAGCTTTTGCTTTGCCTTGGTGCGCATGCCTCGGGGCTTGCGCTGAATCCGGGCGGTGGGGCAGGAAGCCTTCAAAAACCTTACCCTAAATAACTGAAACTCGCGGAAAAACCCTGTCGGCAACGGCTTGTGGAGTTGATCGCTGCGCTAAAGCGGTTCACGCCCTCTGAAGAGGGGCGGAGCCGAGAGTGCCAATTTAGTGCGCGCAACCCTGGCTTGAACCGCTTTGGTGCTTTTTGCCTTTATTACAGGCCTGCCAACCTCCATGGAAAACCTGCAAAGTGCGGTGGACACCCTCGTCCATAGTTCCAACACCCTGTTTATCCTGATTGGCGCGGTCATGGTCCTGGCCATGCACGCCGGCTTCGCGTTCCTGGAAGTCGGTACGGTGCGCCAGAAGAACCAGGTCAACGCCTTGTCGAAGATCCTCAGCGACTTTGCCATCTCCACATTGGCCTATTTCTTTATAGGCTATTGGATCTCCTATGGCGTGACCTTCATGCAACCGGCGGCGGTGATCAGTGCCGACCACGGATATGGCCTGGTGAAGTTCTTCTTCCTGCTGACCTTTGCAGCGGCGATTCCGGCGATCATCTCCGGTGGCATCGCCGAGCGTGCACGTTTTGTTCCGCAGTTGTGCGCCACCGCGCTGATCGTGGCGTTTATCTACCCGTTCTTCGAAGGCATGGTGTGGAACGGCAATTTTGGCCTGCAAGCCTGGTTACTGGCGACCTTTGGCGCCAGCTTCCATGATTTTGCCGGTTCCGTGGTGGTGCACGCCATGGGCGGCTGGCTGGCGTTGGCGGCGGTGTTGCTGTTGGGGCCACGCAATGGGCGCTACCGTGAAGGGCGCCTGGTGGCCTTTGCACCGTCGAGCATTCCGTTTCTGGCGCTGGGCTCGTGGATTTTGATCGTGGGCTGGTTCGGCTTTAACGTGATGAGCGCGCAAACCCTCGATGGCGTAAGCGGCCTGGTGGCCGTCAACTCGCTGATGGCGATGGTCGGCGGTACCGTCGCAGCCTTGATCATCGGCCGCAATGACCCAGGCTTCCTGCACAACGGCCCGTTGGCCGGGCTGGTGGCGATCTGTGCCGGTTCCGACCTGATGCACCCGGTGGGCGCGCTGGTTACCGGTGTGGTGGCGGGCGGCCTGTTTGTGTGGTGCTTTATTGCGGCTCAAGACCGCTGGAAGATCGATGACGTGCTCGGCGTATGGCCACTGCACGGGCTGTGCGGCGTGTGGGGCGGTATCGCCTGCGGTATCTTCGGCCAGACCGCGCTGGGCGGCCTGGGTGGCGTCAGCCTGATCAGCCAGTTGATCGGCACCGCCCTTGGCGTGGTGGTGGCGCTGGGCGGTGGCTTGCTGGTGTACGGCGCGATCAAGCGCGTGCACGGGCTGCGCCTGAGCCAGGAAGAGGAATACTACGGCGCGGACCTGTCGATCCATAAGATCGGTGCGGTCAGTCAGGATTGATCGGCGGTTCGGCCGGTTGATAAAAGCCGTGCAGCAGGCGATAGCGGTTCTGCCGCACTTCATCGACCCGCGCCTGCACCTGTTGGTCCGGCAGGCCCAGCAGGACCAAGGCGTGGGAGGCGAGCATCAGGCTCGACTCCAAGAGTTCGGGCACCACCTCGCTGGCGCCCGCGGCTTTTAGTTCAGCCAATTGGCTGTCATCGCGGGTGCGTACCAGGATCGGCACTACGGGGTTGATCCGCCGCGCCTCCTTCAGCACCACCAGCGCCACGTCGGTGTCGTCCACGGCAATCACCACCAACCGGGCCCGCTCCAAGCCCACGGCACTGAGCAGCGCCCCCCGCCGGCAATCGCCGTAATGCACGCTGCTGTCTTCGCTGGCGGCTTCCTGCACCCGTTCCGGGTCATCGTCCAGGGCGATAAAAGCCTGTTGTTCACGCCGCAAAAAGCGCCCGATGGACTGGCCTACGCGGCCATAACCGCAGATCACCGCATGCCCGCGCAACTCGGCGTTGAGTGCGGTGATTTCCTCCAGTTGCACCTGCTGGTTGGGTTTACGGTGCAGGCGCAGGGCAATGCCCGGCGCGGCGCGCAACAGCAGGGGGGTGAGCAGCATCGAACAGAAGGTGGCAGCCAGCAGCAAGCCATTAAACTCATCCGGAATCAGCCGGCTTTGTTGCATCTGCGCCATCAACGCGAAACAGAACTCGCCGCCCTGGGCCAGGGCGAGGCCGCTGCGCCAGGCGGTTTCGCTGTCGCTACCGCGCCACTTGACCAGCGCGGCCACCACGCAGCCTTTGACCAGCATCAAGGTGAGGGTCAGGCCGAGGATCAACAGGCTGTGGCTGACGAACAATTGCAGGTCGATCAGCATGCCGATACTGACGAAAAACAGCCCCAGCAGAATGTCGCGAAAGGGGCGGATATCGGCCTCGATCTGATGCCGATAATGGCTTTCTCCCAACAGCATGCCGGCCAGGAAGGCGCCGAGGGCGGGGGACAGGCCCAGCAAGTGCGTGAGCCACGCGGTGAGCAACACGATCACCAGCGCCAGCAGCACAAACAACTCCGCCGAGTGGGAGGCAGCCACCTCACGGAACAAGCGCGGCAACAACCAGCGGCTGGCCAACAGCAGGCCGACAAACAGCACCACGGTCTTGCCCAAGGTCAGCGGCAGTGCCCAATACCAGGCCTGCTCGCCGGTGCCGGCAAATACTGGCACCAGGGTCAGCAGCAATACCGCCACCACATCCTGGAACAGCAGTACGCCAATCGCGTTCTGGCCATGGCTGCTGAAAATCTCCCCAAGGCTGGTCAGCTCCTTGCTGACGATCGCCGTAGAGGACAACGCCAGCCCGGCCCCCAGCAACAGGGCGATGCCGGGTGCCACACCGAGGACCATCAACAGAAACCCCAGCAGCGCCCCGCAGCCCAACACCTGCAAACTGCCCAGGCCAAACACTACGCGGCGCAGGGCGAGCATCTTGGTCAGGGAAAATTCCAGGCCCAGGGAGAACAGCAGGAACACCACCCCCAACTCTGCCAGGTCGGGCAGTTCTTCGCTGTCGTTCACCCAGTCCAGCGCGGTGGGGCCCACGGCCAGGCCCACGCACAGGTAGCCCAGCACAGGCGGCAATTGCAGGCGCCGAAACAGCGCAATCACGACCAGGGATGAGGCCAGGATGATCAGCAGATTGGCAAACACGCGCATCTCCATTGCAAAGGGGCGGGCAAAAAGCGGCGAGGATCGCTGAATCAGTTATAGGCCATGGTGACCTGGATCAGGGTTTATGGGCTGTTGGGCGTTGAGGTGTGAGCATAGAATGATGGCCTACTTCCGATCAGGTCACGTTGTCATGCCGTCTGAATGCCAGTTGTTTACCACGCTGGGCTGCCATTTGTGTGAACTCGCCGAAGAAGAAATCATGCCGCTCGTCGAACACGGGCTGATGGTCGAGCTGGTGGATATCGCCGACTCCGAAGCCCTGTTCGAGACCTACGGCCTAAGGATTCCGGTGCTTCGCCGGGTCGATACCGGTGCGGAACTGGATTGGCCATTTGATACCGGGCAGGTGGTGTCCTTCCTTCTCTGACGTTTACGCGATGGCGGGTTTCCAAATATTACGTTACTGTATGTTTGTACAGCGATTGAATAGAGGGAACGCCCGTGGTGAATGTTGAACAACTGAAAAGCAGCGTCAATCGCATGTCTGCCGATGTCGTGCGCGACGCGGTGAACGAGCTGCGCCTCGACGGCCTGGTCACGGAAGGCAAGACGCCGTTTAACAAAGTGCATTTCAACACCTGCTTTGCCGAGATCGAGGCGTTGTTCCAGCGCGCGGGTTATCACAAGCAGTTGGATGTGGTGGGTTACCAAGGCTTGTTGTACGCCTTGTACGACCCGGGCCGCTGGGAAGCGGTGGACGTTCTGCGCTGGCTCAAGGAATTCACCGAGGCTGCCAGTGCCTCGCCGGTGTTGCGGGCGCAATTGGCCAAGGCCTGAGCCATGCGGGATAATGCCCGCCGGTTTTCTCCAGGCTTTACCCATGTCCACTTCGATTTTTATCCCGTCCGAGCACCAGGCCAGCACCTTGTACCTGCCACCCGGGCCTTGGGCCACGGTGCTGGACTGCCTGTGCGAGCACTTCCCTGCGATCAGCCGTGAACACTGGCTGGACCGCATCGGCCGTGGCCGGGTGCTGGACATCAACGGTAGCCCTATCAGCGTCGGCCTGGCCTACAAGGAAGGCCTGTGCATCTACTACTTTCGCGAAGTGCCGAACGAAAAGGTGATCCCGGTGCAGGAAACCATCCTGTACGCCGACGAGCATCTGGTAGTCGCCGACAAGCCCCACTTTTTGCCCGTAACGCCGGCCGGTGAATACGTCGAGCAAACCCTGTTGCGCCGCCTGATTCGCCGCCTGGACAACCCCGCGCTGGTGCCCCTGCACCGCATCGACCGGCACACGGCGGGGCTGGTGTTGTTCTCGGCCAACCCGGCAAGTCGTTCGGCCTATCAGCAGTTGTTTCCCACGCGCAAGATCGACAAATTCTACGAAGCCATCGCTCCAGCCTTACCCAACCTTACGTTTCCCATGGTGCATAAAAGCCGCCTGGTGGATGGCGAGCCGTTCTTTCGCATGCAGGAAGGGCCTGGCGCCAGCAACACCGAAACGGCCGTGGAGGTTCGCGAGAAAAATGGCGAGCTATGGCGCTACGGCCTGTTCCCCGTGACCGGCAAGAAGCACCAGCTGCGTGTGCATATGACTGCGCTGGGGGCGAGTATCTGTAACGACCCGTTTTACCCGGACGTGATCAAGGATGCCATGGACGACTACGCCAACCCGCTCAAACTGCTGGCCCAGGGCGTACGTTTTATCGACCCGGTCAGTGGCCAAGAGCGCCAGTTCCGCAGCCAGATCACCCTCGATTGGTAACCCCGGAAACGACAAGGCCCGCGCGAGGCGGGCCTTGTTGGCATACGCTAAGATTTACAAGTCTTTAACGGTGCGGACCTGATCCTTGTTGATACGGGTCTGCTTGCCGTCCAGTTGTTCGAACTCGTAGAAGCCCGAATCCTTATCGAATTTAGGGGTGTCGACGGCCTGGATTTCGCGACCGTCATTCAGGGTGATCACTGTTGGCGAGGCGCAACCGGCGAGGGTAGCGAGGCCCAGTGCAAGCATGAGAGCGGCGATGGTCCGTTGAGTCATGGTGTTGTCTCCGAGAGAATTCTTTTGAAATGCTGACCTTGTGACGCGCGAGGCGTCGACAAAGTTCCGGCTGCGAGGTTCATTCTGACACGCCCGGCCTCGGGAGCAACAGCTCGGGTGTATTCAGGTTGGCCAGGCGTGGATCATCCCCCGGGCACTCCAGGCCCACGCCGCCCAGTTGCAGGAAAACCTTGCGCGGGCTGCGTTCACCGGCGTGCCAGGCACTGTCCACCGCGTCGCGCAGGGCCGTGGGGAGGATGCAGATCAGCGGCTCCCAGAACTCACCATGACGCACCATCACTGGCAGCAGCGGGTTGCGCTGCGCCGTCTCACGCAGCTCGGCCAGCAGTCCGGCATCGATAGTGGGCACATCGCACGGCAATATCAGTAGATGCCCATGCTGCGCAGCGCCGAGGCCTGCGCGGATACCGGCGAGGGGGCCGGGAAAGTCCGGGCTGTCGTCGCTCACCAGTTGGTCGGCATACGCTGCATAGCGCTCATGGTTGCGGTTGCACGAGATGATCAGGTCATCGGTCAGCGGCCGGGCCAGGCGTTGCAAATGGGCGATCAGCGGCTCGCCCCGCCAATCCAGCAGGCCCTTGTCCTGGCCGCCCATGCGTTGGCCACGGCCACCGGCCAGCAGCAAAATGGAACAGGGCAGGGGCGAAGAATCGAAGGACATGGCAGTTCCGCAGCGGCAGGCAAATGGGGCCCTGTGATATAACACCGGCCTGTTTCTTCGACAACCGGACCGTGCCATGAAAGCCAAGGCTGATGCGCCCTTCGTACCCCTGAATATCGCTGTATTGACCGTCAGCGACACCCGCACCCTGGACACCGACACCTCGGGCCAGGTCTTCGTCGACCGTCTAACCGCCGCTGGCCACAACCTGGCCGAGCGCGTATTGCTCAAGGACGACCTCTACAAAATCCGCGCCCAGGTCGCCCATTGGATCGCCGAAGACGTGGTGCAAGTGGTGCTGATCACCGGCGGTACCGGCTTTACCGGCCGCGACAGCACCCCCGAAGCCGTGAGCTGCCTGCTGGACAAGCAGGTCGACGGTTTTGGCGAACTGTTCCGCCAGATCTCCGTGGCCGATATCGGCACCTCCACTGTGCAATCGCGCGCCCTGGCCGGGTTGGCCAATGGCACCTTGGTGTGCTGCCTGCCGGGCTCCACCAATGCCGTGCGCACCGGTTGGGACGGCATCCTCGCCGAGCAACTGGACAACCGCCATCGCCCGTGCAACTTCGTGCCGCACTTGAAGCAGGCCGAACCCTGTGAATCCCGTGGGTAAGCCGGGCAAGACCGGCGCCTTGATGCCGGTAGAGCAGGCCTTGCAGCAACTGCTGGACATGGCCGCAGCCGCGCCGATCCGCGAGCAGCAAACGTTGCCACTGGCTGATTGCGATGGCCGCGTATTGGCCCAGGACCTGGTCTCCACGCTCGATTTGCCGCCGTGGCCCAACAGCGCCATGGACGGTTACGCCCTGCGCGTCGCGGACTGGACCGGCGAGCCGCTGCTGGTCAGCCAGCGCATCTTCGCCGGGCAGGCGCCACAGCCCCTGGCCGCCGGTACCTGTGCGCGCATCTTCACCGGCGCGCCAGTCCCCGAAGGTGCCGACTGCGTAGAGATGCAGGAAAACGCCGTGGTCCACGCCGACGAGCGTGTGAGCTTTACCGAGCCGTTGCACATTCAGCAGAACATCCGCCCCCAAGGGCAGGAAACCACTATCGGCGAGTTGGTATTAACCGCCGGCACGCGCCTGGGCCCGATTGAACTCGGCCTTGCCGCGTCCCTCGGTCACGACCGGCTGGCCGTGGTGCGTCGCCCGCGTGTGGCGGTGCTGTCCACCGGTGACGAGTTGATCGAACCCGGCCTGCCGCTGGGCCCTGGCCAGATCTACAACAGCAACCGCCGCGTGCTGTGTTCGTGGCTTGAACGCATGGGCTGTGAAGTGATGGATGCTGGCATCCTGCCTGATGACCTGGAACAGACCCGCACACGCCTGGGGGATTTGGGCAGCGTCGACTTGATTCTATCCACCGGCGGTGTGTCGGTGGGCGAAGCGGACTTCCTCGGCATCGCCCTGCGCGAAGAGGGCGAGCTGGCGCTGTGGAAACTGGCGATCAAACCTGGCAAGCCGCTGACCTTTGGGCATTTTCGTGGTGTGCCGGTGATTGGCCTGCCGGGTAACCCGGCCTCGACGCTGGTGACCTTTGCACTGTTGGCGCGGCCCTACCTGTTGCGCCGCCAAGGCGTGGCGGATGTCGAGCCGCTGCGCTTCGAAGTGCCGGTGGGCTTCGAGTGGCCAAAACCGGGCAACCGCCGCGAGTACCTGCGCGGGCGTATCGAACAGGGCAAGGCGATCATCTACCGCAACCAAAGCTCCGGCGTGCTGCGCAGCGCGGCATGGGCGGAAGGGTTTGTGGAGGTGTTGGAGGGGACGACGTTGACAACGGGGGATACCGTCAACTTCATCCCCCTCAGCGAGGTCTTGAACTAAACATCGATTCAAATGTGGGAGGGGGCTTGCTCCCGATAGCAGTGCACCAGTCAACATTTTCATTACTGACCCACTGCAATCGGGAGCAAGCCCCCTCCCACATTTGGATCTCTGTATGCCTGTGGCTACTCAGTAGTCGTCCCCACGTTCCGTCACGTCCCGCTCCACCGGCCCCGCATCCGGGTCATACCCCACCGGGAACTTGCCCTTCAACGTCCAGGCAAACGCGATGATCTCCGCTACCGTGCGGTACAACTCTTCGGGAATACTGTCCCCCAGTTCCATGCGCGCCAGCAGCTTCACCAGCTCGGCATTCTCATAGATCGGCACTTCATTTTCCCGCGCCAATTTCAGGATCGCTTCGGCCAACGCGTCGTCGCCCTTGGCCGTTAACGTGGGTGCTTGTTGGCCATCGTACTTGAGGGCAATTGCCTGGCGCGGCGGTGTGGGGTTCTTCATGCGGTTTCATCCACCCAGCGTTGCTCCAGTCCGGTCTTCGGCCCGCGTGGCGGGGTGCCGAGGTGGCAATCGAGGTCGCCGACGTTGATGCCCGAGGTCACCAGGCGCTCACGCAGGTTGCCTAGGTGGCTTTCGATCAAGCTCGCAGTAAACGCCCGTGTCGCCCATAACTGGCTCGACAACTTGCCCTGGCTCAGTTGCGCCTGGACCTGCAATGGCCCCAGGGGCTCCATGTCGAAAGCCAATTCGACACGCCAGAGCATTTGCTTGGGGTCTTTCCTGTCTTTGCGTTCGGGCTGGTCTTTATCGGGCGCCGGCTCTTCGCGCTGGAACTTGACCTGCAGCGGCACGATGTCCTGCAAGGTGCGCAGGGGGATTTCCAGCTGCCAGGTGGTTTGCAGGCGGCCGTCGGCGGTGGTGCCGGTCTGTTCCAGGCTCGACAGCTGATGGCTTTGCAGGCGCGAGATAGCGCCAGCGGCCAGGCGCAGCAGGTTTTCCAGGTCGCCTTCGCCTTCCAGTTTGGCCATCAGCCGTTCGGGCAGCGGGAAACCGGCCGGTGCCTGGCGGGCGCTGACCTGGCCGAGGGTGTTCAGCGGGCTGCGCACAAAGTTGGGTAGCACCTGGGCCAGGGTGTTGGCGGCCAGGATCGCATTCAGGTTGGTGCTGGCGGGCAGGGTGGGCAGCAAGTCGGCCACCAGGCGCAATAGGGCGCCTTTCATGTCCAGCGGTGGAACCCCAGGGTTCTGCCCGGCGAGCAACTTGGCTTCAAGAAAGGCTCCGCTATTTTGCACAACCTGCGCCAGCACCTTGGGGTTACTGACTTGGGCCAAATCGGGCAGGGCAGCCAGTAAACGGTCGGCGGCGCTGCGCAGTTCGGCGGAGGTGCTTTCGTTGCGCGGCAGGTTTTGAAGGGCAGTGAAAACCGCGTCCAGCGAGCCCTGGCGGCTTTGCTGGGTGGACAGTTGCTGGGTAACCGCCAACTGATCCTTGAGCCCGCTCAGCGGCACAAAATTCAGGCTTTGCGCGTCCTGCACCACGGCGCTGAGCAGGCTTCCAACCCGCAACGGCTGCGGACTCTCCAGCGTCAACGTCGCGCCAGCCAGGGCGTTGTTGAGTACGGTGACCAATGAGCGATAGATCGCCGGTTGCCCCGTGCCTTGGGGCAGCATCTGGGTGGTCAGCACCTTGGCCTGCAACAGCGTGCCCACGGGCATCTGGTGGGTATCGATGCGGGTGAGGGCGGCCACATTGGCGCTCAAGGCTTGTTGCAGGGTGAGGGTCAGGTTGCCCGCAGGCGTCTGGCTTACAGCCACGTTGCTGCCCAACGGCAACGGTTGTGCGCTGCTGGCTTGCACCAGCGTTTGACGGCCGCCGTCCAGGGTCAACTTGAGCAATAGCTGAAAGGCTTCACCGCCTTGTTTCAGGGCGATCACTTCGGCGTTCGCGGTTTTCCCGGGCGCGATCAGGCCGATTTGCGGCTCCAACAGTTTCAGCAATTCACCGCTGGCAGACAGCGAGGCAGGCCCGGTGGCCTGGGCAGGTGCAAGCGTAGGAAGGTTGATCTCACCGGTCATCGTGCGCGCCGTCTTGAAGGAAATTGCCCTCTTTAGAGTAGGGCATCGCATGTATAATGCGGCCCGTCTGCAAAGAGAGCGTTAAAAACTACACAACTATTTGATCCAGCTCTCTAAAACCGGTCGCCAAAGCCGTTATTGTGCATTTCTCTTTAACGGCCGCTGCACCGCCGACTTGAACCGTAAAGGCCCGCGATCTTTTGACCAGCCCTCTTCTTGAAGCCGTAGCGCTCTCCTGTGAACGCGACCTGCGCCTGCTGTTCGAACACCTCGAACTGCGGCTGACGGGCGGCGACATGGTGCAGGTCAGCGGGCCCAACGGCAGCGGCAAGACCAGTTTGCTGCGGCTGCTGGCCGGGTTGATGCAGCCGACGGCCGGTGGGGTGCGACTCAACGGCAAGCCCCTCAGCGAGCAACGCACGGAGCTGGCCCGCAACCTGGTGTGGATCGGCCACGCCGCGGGTATCAAGGACGTGCTCACCGCCGAAGAAAACCTCAGCTGGCTCAGCGCCCTGCATCACCCGGCGTCCCGTGAAGCCATCTGGCAGGCCCTGGCCGTCGTGGGTCTCAAGGGTTATGAAGATGTACCCTGCCACACCTTGTCCGCCGGCCAGCAGCGCCGCGTGGCGTTGGCCCGTTTGTACTTGCCGGGCCCGCCGTTGTGGATTCTCGACGAACCCTTCACCGCCCTCGATAAACAAGGCGTCGTCCAGTTGGAAGAACACTTGGCCCAGCATTGCGAGAAGGGTGGCCTGGTGGTCCTCACCACCCACCACACCCTGAACCGTATGCCCGCCGGTTACCGTGACCTGGATCTGGGGCGGTGGTCAGCATGAGTGTGTTCGCCCTGTTGGTGGCCCGCGAAGCGCGGTTGTTGTGCCGTCGCCCGGCGGAGTTGGCCAACCCGCTGGTGTTTTTTGCCATCGTCATTGCGCTGTTCCCGCTGGCCGTTGGCCCCGAGACTAAACTGTTGCAAACCTTGTCTCCGGGACTGGTGTGGGTCGCCGCACTGTTATCGGTGTTGCTCTCGCTGGACGGGCTGTTTCGCAGTGATTTCGAAGACGGTTCCCTCGAACAGTGGGTCCTTTCGTCGCACCCTCTGCCACTACTGGTGCTGGCCAAGGTACTGGCACACTGGGCTTTTTCCGGACTGGCGCTAGTCTTGCTCTCGCCGCTGTTGGCGATGATGCTGGGTTTGCCCACCGAGTGCCTGCCGGTGCTGCTGGTATCCCTGTTGCTCGGCACGCCAACCCTCAGTTTATTGGGTGCAGTGGGGGCGGCGCTGACGGTGGGTTTGAAGCGCGGTGGCCTGTTGCTGGCCCTGCTGATTCTGCCCTTGTATATCCCGGTGTTGATCCTGGGCAGCGGTGCGTTGCAGGCCGCGCTCATGGGCATGCCGGCCACCGGTTACCTCTTGTGGCTTGGTAGCCTGACCGCCCTGGCGGTAACCCTGACACCTTTTGCTATAGCGGCCGGCCTGAAGATCAGCGTCGGCGAATAATGAGGTCTGGCCAAGCGTTACGCGCTTAGCCAGTAAAGACCCTACGCTGCTTGCATCGCCAAGCAGCAACCGTGATGGAAACAGCAATGAACTGGACCTGGTTTCACAAGCTCGGCTCGCCCAAATGGTTCTACGGCATCAGTGGCAAGCTGCTGCCGTGGTTGAGCATCGCCGCCGTGTTGCTGATCGGCATCGGCCTGGTCTGGGGCCTGGCCTTCGCGCCGCCGGACTACCAGCAAGGCAACAGCTTTCGCATCATCTATATCCACGTGCCCGCCGCGATGCTGGCTCAGTCCTGCTACGTGATGCTGGCCGTGTGCGGCATCGTCGGCCTGGTGTGGAAGATGAAACTGGCGGACGTGGCCCTGCAATGCGCGGCGCCCATCGGCGCGTGGATGACCGCCGTGGCGCTGGTCACCGGCGCCATTTGGGGCAAGCCGACCTGGGGCTCGTGGTGGGTGTGGGATGCGCGACTAACGTCCATGTTGATCCTGTTGTTCCTGTACTTCGGTCTCATTGCCTTGGGCAACGCCATCAGTAATCGTGACAGCGCCGCCAAGGCCTGCGCAGTGCTGGCGATTGTCGGCGTGATCAACATCCCGATCATCAAGTACTCGGTGCAGTGGTGGAACACCCTGCACCAGGGCGCCACGTTCACCCTTACCGAAAAACCGGCGATGCCCGTGGAAATGTGGGCGCCGCTCTTACTGATGGTGCTGGGGTTCTACTGCTTCTTCGGCGCCGTGCTGCTGATGCGCATGCGCCTTGAAGTGCTCAAGCGTGAAGCCCGCGCCAGTTGGGTCAAGGCCGAAGTCCAAGGCAGCCTGGGGGCGCGCGCATGAGTTTTGCTTCGTTCAGTGATTTTCTCGCCATGGGCCATCACGGCCTGTACGTCTGGACGGCCTATGGCATCTGCCTGGCGGTGCTGGCCCTCAACGTTGCCGCGCCGATCCTGGCCCGCAAGCGTTACCTGCAACAAGAGGCGCGTCGTCTGCGCCGGGAGACCGAAAAGTGAATCCGCTGCGTAGAAAGCGTCTGTTGATCATCCTTGCCATTCTGGCCGGCGTCGGCATTGCCGTGGCCCTGGCCTTGAGCGCGTTGCAGCAGAACATCAACCTGTTCTACACCCCCACCCAGATCGCCAATGGCGAAGCCCCGCTGGACACGCGCATTCGCGCCGGTGGCATGGTGGAGAAGGGCTCGCTCAAACGCTCTTCCGACTCCCTCGACGTGACCTTCGTGGTCACCGATTTCAGCAAATCCGTGACCATCACGTACCGCGGCATCCTCCCGGACCTGTTCCGCGAAGGCCAGGGCATCGTCGCCCTGGGCAAACTCAATGCCGACGGCGTAGTGGTGGCCGATGAAGTGCTGGCCAAGCACGATGAAAAATACATGCCGCCGGAAGTCACCAAGGCCCTGAAAGACAGCGGCCAGTCCGCACCCACCCCCGCCAAGGAGGGCTAAGTGATGACGTCCGCACTGTTTATTCCCGAGCTGGGCCAATTGGCGATGATCCTCGCCCTGTGTTTTGCCGTGGTGCAAGCCGTGGTGCCGTTGCTCGGCGCGTGGCGTGGCGACCGCCTGTGGATGAGCCTGGCGCAGCCCGCTGCCTGGGGCCAATTCGCGTTCCTGCTGTTTGCCTTCGGTTGCCTGACCTACGCCTTTATGACTGACGACTTTTCCGTTGCGTATGTGGCCAATAACTCCAATTCTGCCTTGCCCTGGTACTACAAGTTCAGCGCCGTGTGGGGCGCCCATGAAGGCTCGCTGCTGTTGTGGGCGTTGATCCTCGGCGGCTGGACCTTCGCCGTGTCGGTGTTTTCGCGCCAACTGCCGCAAGTGATGCTGGCGCGGGTGCTGGCGGTGATGGGCATGATCAGCATCGGCTTCCTGCTGTTTTTGATCATGACCTCCAACCCGTTCAGCCGCATCCTGCCGCAGATCCCGCAGAACGGACATGACCTCAACCCGTTGCTGCAAGACATCGGTTTGATTGTGCACCCGCCGATGCTCTACATGGGTTACGTGGGTTTCTCCGTGGCCTTCGCCTTCGCTATTGCTGCCTTGCTGGGCGGGCGTTTGGATGCCGCGTGGGCACGTTGGTCGCGGCCCTGGACCATCGTCGCCTGGGCCTTTCTCGGCATCGGTATCACCCTGGGTTCCTGGTGGGCCTATTACGAACTCGGCTGGGGCGGCTGGTGGTTCTGGGACCCGGTGGAAAACGCCTCGTTCATGCCGTGGCTGGTGGGCACCGCGCTGATTCACTCCCTGGCTGTCACCGAAAAGCGCGGTGTGTTCAAGAGCTGGACCGTGCTGCTGGCCATCGCAGCGTTTTCCCTCAGCCTGCTGGGCACCTTCCTCGTGCGTTCGGGTGTGCTGACCTCGGTGCATGCGTTTGCATCTGACCCGGCGCGCGGTGTGTTCATCCTGATTTTCCTGCTGTTTGTGGTGGGCGGTTCCCTGACGTTGTTCGCGTTGCGCGCACCGGTGGTCAAGAGCCAGGTCGGGTTCAACCTGTGGTCACGGGAAACCCTGCTGCTGGGCAATAACCTGGTGCTGGTGGTGGCCGCGTCGATGATCCTGCTGGGCACGCTCTACCCGTTGGTGTTGGATGCGCTGAGCGGCGCCAAGTTGTCCGTTGGGCCGCCGTACTTCAACGCGTTGTTTATCCCGTTGATGGGCCTGTTGATGGTGGTGATGGCGGTCGGCGTGCTGGTGCGCTGGAAAGACACCCCGGTGAAATGGCTGGTGGGCATGCTGATGCCGGTGCTGCTGGGCAGTGTTGCCTTGGCGGTGATCGCCGGTGTCGCCTACGGCGACTTCAACTGGGCGGTGTTGGCCACCTTCCTGCTGGCGGCCTGGGTGTTGTTGGCCGGTGTGCGCGATATCGCCGACAAAACCCGTCACAAAGGTTTGCTCAAAGGCCTGCCAACCTTGACCCGCAGCTACTGGGGCATGCAGATCGCCCATATCGGCATCGCCGTGTGCGCCCTGGGCGTGGTGTTGTCCAGCCAGAACAGCGCCGAGCGCGACCTGCGCCTGGCGCCGGGCGAGTCCATGGACCTGGCCGGTTACCACTTCATCTTCGAAGGCGCCAAGCACTTCGAAGGCCCGAACTTCACCTCCGACAAAGGCACCGTGCGCGTGGTGCGCAACGGCAAGGAAGTGGCCGTGCTGCACCCGGAAAAACGCCTGTACACCGTGCAGAGTTCGATGATGACCGAAGCCGGTATCGACGCCGGTTTCACCCGCGACCTCTATGTGGCGCTGGGTGAACCGTTGGGCGACGGCGCTTGGGCGGTACGGGTGCATGTGAAGCCGTTTGTACGCTGGATCTGGTTTGGCGGTTTGCTCACCGGCTTTGGTGGTTTGCTGGCGGCGCTGGATCGGCGCTACCGGGTCAAGGTCAAGAGCCGGGTGCGTGAAGCCCTCGGCATGCAAGGAGCGGCGGTATGAAGCGTTGGTTGATGGTGTTGCCGCTGGCGGCGTTCCTGGTGGTGGCGGTGTTCCTCTATCGCGGTTTGTACCTGGACCCGGCTGAGTTGCCCTCGGCGATGATCGGCAAACAGTTCCCGGCCTTTAGCCTGCCCACCGTGCAGGGCGACAAGACCCTGACCCAGGCGGACCTGCTGGGCAAACCGGCGCTGGTCAACGTGTGGGGCACTTGGTGCATCTCCTGCCGCGTTGAGCACCCGGTGCTCAACAAGCTGGCCGAAAAAGGCGTGGTGATCTACGGCATCAACTACAAGGATGACAACACCGCCGCGCTGAAGTGGCTGGCGGAGTTCCACAACCCCTACCAGTTGGACATCCGCGATGAAGACGGCAACCTGGGCCTGAACCTCGGCGTATACGGCGCCCCGGAAACCTTCTTTATCGACGCCAAGGGTGTGATCCGCGACAAGTACGTCGGCGTGATCGACGAAGTGGTATGGCGCGAGCAATTGGCCGCCAAGTACCAGGCCCTGGTCGATGAGGCCAAGCCATGAAGCGCCTGCTAGCTGCTGCTGTCCTGGCGCTCGGCTTGGTGGGCATCGCCCACGCCGCCATCGACACCTACGAATTTGCCAGCGACGCCGAGCGCGACCGTTTCCGCGACCTGACCAAGGAACTGCGCTGCCCCAAGTGCCAGAACCAGGACATCGCCGACTCCAACGCGCCCATTGCCGCCGACCTTCGCAAAGAGATCTTCCGCATGCTGGGGGAGGGCAAGGACAACCAGCAGATCATCGACTTCATGGTCGACCGCTACGGTGACTTCGTGCGCTACAAACCGGCCCTCACCGGCAAGACTGCACTGCTGTGGTTTGGCCCCGCTGGCCTGTTGTTGACCGGTGTAGTGGTGATGGCCGTGATCGTGCGCCGCCGCCGTGGCGCACCGACTGATGGTTCCGACGCGCTGTCCCCTGAAGAGCGCAAACGCCTCGACCAATTGCTGGACACCAAGACTGATGATTGATTTCTGGCTCGCAGCCGGCTTGCTGCTTCTGATTGCCCTGAGTTTCCTGTTGATCCCCGTACTGCGCGACCGCCGCGCCCAGCGTGAAGAGGACCGCACCGCGTTGAACGTGGCGCTGTACCAGGAACGTGTCGCCGAGTTGCAAATGCAGCAAGACGAAGGCGTGCTCGACGCCGCCCAACTCGACGCAGGCCGCGCCGAAGCCGCCCGTGAATTGCTGGCCGACACCGAAGGCGTGGAAAAGCCTCGTGAGTCGCGCCTGGGCAAGCCGCTGCCGTTGATCGCTGCGCTTCTGGTGCCGGTATTGGGCGTGGTGCTGTACCTGCATTTTGGCGCCAGCGACAAGGTTGAACTGACCCGTGAGTTCTCCCGGCCGCCAGTGTCCATGGAAGACATGACCCACCGCCTGGAGCGCGCCGCCGCTGCCCAGCCGGACTCGGCCGAAGGTTTGTACTTCCTGGGGCGCGCCTACATGGCCCAGGACCGTTCCGCTGATGCGGCCAACGTGTTCGAACGCACCGTGGCCCTGGCCGGTCGCCAGCCGGAACTGCTCGGCCAGTGGGCCCAGGCGCAATACTTTGCCGATAACAAACAGTGGTCACCCAAGGTCCAAGCCCTGACCGACGAAGCCTTGAAGCTGGACCCGAAGGAAGTCACCAGCCTCGGCCTGCTGGGTATCGCCGCGTTTGAAGGCCAGCGTTATCAGGAAGCGATCGACTACTGGAATCGCCTGCTGGCCCAACTGCCGCCGGAAGATGGTTCCCGCGCAGCGTTGCAAGGCGGTATCGACCGTGCCGCCGACAAGCTCAAGGAGAGCGGTGGCACGGTTGCTCAAGCGCCTAAGGCAGGTCTGAAAGTGCGCGTGGATTTGTCGGCGGACGTGAAGGCCAAATCCCAGCCGGGCGACAGCGTATTTATCTTTGCCCGCGCCGTCTCCGGCCCGCCGGCGCCTCTGGCGGCCAAGCGCGTCACCGTCGCCGATTTGCCGGTAACCGTCACACTTGGCGATGCCGACGCGATGATGCCGCAGTTGAAACTGTCGAACTTCCCCGAAGTCCAACTGGTTGCGCGCATATCCCGGGCCGGTCTTCCGACCGCTGGCGAGTGGATCGGCCGCAGCCAACCCTTGGCCAGCACCACCACTGCCTTGCAGCAGCTGACCATCGACAGTCCGGATAAGTAATTTCGAGGAAACGCCCATGACCGCATTCGCACGTATCACCTTGCTCAGCCTGATAGTGGGTTTGAGTGCTTGTGCGGTCCACCGGCCACCTCCGGCGCCAACCGGCCCGACCATACCACCGTCGGGCCCGGCGACCCAGCCGAGCACCAAACCCACCGGCCCGGTTATCGCTCCGCCGAAAAAACCCGTGCCGACGTCTTCGCCCACCTTCGCCCCACCACCGGGTGCCGCGAGCCATTGGGACGGCAACATGAAGGTCTATGTGCTGGAAGACCAGCCCGACACCTTCTACCGCCAGCGCACGTATTACCGCTGGAGCAACGGCTGGAGCCGCTCCATCAGCCCCAACGGGCCGTGGGAAGAAACCAATGTGCAGGGCGTGCCGCCGGGGCTCAGTAAAAAGTACGCGCAATGACAAAAGGCGACCTTCGGGTCGCCTTTTGTCACTTTTCACGATTTTAACGTTCCTTTAGAGGGTGGAAACCGAACGTCTGGTGATGAGCATTGGCATGTTCAAAAATTTTTAAATCAGCGCCGGAGATCATGCCTGCCAGTGACGGACTTAGTACGTTAATGTTGTATACAACTGAACATCGAGGAGTCGGAAGGGTAAAGTTAATCACTGCGTGATAGGTCGGAGCGATTTTCCCTTCCGATAGAAGAGTCAGAAGTGATCCGGGAATGACAATGGCTTGATCGCGCGCAACGTCTACCAAACACTCTCTATCGTCAATATATAATACTAGGCCAGGACTGTTAGGTTTTATGATGGTTAGCAGGTGGCCATCTTCGTGTTGCTGCTGTAAATATTTCAGTCCGTTGCTGCGAAGGTCCTCGCGATAGTAGTTAAACTGCAAGAAGGAGTCGTCGCGTACTGAGATTTTAGTTGGGTAGTCAAATTTTTTTAAAATCTCATTTATCAAGGTTTGGCCATAAATAGATATCTGGCTCTCGTAGCTATCTATGTGCGAATAAAAGGCGTGATTGCTGAAAGGGTAGTTTTTATGTTCGTTCTTGTGTTTTTTCCAATAGTTAAAGGTCTCGCATAAGTCTGTGTTTTGTTGTTCTTTTGTATGGGAGTATCCAATAGGGGTAAAGCCATCGCTACGGTCAACAAAACTAAATTCAGTGCGGTCATGAAAAGGAATTTGTCCAATCAGTTTCTGCATTTCTATGAAATCAATTTGAAGTGAGGGCGTGAGCGTTATGATGGAATATCCCTCTTGAATGATTTCATCTGCCCATTGCTCCCAAGGCAAGGGTACTATTCTTTTTCTGTCAATTAAAAATAACTCCCCGCTGTTCAGAGGGTTGTTGGGGGGGGTAGTATTTTTGGCGTTATTTATATTCATGTGAGTATTCCTGTAGGTTATTGTTGTGGGCGTTTACTCTGAGGGTCGTGAAATTTTCCTATTGTTTTAATTTTTAAACCTGTTTCAGATATGATCATGCCAGTAATAATTAAAAGTGCGCCGGCCATATTGATTGTGCTTAATCGGTCGCCGCCAAGAAAATATCCAAATATTCCTCCGAATACAGGTTCTAAAACGAGAATTAATGCAATCGTTGACGGAGAAGCTGTCGTTTGGGCTTTTGTCTGGATAAAGAAAGCTAGGGCTGTACCTACGATTCCGATAATTAAAATTGAGTAAGTCACAGACAAGCTTTTCGGCAGTTTGAACTCGCCTGCTGATACTGACCAGATCAGCGAAAGTATGGCGACAGTCGATATTTGTAAAAAGGCCAGAGCCGCCGTGTCCGTTCTTTTGCTTATGACATACAGCGTGACGATGTGAAGGGCTGTAAAGGCTGCGCATATCAAGACTAGTAAGTCGCCAAGGTGAATAGAAAGGCCTTTGAGTGTCAATAGTGCGAGGCCCGCGGTGGCAGTCAATCCGCCAAGTAGTTGTTGTTTTGAAGGTCGCAGCTTTAGAAATAAAAACGCAAATAATGGGGTGAACAAAATTGCCAGTCCGGTAATAAAGCTTGCGTTGGATGCTGAAGTGTAATTAAGTCCGCTGGTTTGGAAAGTAAACGCCAGGAAAAGTACAGCTCCTGCAAACACGCCATTACCAACTTCTTTGAGGCTGAGGGCCTTCAATCTAGGTATGAAAATAACCATTGCTATGGTTCCAGATAAGAAGCGGAGTGCGTTGAATGAGGATGCAGTTAGCGTAGATAACGCATCATGAATTGCGACGAAAGACCAGCCCCATAGTGCTGTTATTCCTATTAGTGCCAAACACCAGGCGGTTGAGGGGTACATTGCTAAGGCTCCATTGTTAATGCTTGTACCGAGCATTAATTAATGGGTAGGTTAGGCGGTACCCGAGGTTGAAGTTTTAGTTAGGTCAGGGTGGGGGTGAGCGAAATATAGTTCTGTTCGTTTTCTAGGGCAATATGTCACGTGTGGTTGTGCTTCTGAAACTATTGTGGGAGTTGTACTACAAGGTTGTGGAGTGATTAAAACTTATTGTTTTTCAGTTGGTTGGGCGGCAGGGAGAGAAAGAGGCCTAAGCGTTTAGGATGGCGAGCCGCACGCAGGCAAGGCGACCAGGGGATGGAAACCCGGTTGGGGTATGCCTGCCTGCGTACAACTCGCCCGGCATAGTGAAGTCAAAGTGAAGGTGGCGGCGTAGGGAAAGTCCGGTATTAAAATGCTGATGGGCACGCCGAACGTGGTGCGAGGTGGGCCGCACTCGGGTAATGTGGCCGCCGCCGGCCTGGTGCAAGTCCGCAGCCGCTAGGGGGCTTACTGCAGTGCAACACGTGTGGCGACAAGCGAAGAGGGTGTTTTGATGGCAGGCAGGTTGATCTATCTCATCGGGCCATCCGGTTCGGGCAAGGACAGCCTGTTGGATGCTGCACGCCCACGTTTGGCCGAGCGCCGCTGCCGCATTGTACGCCGCGTGATCACCCGCTCGGCGGAGGCGGTGGGCGAGGCCGCGCACGGGGTGAGCCCGGCGCAGTTTGCCGCGATGGAAGCCGAGGGCGCCTTCGCCCTCAGTTGGCGAGCGAATGGGTTGTGCTATGGCATTCCCCGCGAGATCGACGCGTGGCTGGCGGCGGGGGACGATGTGCTGGTCAACGGTTCCCGCGCCCATCTGGCGCAGACCCGCGAGCGTTATCCGACGGCATTGGTGCTGTTGCTGACGGTTGACCAGGCGGTATTGCGCCAGCGTTTGATCGCACGCGGGCGTGAGTCCCTGGCGGATATCGAAGAGCGATTGGCGCGCAATGCACGCTTCACCGCCGAATTGATCGCGGACAATCGTGAGGGTGTGTTCGTATTGGATAACTCTGGCCCGTTGGCGCTTACCGTCGAGCGCCTGCTGTGCTGTCTGGATTAGGCTGGGAGCGAGGTTCTCAGGTTTTATCCCTGACACGCACTAAGCCAGTAGCCCTTCCACATATTCCACAAACGCCCGCGCCTTGGCGCTGGCCATCCGGCCGGTGGGGAACACCGCCCATAAATCCCGGGCTGGCAGTGTCCAGTCGGTGAGCACGGCTTTTACTTCGCCGCTGGCCAGTTCCGGGGCAAACATCCAGGTGGACGACAACGTCAGCCCCAGATGGCTCAGCACGCCCGCGCGCACGCCTTCCGCCGCCGTCACGCGCAGGCGGCCGTGGGCGACCAGCGGGTAGTGAGTATCGCCCTGGGTGAAGGTCCAGTGTGAGCCTTCGACGCGGGTGTAGATGACCGCCTCGTGTTGCAGTAAATCCGCCGGGGTCATGGGTTCGCCGAACCGCTCGAAGTAGGTGGGCGTGCCGAGGATGACGCACGGCGATTCGCCGATCTTGCGCGCCGTGAGGCTTGAGTCATTCATGTTGCCCATGCGCAGGGCCACGTCGATGCCTTCTTCCACCAGGTTGAGGCTGCGGTCGTCGAGCACCACGTCCACATTCAAATCCGGGTACTGCGCCAGGAAGGCACCCAGGTGAGGAATGATGTGCATGCGGGCGAAGGTGACCGAAGCGCTGATACGCAGGTTGCCGGTGAGCCCGGCCCCCGCGCCACGGGCGGCATCGTCGGCCGCGTCGGCTTCATCGATGGCGCGCCGGGCCTTCTCGAAAAACGCCAGGCCCGCTTCGGTCGGCGTCAGGCCCCGGGTGGAACGCAGTACCAAGCGCACCGCCAGGCGTGCTTCCAGTTGCGCAATGCTCTTGGAGACAGCGGGTTGGCCGATGCCCAGGCGTTTGGCCGCAGCCGAAAACGAGCCGGTTTCGACCACGTGCACAAAGGTTTCCATGGCGGTGAGGCGATCCATCGGGTGTTCCTGTTCGGCTGGGCGGCGCTCAAGCCTAAGGCGATGAACGATAGGTGTCATGCGATTCCAGCGCGGGGTGGGCAGGTCTTCAATATTCAGTAAAACAGCCGTCAGTCAGCCTTGCGTATTTTGTGCTTGAGTAAATATAACTCTAGGGTTACTTTTGTTCAGGCCAAGCCAAGGAGGCTGCGGTGCAAAGCAGGTTATTGATCAAGGAACTGCAAGAGGCAGGTTGGGTGTTGGATCGGGTCACGGGCAGTCACCACATTTTTACTCATCGCTATAACCCGTACACCATTCCTGTTCCGCACCCCAAAAAGGATCTGCCCTTGGGCACCGTCAGAAGCATCAGGAAACGCGCTGGCTTGTTTGAGTTTTAAGGAGAGCATTCATGCAATACCCAATCTGTATCGAATGGGGCGATGACTTTACCGCCACCGGCATTCAGATCCCCGATATTCCAGGGGCCGTCACCGCCGGGGACAGTTTTGAAGAGGCCTACAACGCTGCGGTGGAAGTCGCGCACATCATGCTGCAAGAGATCGCCGCCGAAGGCGGGCCGATTCCCATGCCCACCTCGGTGGCCAATCATCATGCCCACGAAGACTACGCCGGCATGGGCTGGGGGATGTTGGAGCTGGACATCTCGCCTTATCTGGGCAAGACCGAGAAGGTCAATGTGACCTTGCCCGGTTATGTCATCCAACGTATTGACCGGTATGTGCGCGAGCACAAGGTCAAAAGCCGCTCGTCATTTCTGGCGGACGCGGCTTTGGAGAAGTTGGTGCGTTCCTGAATTGAACCCACAGGTATTGCGTTTATGCGGCTACCGGAGCGGCTTCACGGGACGCGCTCAAAAAGCGCAACAACGCCACCAGCGGGAATGCGCTGCCCACCAGCATCACCCCCAGCCAGCCGCCGTGTTCGTACACGCTGCTGGCAATCGCCGAACCGAACGCACCGCCGATGAAGATACTGGTCATGTACAGCGCGTTCAGGCGGCTGCGGCTGTTGGCGTCGAGGGCGTAGATGGCGCGTTGGCCGAGCACCATGTTCATCTGTACGCAGAAGTCCAGCACCACGCCGGTGACGGCCAGGCCGATCACGCTGTACAGCGGGTGCACAAAGGCTGGCAGGAAGCTCAACGCCGCAAACAGCATGGCCAGCAGCGAGGCGCGGTGGGTGTGGCCGGCATCTGCCAGGCGGCCGGCGATGGGCGCGGCGATAGCGCCCAAGGCACCCACTAGGGCAAACAGCGCGATCTCGCTTTGGCTCAGGCCGTGGTTACGCGCCAGCTCCAGCGGCGCGGCGGTCCAGAACAGACTGAAGGTGGCGAACATGCAGCCCTGGTAGAACGCCCGCTGGCGCAGCACCGGCTGGCTGCGCAACAAGGTGCCCAGTGAGCGCAGCAGTTGGCCATAGCTGGCGCTGTGGTCGGGTTGGCGCTTGGGGATGGTGATCAGCAGTACCACGCTGATAAACGCCATCAACGCAGCAGCGGCCATGAACATTGCACGCCAGCCGAAGTGATCCGCCACCACGCTGGACACCGGCCGCGCCAGCAGGATGCCCAGCAACAGGCCGCCCATGATGCTGCCCACCACACGGCCACGGGACTCGGCCGGGGCCAGGTGCGCGGCCAGCGGGATCAGGATCTGCACCGACACCGAACTGAAACCGATCAGCAACGACACCAGCAGGAACAGGTTCGGCTGCTCGGTAAACGCCGCGCCCAGCAGGCTGGCGATGGCCAATACCGTGGTGGATATCATCAGCTTGCGGTTTTCCAGCAGGTCACCCAGCGGCACCAGAAAGAACAGGCCCAAGGCATAGCCGATTTGCGTCAACGACACGATCAGGCTGGCCATGGCCGGTGTGAGGCCGATGTCCGGCGCGATCAGCTCGATGATCGGTTGCGCGTAGTAAATGTTGGCAACGATGGCGCCGCAGCAAAACGCAAACAGCATCACCATGCTCCGGGTCATGGTGGTTGTAGCGTGGGACGTAGCGTTCATGGTGTTCTCATAAAAGCGAAGGAAAGTGGGGCGAGCCTAAAGACAACACCGTAGCCCGGGTAGGCCGCTGGCAGTGATAACACTCATGCCCGGTAATGATGAGTGAATCGTTAACTTTCTGCGCGAAGGCTGATGATACATTCAGACATAACTGCCGAAACAGGAAAACCATTGCGATGAAGATCACGTTGAACAAGATGCTCCTGGCGTCAACCCTCGCCGCCGCCATGGCCATGGGCCTGGCCCAGGCTGCCGACGCGCCGCGTGTTGGGGTACGGGGTGCCATCACCGCCATCGACGGTGATGCAATGCAGGTCAAGGTCAACAGCGGTGAGGATGTCACCGTGCACCTGACAAAAGACACCCAGGTGCGCGCCGTCACCCTGGCCAAGATCGATGAAATCAAGCCCGGCAGCTACATCGGCTCCGCCGCCATGCCCAGCGCCGACGGCACCCTCACCGCCTTGGAAGTGCACGTGTTCCCACCGGCCATGGCCGGCACCGGCGACGGCCATCGTGCATTCGACCTCAAAGAAGGCAGCAGCATGACCAACGGCACCGTCGGCGACCTGTTGGTGAGCAACGGGCGCACGCTGACCGTGAAGTACAAAGGCGGCGAGCAGAAGATCGTGGTGCCGGAGGATGTGCCGATCGTCAACCTGGAGCCAGGGGATCGCAGCTTGCTCAAGCCGGGGGTGAAGGTGGTGTTGTTTGCGGCGAAGGGGGCGGATGGAACGATTACGGCCCAGGCGATCTCAGCGGGCAAGGATGGCGTGACACCGCCGATGTGACGACCGTTTAGTATCGGCCGATTCCTATGCTGTTTTCGGAGTTGTCTGGCAAGTGCGCTCGATTGGCTTCTCCTAGATTCGACGCCTGCATCATTGCAGGCTGAATCAGGACGGGAAAGTCGCCATGCCTATTTTCAATAGTTGGATGCTGTTGGTTTTAATGCTGGGGATCACGGGCTGCACAACGGCACATACGCAAACGCGGCTCAGTAATGCTGCGTATGTCAAACGGATGGCCGCCGCCAGCGCAACTGCCTGGCCGAAGTTGGCGACAATCGAGCGCTTGAGAAAACAGACCGGCTTCTATGCCCACGCGCAAATCCTGGTTTACGACGGAGTCAATGCCTGGATGGTTGATGCAAACGGCTATCGGCCGGTGTCGGCGGGGCCGGTACAGGCGCTGGGCCTGTCATCACACTACAAGACCTTTGAGAAGCTGTCGTGGGAAGGACGGCCTACCGTTTATATGGGGCTGGGCCAGGCGTTGCCCGAACAAGAGGCGCAACGCATGCTCGGCAATCCAGCCGCTGTGCCTGAGTTGTTTGCACTGGCAACCCACGAAGCCTTTCATTTTTTTGGGCAGGCACAGTGGCAGTTGAATTCGGGGTCACGTGCCGTGCGTTATCCTGCGCAGCCGCAGCCCAGGCAGTACCGGCAGCACTTGATCAGCGCATTGCATGGCGCTTTGCGCGGCGAAGCCGACGCGTTAGGCAAGGCTCGCTATTGGCATGATCGTTGGCAGCTTGAGTTCGCCCAGGAAGCGCAGGAAATCAGCTATTACGACATTGTCGAAGGCACCGCCGAATACATCGAGGGGCTCGCCCGAATCCTGGCGAGTGGCGCGGCGGATGAACCGAAAACCTGGGCGAAGACCCAACTGGAGCGCTTTCCGAGCACCGCCTTCTTGCCGTTGGACGGTGAAAGCTACGCACTGGGCGCTTTGGCCATTTACCTTCTGGATCGGAAGGACCCCGATGGGTGGCAGGCAATCATCGCGGGGCAGACCCCAGCTCAACGTTTACTCGCGTCCGTGCCCGCAATCGTCGATGTTCCAGATCCAGCGCTCAATCAACGTATCGCTGGCGCTGTCACCGAGGGTAATCGGAACCTGGAAAGCGTCATTGACCCGTTGATCACCCAGTTGAACCATCCCGGAACCCGGCGTCTATTGGTGCCGATGGCCTCAATTGTCGGGTCCATCGGCATGGGCGGCAGCTACCAGGTGGAACAGGCGCCTGGAGAGGTCTTCGTGGAATTCATGGCGCAGTTTTCGCCATCGGGAGGGCGCATCACCTTTGAAGGGGCAGCAGTAGCACTGACGATCAGCCAGTCCTGCGGCGAGGAAAGCGGTTTTGTAGTGGTGCCCATCGCGGCTGAGGAATTCCCGGACGGCCAGGTGGAGCGTCTGCAACTGCAAAAGATGGGAATAGAGATTGATGTGCCGTTTCCAGTGAAAGGCACGGGCAGTGAGAATGTCTGGTGTCTCCGTGCCTAAAAGGAAAAGCCCCTGAATGCAGGGGCTTTTAATGTAGCGTCAGGGTTTACTGCCCGCTGTAGATCTGGTCAAACACCCCACCATCATTGAAGTGGGTTTTCTGCACGGTGCGCCAGTCACCAAAGGTCTTCTCCACCGACAGGAAGTCGACTTTCGGGAAACGGTCGGTGTATTTGGCCAGCACCTTCGGGTCACGTGGGCGCAGATAGTTGTTGGCCGCAATTTCCTGGCCTTCTGCCGACCACAGGTACTTCAAGTAGTCTTCGGCTACTGCGCGGGTGCCTTTTTTCTCGACAACCTTATCAACCACGGATACCGGTGGCTCAGCCTCGGCGGAAACGCTTGGGTAGATCACTTCGAACTGATCACGGCCGAATTCACGGGCGATCATTTCGGCTTCGTTTTCAAACGTCACCAGCACGTCGCCGATCTGGTTGGTCATGAACGTGGTGGTTGCTGCGCGGCCGCCCGTATCCAGCACCGGTGCTTGCTTGAACAGTTTGCCAACAAAGGCCTTGGCCTTGTTTTCGTCGCCGCCGTTTTTCAGCACATAGCCCCAGGCCGACAGGTAGGTGTAGCGGCCGTTACCCGAGGTTTTTGGGTTAGGCACAATCACTTGCACGCCATCCTTGAGCAAGTCCGGCCAGTCTTTCAGGGCTTTGGGGTTGCCTTTGCGCACGATGAAGACGGTGGCGGAAGTGAACGGCGCGCTGTTATTCGGTAGGCGCGTCACCCAGTTGTCCGGCACCAGTTTGCCGTTGTCCACCAGGGCGTTGATGTCGGTGGCCATGTTCATGGTGATCACGTCAGCCGGCAGGCCGTCGATCACCGAGCGTGCTTGTTTGCTGGAGCCGCCGAAGGACATCTGCAGGGTCAGCTTGTCGTTCGGGTGCTCGGCTTCCCAGTGCTTCTGGAAGGCGGCGTTGTAGTCCTTGTAGAAATCGCGCATCACGTCGTAGGAGACGTTGAGCAGTGTGACGGGGGCGGCCTGGACGGCGCCCGCCAGGGCAAGGCCGGCGGCCAGTAGAGAGGCACTAACGAGTTTTTTCACTGCTCATTCCTTGTTGTTCGAGAGTCGGTGTAAGGCACAATGCCAGCGACTATAGCCGGGGGCGCATAGTCACTTAAAGATTAAAAAGAACTTTGCTTATTCCACTTTCTTGAAAAGCCCATTGCCACAGCGTGAGCAGAACGCGGCATTGGGCTCATGGGTGTTTTTCTTGCACACCGGGCAGTCATGTTGCAGTTGCTCGCCGCGCATGGCGCTGGCCAGTTCGGCGGTAAAAATCCCGGTAGGCACCGCGATGATCGAGTAACCGGTGATCATCACTAGCGACGAAATCACCTGGCCCAGCGGGGTCTTGGGCACGATATCGCCAAAGCCCACGGTGGTCAGGGTCACGATGGCCCAGTAGATGCCTTTGGGAATGCTGGTAAAGCCATGTTCCGGGCCTTCGATCACGTACATCAGCGTGCCAAATACGGTGACCAACGTGCACACGCTCACCAGGAACACCACGATCTTCTGCTTGCTACCCCGCAGTGCGGCCATCAGGTAGTTGGCCTGCTTGAGATACGGGCTGAGCTTGAGCACGCGGAAGATGCGTAGCATGCGGATGATGCGGATGATCAACAGGTACTGCGCATCGCTGTAATACAGGGCCAGGATGCCGGGCACGATGGCCAGCAAGTCCACCAGCCCATAAAAGCTGAAGGCGTAGCGCAAGGGCTTGGGCGAGCAATACAGGCGCAGGCCGTACTCGATCAAAAAGATGACGGTGAAGCCCCACTCGATATAGGCCAGCACATCGGCATAGTCGCGGTGCACCTGGTCGATGCTGTCGAGCATCACGATCACCAGGCTGGCGAGGATGATCAACAGCAGGATGCCGTCGAAGCGCCGCCCGGCCACCGTGTCGCTTTGGAAAACCATGACGTAGAGCCGCTGGCGCCAGTCGTTGTTGCTGTCCATAAATCCCGCCTGAAACGAATATCGAGCAAGCCTAGGGGGATTCGAAGGGGCTGTCCATGCGGGGATTCCTGAGGATTCGGCGGCCGGCGTGAACCAGCCAGCAGGCGAGGATAAATGGCGCAGTGAGTACGGGCAGATGCAGGGCGGTGAAGCCCGGCGTAAGGATGATCGCCAGCAACATGCCGAGCAGCGGTAGCCAGGGTTGGCGAGGCATTTGGCTCAGGGCCAGAGCCGCCAGCGCTGGGTTGTAACTGTGCAGGCCGAGCAGGGCGCCGGTGGGTTCGCCCAGCAGCAGCGCGACCAACATTCCAGCACTGGCCCCCGCCAGTGCCCATAAGGCGGCGCGTCGGTTGGCCAGCCACAGGCCAACGGCGATCAACGCCCCGGCCAGCGGCTGATCCAGCAGTATGATTTGAGCGAGTCCGGTGAAGGGTGCCATGAGGATCGACAGCGTGTCCGGCTCGGTCAGGGCAAACGTACTGTTTGGTGCCGTGCCCAGCAGCAACCAGCCAAGCCCCACAAACGGCGCGGTGTAGGCGGGCAGGTCATCGGGGCGGCTTGCGTGTTTCAACCATTGGCGCGTGAGCATTGCCGCCAGGCCGCCGCACGCCAGGATCAGCGGTGGCAGCAGCGCCGACCAATCGAAATGCTGGCTGATTAATAAGCCCAGCAGCACGCCGTTGTAGCTGTACAGCCCGGCCTGGCGCTCGGCCTTGGGATAGCCCCGGCGTTGAGCCGTGAGCAGGCCCGCTACGCCACCCAACAACGCCCCGCCGAACAAAGCCGGGGCGCCGATCAGGATGGCCAGCAGGCACAACAGGCCGCACAGCGGCTGGCGCTGCAGAAAGATTTGGCTGAAGCCGTTGAGCAGGGCTTCGGCCCAGTCGGGGCAGGTTGGGTTGTGCATGGATAGCTCCCTGTAGGAGCGGGCTTGCCCGCGAAAAACCTGAGAGCGCCGCGGGCATCCAGGATGCCCGCGTCATCGTTGACGTTCTTCGCGAGCAAGCTCGCTCCTACAGCAGGGTTTCGATACGCAGCGAGTTGGTCGACCCCGGCTGCCCAAACGGCACCCCCGCGGTAATCACCAAGGTATCCCCGCGCTGCGCCATGCCCTGGGCCTGGGCAATCTCCAAGGCGGTGGAGCACACCTCATCCACCTGGCGCAGCCGGTCATTGACCACCGAGTGCACCCCCCACGCCACGCTCAAGCGCCGGGCGGTGGACAGGTTGGGCGTAAGGTTGAGGATCGGCGCCACCGGCCGCTCCCGTGCGGCGCGCAGGCTGGAGCTGCCGGACTCGCTGTAGTTCACCAGCACCGCCACCGGCAATATGCTGCTGATACGGCGGATCGCACAGCTGATGGCGTCCGACACCGTCGCATCCGCCTTGGGCCGGCTCACGTCCAACTGCGCCTGGTAATCCGGGCCGTTTTCCACCTGACGGATGATCTTGCTCATCATCTGCACGGCCTCCAGCGGGTACTCACCCGACGCCGTTTCGGCCGACAGCATCACCGCATCCGCGCCTTCGGCCACCGCGTTGGCGACATCAGTGACTTCGGCACGGGTGGGCGCCGGAGAGAAGCGCATGGACTCCAGCATCTGCGTCGCCACTACCACCGGCTTACCCAGTTGGCGGCAGGTGCTGATGATGTCTTTCTGAATCTGCGGCACGCTCTCGGCCGGCACTTCCACCCCCAAGTCGCCGCGGGCCACCATGATGGCGTCGCTCAGCTCGGCGATTTCCTGCAGGCGCTGCACGGCCGAGGGTTTCTCGATCTTGGCCATCAAAAATGCACGGTCGCCGATCAGTTCGCGGGCTTCGCGAATGTCCTCCGGGCGCTGTACGAATGACAGCGCCACCCAGTCCACTCCCAGCTCCAGGCCAAAGCTCAGGTCGCGCCGATCCTTGGCGGTCAATGGGCTGAGCTCCAACAATGCTTGTGGGACATTCACGCCTTTGCGGTCCGACAATTCGCCGCCATTCAGTACGGTGGTGTCGATGGCATCGGCGTGCTTGGTGATGACCCGCAGACGCAGCTTGCCGTCATCCAGCAGCAGGTCCATGCCCGGCTCCAGCGCCGCGATGATCTCCGGGTGGGGCAGGTTGACCCGGCGTTCATCGCCGGGCGTTTCGTCCAGGTCCAGGCGTAATGCCTGGCCGCGCACCAGTTGCACCTTGCCCTCGGCAAAGCGCCCGACCCGCAGCTTCGGGCCTTGCAGGTCCATCAGGATGCCCAGCGGGTAATTGAGCTGGTGCTCGACCTGGCGAATCCACTGGTAGCGCTGGGCGTGGTCGGCATGGTCGCCGTGGCTGAAATTGAGGCGGAAGATGTTCACCCCGGCCTGCACCAGCTCGCGGATGTCGTCGATGCCGTCGGTGGCCGGGCCCAGGGTGGCGAGGATTTTGACCTTTTTGTCAGGCGTCATGTGGCGGGTTCCCAAGGATCAGAATGGCGCGAAAATCGTTGACGTTGGTGCGCGTCGGCTCGGTGACGATCAGCCCGTCGAGGGCGGCGAAATAGCCGTAGCCGTTGTTGTTGTCCAACTCATCACTGGCCGACAGGCCAAGGGCTTCGGCACGGGCATAACTGCACGGGGTCATGAGGGCGCCGGCGTTGTCTTCGGAGCCGTCGATGCCATCGGTGTCGCCAGCCAGGGCGTACACGCCGGGCAGGCCCTTGAGGCTGTCAGTAAGGCTCAACAAGAACTCGGCGTTGCGCCCGCCACGGCCATTGCCGCGCACGGTCACAGTGGTCTCACCACCGGAGAGAATCACGCACGGCGCCGCCAGCGGCTGGCCGTGCTGCACGATTTGCCGGGCGATGCCGGCGTGCACCTTGGCCACGTCCCGCGCCTCGCCTTCGAGGTCGCCGAGGATCAGTGGGCTGAACCCGGCCTGGCGGACTTTTACTGCGACCGCTTCCAGGGATTGCTGGGGGCGTGCGATCAGTTGGAAGTGGCTGCGGGCGAGCACCGGGTCGCCGGGTTTGACCGTTTCCGAGGCGGGGTTCAGCAACCAACTGCGTACCGAGGCAGGGGCGTCGATGTGGTAGCGCTTGAGGATCGCCAAGGCCTGGGCCGAGGTGCTTGGGTCGCCGACGGTGGGGCCGGAGGCAATTACCGTGGCCTGGTCGCCCGGCACATCGGAAATCGCGTAGGTGTACACCGTGGCCGGCCATGCGGCCTTGGCCAATCGGCCGCCCTTGATCGCCGAGAGGTGCTTGCGTACGCAGTTCATCTCGCCAATGGTGGCGCCGGATTTGAGCAGGGCTTTGTTAATGGTTTGTTTGTCGGCCAGGGTGATGCCTTCGGCCGGCAGTGCCAGCAGGGCCGAGCCACCGCCGGAGAGCAGGAAGATCACGCGGTCGTCTTCGCCGAGGTTGCTGATCAGCGCCAGCACGCGCTGGGCCACGGCCAGTCCGGCGGCGTCGGGCACGGGATGGGCGGCTTCGACCACTTCGGTTTTTTTGCAGGGCGCGCCGTGGCCGTAACGGGTGACCACCAGGCCGGTGACTTCACCTTGCCAGCAGTTTTCCACGACAAGGGCCATGGCGGCGGCAGCCTTGCCGGCGCCGATCACGATCACACGGCCGCTGCGGTCGGCAGGCAGATAAGGTTCAAGGACTTGCCGGGGGTGGGCGGCGTCGATGGCTGTGGCAAACAGCTCGCGAAGCAGGTGTTGCGGATCGACCGACATAAGCGGGCTCCCGGGGGATTCTTGTTATTAGGGATGTGGCAATTGGAATGCGATCAAATGTGGGAGCGGGCTTGCTCGCGAATGCGGTTTGACATTCAACATCCATGCTGACTGACCCACCGCTTTCGCGAGCAAGCCCGCTCCCACATTCGACCGCATTTCAACTTGAGATTTACTTGTCGCGGATGGAGAAGTTGGCCATGTGCTCCAACCCCTTGATCAGCGCCGAGTGGTCCCAATTGCCACCCCCAATCGCCGTGCACGTGCTGAACACCTGCTGTGTACCCGCGGTGTTCGGCAAGTTGATCCCCAGCTCCTTGGCCCCGGCCAGCGCCAGGTTCAAGTCTTTCTGGTGCAGGTTGATGCGGAAGCCTGGATCAAAGGTGCCCTTGATCATGCGTTCGCCATGCACTTCCAGAATCTTCGACGAGGCAAACCCACCCATCAGAGCCTCACGCACCTTGGCCGGGTCGGCGCCGTTCTTGGCGGCGAACAGCAACGCTTCGGCCACCGCTTGGATGTTCAGTGCAACGATGATCTGGTTGGCCACCTTGGCGGTCTGGCCGTCACCGTTGCCGCCCACCAGGGTGATGTTCTTGCCCATGGCCTGGAACAGCGGCAGGGCGCGTTCGAAGGTCTGCGGCTCGCCGCCGATCATGATGCTCAGGGTGCCAGCCTTGGCGCCGACTTCACCGCCGGACACGGGCGCGTCGAGGTATTGCGCGCCAGCCTGGTTGATCTTGGCGGCAAACGCCTTGGTGGCGGTGGGGGAGATCGAACTCATGTCGATCACCACTTTGTTCGGCGACAGGCCAGCGGCCACGCCGTCGGCGCGGAACAGTACGTCGTCGACCTGCGGGGTGTCTGGCACCATCACGATGATGAACTCGGCTTCCTGGGCCACTTGCTGCGGGTTGGCCAAGGCGATGGCGCCAGCGTCGATCAGCGCTTGCGGGGCCTTGCCGTGGTGTTCGGAAAGGAACAGTTGGTGACCTGCTTTTTGCAGGTTGGCGGCCATGGGTTGGCCCATGATGCCGGTGCCGATAAATCCGATTTTAGCCATGATTCAATCCTCTTTTTGTTAGATGGCATTGTGGCTTTTGAGCCAGCCCAGACCCGCTTCGGTGGTGGTCAGCGGCTTGTACTCACAGCCCACCCAACCCTGGTAACCAATACGATCCAAATGCTCGAACAGGAACCGGTAGTTGATCTCGCCCGTGCCCGGCTCATTACGCCCAGGGTTGTCCGCCAACTGGATATGGTTGATCTCATCCAGGTGCGCGGCCATGGTGCGGGCCAGGTCGCCTTCCATGATTTGCATGTGGTAGATGTCGTATTGCAGGAACAGGTTGGCGCTGCCCACCTGCTCGCGGATCGACAGCGCTTGCGCGGTGTTGTTCAGGTAGAAGCCCGGAATGTCGCGGGTGTTGATCATCTCCATCACCAGCTTGATGCCCGCCGCTTGCAACTTGTCGGTGGCGTATTTGAGGTTGGCGACGAAGGTTTTTTCCAGGGTGGCATCGTCCACACCCGCAGGGCGAATCCCCGCCAGGCAGTTGATCTGGGTATTGCCCAGCACTTGTGCGTAGGCAATGGCCAGCTTGACCCCGGAACGGAATTCCTCAACCCGGTCCGGGTGGCACGCCAGGCCGCGTTCGCCGTTGGCCCAGTCGCCAGCGGGCAGGTTGAACAGCACTTGGGTCAGGCCGTTGGCGTCCAGGTGTGCCTTGATTTCAGCTGAGCTGAACTCGTAGGGGAACAGGTACTCCACGCCTTCAAAGCCCGCATCGGCGGCCGCTTTGAAGCGAGCGAGAAAGTCCTGCTCGGTAAACAGCATGGACAGGTTGGCGGCAAAACGCGGCATAGGGTTCTCCTTAATCGAGCAGGGAAATGGCGGTCGGTGCGTCGTTGCCTACCAATGCCAGGTCTTCGAATTCGTTGACGGCGTTGATCTCGGTGCCCATGGAAATATTGGTCACGCGCTCCAGGATGATCTCGACGATCACCGGCACCTTGAACTCTTCGATCATTTCCTGGGCCTTGCGCAATGCCGGCTGGATCTGGCCTGGTTCGAACACCCGCAGGGCCTTGCAACCCAGTCCTTCGGCGACGGCCACATGGTCGACGCCATAGCCGTTCAGTTCCGGTGCGTTGAGGTTGTCGAAGGACAGCTGCACGCAGTAGTCCATTTCAAACCCGCGCTGGGCCTGGCGGATCAGGCCGAGGTAGGAGTTGTTCACCACCACGTGGATGTAGGGCAGCTTGAATTGCGCGCCCACGGCCAGTTCTTCGATCATGAACTGGAAGTCATAGTCGCCCGACAGCGCCACCACCTTGCGGCTCGGGTCGGCCTTGACCACGCCGAGGGCTGCCGGAATGGTCCAACCCAAAGGACCTGCCTGGCCGCAGTTGATCCAGTGGCGCGGCTTGTACACGTGCAGGAATTGCGCGCCGGCAATCTGCGATAGGCCGATGGTGCTGACGTAGCAGGTGTCTTTGCCGAACACCTGGTTCATCTCTTCGTAGACGCGTTGCGGCTTGACCGGCACGTTGTCGAAATGGGTCTTGCGGTGCAGGGTGGCCTTGCGCTGCTGGCAGTCATTGAGCCAGGCGCTGCGGTCCTTGAGCTTGCCGGCGGCTTTCCACTCGCGGGCCACTTCGATGAACATCGTCAGGGCTGAACCGGCGTCGGAGACGATACCCAGGTCCGGGGTGAATACGCGGCCGATCTGGGTTGGTTCGATGTCGACGTGGATGAATTTGCGCCCTTCGGTGTACACCTCCACCGAACCGGTATGGCGGTTGGCCCAGCGGTTGCCGATGCCCAGCACCACGTCCGACTTGAGCATCGTTGCGTTGCCATAACGATGGGACGTTTGCAGGCCGACCATGCCCACCATCTGCGGGTGATCATCGGGGATCGTGCCCCAGCCCATCAGGGTCGGGATCACCGGGATGCCGGTCAATTCGGCGAACTCTACCAGCAGGTCACTGGCATCGGCGTTGATCACGCCGCCGCCGCTGACCAGCAACGGGCGCTCCGCTTGATCGAGCAGGGCCAGGGCTTTTTCCACCTGGATACGGGTGGCCAGGGGCTTGGCCAATGGCAGGGGTTGGTAAGCGTCGATGTCGAATTCGATCTCGGCCATTTGCACGTCGAACGGCAGGTCGATCAGCACCGGGCCTGGGCGGCCGGAGCGCATTTCATAGAAGGCTTTCTGGAACGCGTAGGGCACTTGGCCGGGTTCGAGCACGGTGGTTGCCCACTTGGTCACCGGCTTGACGATGCTGGTGATGTCCACGGCCTGGAAGTCTTCCTTGTGCATACGTGCACGGGGGGCTTGGCCGGTGATGCACAGGATCGGGATCGAATCCGCCGAGGCGCTGTACAGGCCGGTGACCATGTCGGTACCCGCCGGGCCAGAAGTGCCGATGCACACGCCGATATTGCCGGCCTTGGTGCGGGTGTAGCCCTCGGCCATGTGGGAGGCGCCCTCAACGTGGCGAGCAAGGACGTGATCGATGCCACCCACCTTCTGCAAGGCCGAGTACAGCGGGTTGATCGCAGCGCCTGGGATACCGAAGGCGGTGTCCACGCCTTCACGGCGCATTACCAGAACGGCGGCTTCGATTGCTCTCATTTTGCTCATGGTTTTGGTGCCTCTTGCGTTTTGTAATTGTATACAAGTGGTGTCTGGACAAAGTGTATTCACGGCGAGCGGCGTAGGTCAATCCATTTTATTGGCAGGCCTTTGCGTTCGTCTGAAGGCATTTTTTCGACGTATGGAAGCTTTGTGCGAAAATATTGTATACAAAAACAAATGTCATTGTGTTCTATTTGTTTGATCGAGCATCTGATCAAACAGACCTCCACCGCTTTCCCAATAACAAAAGAAGGACGGCACCATGAGCGCTTTAACCTTGAAAATTGCCACCCAACTGGCCAGCCACGCGCTAACCGCAGGCCGCACCATTTCTGCGGCGCCGCTGACCATCGCGGTACTCGACAGCGGCGGCCACCTGGTCACCCTGCAACGTGAAGACGGCGCCAGCCTGCTGCGCCCGCAAATCGCCATCGGCAAGGCCTGGGGCGCGATTGCCCTGGGCAAAGGCTCGCGCTTGCTGGCATTGGACGCGCAGCAGCGGCCGGCGTTTATCGCCGCGCTGAACAGCCTGGGGCAGGGCAGCGTGGTGCCGGCGCCGGGTGGGGTGTTGATCCGGGATCAGCAGGGCGTGGTGCTGGGGGCGATTGGGATCAGCGGGGATACGTCGGATATTGACGAGCAGTGCGCGATCACGGCGATTGAGGGGGTGGGGTTGTTGGCGGATGCGGGGGTTTCGGCTTGATTCTTGGGTGACTGATAGGGCCTCTTCGCGAGCAAGTCGAATCGTCGCACCGCCGCTCCCACAGTTTGACTGCATTCCAAAGTTGGAACTCGGTCAAAATGTGGGAGCGGGCTTGCTCGCGAAAGGGGCAACTCGGTCCCAGCTCTAAACCCAAATAGCGTCCCACAGCGGATAGTCGCCAATGCGCTCCACCAACCCCGCCCGCAGAGGATTGGCCACCACATACCGAGCCATTTTCACCAAGTCATCTTCCTTGCGCACTGCCCGGTCATGAAAGCTGGTTTGCCAAAGACGACCTTTACGGCCCGTAGCGCCGTTCACGGTTCGAGTGCTTTTGGATTTGACCTGGCACATCAGGTCGCCGAGTGAGCCCTTTTGCAGTTCGACCAGCCAGTGGAAATGGTCAGGCATCACCACCCACGCCAGAGAGTTAGCCACTCTTTGATACTGCGCGAGTCTGAATTGCCAGACCACCAGGCGACCCAGATGAAAGTTGCTGAATATCGGCACGCGTTCATGGGTGTTGGTGGTGATCAGGTAGATGCGGTTGGGTTCGCTGAACCGCCCGATGCGCAGGCGGTGTGATGTGGCTAGTTCAGGCATTCCATGGCCTCTCTTCAGTGGGGGTTCTGAGAGGCTAGATCTCGGTGGGTGATGTTGATTGGCAGGCTTTTGGCAGGATGTGTCTGGGAGGACGCTTTCGCGAGCAAGCCCGCTCCCACAGTGGATTGGCGATGTTCATACATTGTGTGTCTGGCACAAAACCCCTGTGGGAGCGGGCTTGCTCGCGAATGGCACAGGCACCGCGGTGTATCAGTCCGGCTCGCACCCCTTCAACACTAACCGGATGATGGTCAACGCCGCCGCTTCATAATCTGCCTCATCCAACTTGGCCTTCCCGGTCACCGCCGAAATCTGCCAGTCAAAATCGGCATAGGTCTGCGTCGCCGCCCAGATGCTGAACATCAGGTGATTGGGGTCAATCGCCGCAATCAGACCACGATCCACCCAGTTCTGGATGCAGTCGATGTTGTGCTTGGCCTGGGCGTTCAGTTGTTCAACCTGCTCGGCGCTCAGGTGCGGCGCGCCGTGCATGATTTCGCTGGCAAACACCTTGGAGGCAAACGGCAGGTCGCGGGAGATGCGGATTTTCGAGCGGATGTAGTTGCTCAATACTTCTTTGGGTTCGCCATCCGGGTTGAACGGCGTGGAGGCGGCGAGGATCGGCTCGATGATACTTTCGAGCACCTCGCGGTAGAGGTTGTCCTTGGACTTGAAGTAGTAATACACGTTGGGCTTTGGCAGCCCGGCCTTGGCGGCGATGTCACTGGTTTTGGTCGCGGCGAAGCCTTTGTCGGCAAACTCCTCGCTCGCCGCCCGCAGGATCTTTTCTTTGTTGCGCTCGCGAATGCTGCTCATAAACCTGGGAGTTCCTTGCCAAGACTGGCGGTTGCGCATGGTAGCACCGGCTATCTGCGGGCCTCAACAATGCACCCGCCAAGCCCTGTGCCGCGCTATGCTCGGTTTATCCCCCCTTACGGAAGACCGGTTCATGGCAGGTAGCAGCTTGTTGGTATTGATCGACGATATCGCGGCAGTACTCGATGACGTTGCGCTGATGACAAAAATGGCCGCGAAGAAGACGGCCGGCGTGCTGGGCGACGACCTCGCACTCAATGCCCAGCAGGTTTCCGGTGTGCGCGCCGAGCGGGAAATTCCTGTGGTGTGGGCGGTGGCCAAGGGCTCGTTCGTCAATAAGTTGATCCTGGTGCCCGCCGCGTTGTTGATCAGTGCGTTTGCGCCCTGGGCCGTCACACCGTTGTTGATGCTTGGCGGCGCCTACCTGTGCTTTGAAGGCTTCGAGAAACTCGCCCACAAATTCCTCCACAGTAAGGACGACGATCAGGCCGAGCACGCGCAGTTGGTCGAAGCGGTGGCCGACCCGGCGACCGACCTGGTGGCCTTCGAAAAGGACAAGATCAAGGGCGCGATCCGCACCGACTTCATCCTCTCCGCCGAAATCATCGCCATCACCCTCGGCACCGTGGCGGATGCACCGCTGATGCAGCAGGTGATCGTGCTTTCGGGTATCGCCATCGTCATGACCGTGGGCGTTTATGGCCTGGTCGCCGGCATCGTCAAGCTGGATGACCTGGGCCTGTGGCTGACCCAGAAGCCCGGCCAGATCGCGCGCAGTATCGGCGCAGCCATCCTGCGGGCGGCACCGTACATGATGAAGAGCCTGTCGGTGATCGGCACGGCGGCGATGTTCCTGGTGGGCGGTGGGATTCTCACCCACGGCGTGCCGGTGGTGCATCACTGGATCGAGACGGTCAGCCAAAGTGCAGGTGGGGTGGCCTGGCTGGTGCCGGTGCTGCTGAATGGGGTGGCGGGGGTTATTGCGGGGGCGGTGGTGCTGGCGGTGGTCAGTCTGGTGAGCAAGCTATGGAAAACCGCGAAGGCTTGATCCCGAGGCAATAAAAAAGGCCATTCAAACGAATGGCCTTTTTTTGTGGCGCTTGTTTACTCGGCAATCTGCAGCTTGCGCGATTCGGTATAGATGTAGCGCACCTTTTCATACTCAAACGGCGAGTTCATCTGACCATAACGGAAGCTGGTCTGATAACGCTTGTCCACCGCGCGCAGCGCCCAGATTTCCGGGTGGTTGGAGCTGACTTCGGACACGTTGAGGAAGTTGATCTGGGTTTCGGCACCGTAGTCGACGATCAGGCCGGTGGTGTCGCGCAGGTTCGACGGACCGAAGACCGGCAACACCAAATACGCGCCACCCGGTACGCCGTAGAAGCCCAGGGTCTGGCCGAAGTCTTCGCTCTGGCGCGGCAGGCCCATGGCGGTGGCCGGGTCCCACAGGCCGGCGATGCCGATGGTGGTGTTGAGCAACAGGCGCCCGGTGGTTTCCAGGGAACGATGCCCCTTGAGTTGCAACAGGCTGTTCAGCAGGTTGGGCACGTCGCCCAGGTTGTTGAAGAAGTTGCTCACGCCGGTGCGTAGGAAGCTTGGGGTCACGTAGGTGTAGCCGTTGACCACGGGCAGGAACACCCATTGATCGAAGCGGTAGTTGAAGTGGTACACGCGACGGTTCCAGGCCTCCAATGGGTCGTAGACGTTGAGGGCGGTGAGCGACGAGCGCTCGAACTCACGCTGGTCCATGCCAGGGTTGAACTTGAGTTTGGACAACGGTTCCTTGAAACCATCGGAGCCCTGCACCACAGGTTCGTGAGCCTTGCTGTTGTCGGCGTTGGCCACGCCCGCGCACATCAAGGCGGCGAGCAGCAGAAGATATTTAGCCACGGAAGAACTCCAGCATGGCGTCGGCGTTGACGCGGTAATTGAGGTTGCCGCAATGGCCGCCCAGCGGGTAGACGGTCAAGCGATCGCCGAAGGTTTTACGCAGGAAGCCCAGGTCGCCAGGGCCAAGGATCACATCGTCGGCATTGTGCATCACCGCGATTTTCGGGCTGTTGTGCAGGTAGTCCTTGAGGGCGTACAGGCTGACCTGGTCAACCAACTGCAACAGGCTGCCGCCATCGGAACGGGCGCGCCACATCGGGATCACTTGTTCGGTGAGGTAGCAGTCGAAGTCGCATTGCAGTGCACGCTTGAGGAACGGCGTGAGGCTGGTGCTTTCGGTAATCGGGTATTTGGGCGGGATGATCAGGCCGCGACGGTTGATCAGGTCCGAGGTAAACGCAATGTCGGCCGCCGAGAAGCGGAACGAGGTGCCGATCAGCATGGCCATCTGTTCGTTGGTCAGGTGCTGCTTGGATTGCTGGAAGTCGTAGAGCAGGGCGTCGTTGAGGTCGATGTAGCCCTTCTGCTGGAAGTAGCGGGTCAGCTTGTTCAACACCAGTTCATAGAACGTGGTGGTGTTGTTGATGCCCTTGACCTCGGTCTGCACCAGCTTGTCGAGGTTGGAGATCGAGGTGTAGAGGTTGACCGGCGGGTTCAGCAGCAGCACTTTCTTGAAGTTGAAGCTGCGGCGGGTCTCGTCCAGTTTGGCCACGAAGGCCGCATCCAGGCCGCCCAGGCTGTAGCCGGTGAGGAAGAAGTCGGTGACTGGCAAGGACGCGTTCTGGGCGCGCACGGCTTGCATCACGCGGTACATGTCTTCGGCGTCTTCCTGGGTGATCCCCGGGGTGGCGAAGCGTGAGGCAGCGCTGATGAAGTCAAAGCTGGTGGGCGACGACAATTGCACCACGTGGTAGCCGGCCTGGTAATACAGCTTTTTCAGGTATTCGTTGATGCTGCTGTCAAACCGCGCACCGGTGCCGGCGATCAGGAAGATCAGCGGCGCGGCGTGGTCTTGCTTGGCGATGCGGTAGGTGAGCTTCTTCACCGGCCAGAAGTTGTCCGGCAGGCTGAACTCGCGCTCGGGGCGCATCGTTAGGGTGTAATCGGACTGGTTGATCTCGTCGTCGCTCGGCAATTTGGGCCGAAGGTCGGGCGGGGTGGTCGCGATGGTCGCTTCAAACGGGTTGGTCAAAGGGTAGCCATAGCTGGCTTGGTCGATGTCGACGGCCAGTGCTGACGCACTCAGAAAAAGGCTGCCCAGCAAGGCAGCACAGCGCAAGGAACGGAGCATGACTTAATCCCTAGGAGGAAACGTGCTTAATGAAGTTCGCAGGCTATGACCACCGCGTCGTTGCCGAAGTGCCATCACTCGGCACGAAATGTCGGAAAATAACGTCGGAATCGGGGTAATAGTAGCCAGACGATACACTTTGCCACGCCTTGGTGAACACTAATTGTGTGTATGCGCCTTGCCAACGGCTGCCGGGGCATTAAGCTGAGCGCCGTTTTTGCCTTTCGGAGTGCCCCATGTCCCGTCGTTTGCCGTTGATTTTGCTGCTTATTGCCCTGCCTTTATGGCTGGCTGCCAGCTATGGCGCGCGTTATGGCTTTATGGAAGACGGCAGCTGGGTGGGGATCTGCGCCGACGAGGCTGGCCGCTGGGAATGCCAACTGCGTTCGAACCTGGGGTTGATGATCCACTTCAAGGTGCTGGGCTGGGCCGCGTTGATCACCTCGGTGCTGGCGTTTATCGTGCCGGGTCGAGCGGGTTGGGGCTTGGCGGTATTGGCGATGGTGTTCGGGTTGCCGGCGCTGGCGTTGTACAACACGACCTTTGCGGTGTTTGCGGTGGTGGTGGCGGGGTTGCGGTTGGTCAGAAAGCCTCGCGGTGCGTAATTATCTATTGTGGCGAGGGAGCTTGCTCCCGCTGGAGTGCGAAGCGCTCCCAGGATTTTGGGGCCGCTTCGCAGCCCAGCGGGAGCAAGCTCCCTCGCCACAGAGGGGGGTTAAGCCTTGCGCGCCCGCAAGCAACGCCACAAAGCTGCAACCATCAACGCGCTGACAACTGCCCAACCCCAAGCCTGCTGGTTCATCAAGCCCTCACGGTACAACTGCGGCGCAATGCCAGCACCGATGATAAAGGCCAGCAGCGCAATCTCCCGACGCGGCCCGGTCACCGGACGAACCAGGTACACCAAGGCCGGCAACACCAGCGCTGCACTCGGAAAGCTGCGATAACGTGGATCAAACACCAACGCCAACATCATCACCGCCCCGGCAAACCCGGCAATCGCCATCAGCCAGCCAGCCCGTTGCTCCAGCCAGTTGAATGCCCGCTCACGCCAGCCTTCGCGAGTGCTCAAGGCCAGGGCGGCGTGGGCGAGCACCAGCAGGTTCAGCACCAGCAGCAAGCCGGCCCATACCCATTCATCGTTGAAGCGCGCCGTCACGCGGGTCAGTTCGGCCCAGGTGCCGATGGAGCAGCCGGCGACTGCGCCCAACAGTGGCAGCGCAAGCGCGGCGCGAGTGCCGCGTACGCGACCGCCTAGGGCCAACGTGCCCAGCAGGATGATCGCGCCGAACCCCAGCCATAGCGGCCAGTACGGCACATTGGTTACAGGCCCGGCGAGGATGGCTTTGTCCTGGCGGTCTGCATCGAACAGGCCCCAGTAACCACCCACTGCACCTTCGCTGGCGCGCTTCCAGGGCTGATCAAAGGCTTCGATCAGGTTGTAGTGCCAGCCATTGGCTTCGGCCATGGCGACGAAACCGCGCATGAACTTGGCTTCGTTGACCCGGCTCGGCACGGCGGTTTCGCGCTGGCGGCCTTCGCTGGGCCAGCCAGTTTCGCCGATCAGGATGTCCTTGGGCGCGAACTTGTTGCCAAAGGTCTGGCGCACTTCACCCACGTGCTTGAGGGCCTGGTCAATGCCGGAGGGCTCATCTTCCCAGTAGGGCAGCAGGTGAATGGTGAGGAAATCCACGGCCGGGGCGATTTCCGGGTGTTGCAGCCAGAATTCCCATACGTCTGCGTAGGTCACCGGTTGCTTGATCTGGCTTTTGACGGTGTGGATCAGCGTCACCAACTGCTTGGCGGTGACTTCTTTGCGCAGCAAGGCTTCGTTGCCGACGATCACAGCAGTCACCACATCCGGGTTGCCGTTGGCCGCGGCGATCAGCTCGTTGATTTCCTTCTCGGTCGCCACCGGATCACTGCTCACCCAGGCGCCGGCCATCACCTTCAAGCCATGCTTGCGTGCCATGTCCGGCAGGGCTTCCAGACCGACCATGGTATAGGTGCGCACGCACTCGAAACGAGTCGCCAGCAAAGCCAGGTCAGCGTCCATGCGCTCTGGGCGTAGCTTGAACGGTTGGTCGAAGGGCGATTGGTCTTTATCGAAGGGTGTGTAGGACGCGCACTGCATTTTGTGACTGGCGCTGGCGACGTCTGGCAGCACCACGGGACGGCCAAGGCCGTACCAGTAACCGACCAGGGCCAGCAGGCCGAGGATCAAGGCAAAGCAATAGGGCAGGGCAGGGAAGCGGGCAGTCGCGGGCATGGTCGGCTTATCTGGGGGGGCAAAGGCGCGCATCTTACCCGGATTTGGCCTGTCCCAGTGGGGCCGCATAATTTTGACATGCAAAGTTCGGGCGGTATTTTGACGTCAAGTCCTACGAAGCGTCCTACTGGCTATGTGATGTCGTTTACGGCTTGTATGAGGTCGCTGACAGAGCAGGTCGAAGGCCCTGTCAGGTTGATGATCAATGCATCAGCACTCCACTGATACCACAGCAGCCGGATCGATGCGCGTGAAGGGGGCGCGGTGCACCACATAACAACAGGTTGACGTCGCTCGGCATCCGTCGGGCGCAGCACTTTCGGGGAAGTACGATGAAGATGCGACGACTCTTGGGCGCAGCTGCCACTCTGGTAGTTGCGATGAGCTCCACACTGGCCAGCGCCGACAGCAAAACCCTGAGCATCGGCTATGTAGACGGCTGGTCCGACAGCGTGGCCACCACCCACGTGGCGGCTGAGGTGATCAAGGCCAAGCTCGGTTATGACGTGAAACTGCAAGCCGTCGCCACCGGGATCATGTGGCAGGGCGTGGCCACCGGCAAGCTCGACGCCATGCTCTCCGCCTGGCTGCCCGTGACCCACGGTGAGTACTGGACCAAGAACAAGGACAAGGTGGTCGACTACGGCCCCAACTTCAAGGATGCGAAGATTGGCCTGATCGTGCCGGAGTACGTCAAGGCCAAGTCCATCGAAGACCTCAAGACCGATACCACCTTCAAGAACAAAATCGTCGGCATCGACGCAGGTTCAGGCGTGATGCTCAAGACCGACGAAGCCATCAAGGCTTACGGCCTGGACTACAAGCTGCAAGCCAGCTCGGGCGCCGCAATGATCGCCGAACTGACCCGCGCTGAAGACAAGCAAGAATCCATTGCGGTCACCGGTTGGGTGCCACACTGGATGTTCGCCAAGTGGAAACTGCGCTTCCTGGATGATCCAAAAGGGATTTATGGTGCTGCTGAAACCGTCAACAGCATTGGCAGCAAAGGCTTGGAGAAGAAAGCGCCGGAAGTGGCGGCCTTCCTGAAGAAATTCCAGTGGGCCTCCAAGGATGAAATCGGCGAAGTCATGCTGGCGATCCAGGAAGGCGCCAAGCCGGATGCGGCGGCCAAGGATTGGGTGGCCAAACACCCTGAGCGTGTAGCTGAGTGGACCGCTAAATAACCATTTACATGTATCAGGCACGCCGCTTACCTAATGTGGGAGCGGGCTTGCTCGCGAATGCAGTGTGTCAGTCGATGCATAAGTTGACTGAACCGCCGGATTCGCGAGCAAGCCCGCTCCCACATTAGTTTCACCCTCTGCAAGTCCTCCTACGGTTTCACAATCCCTCGCTACACTCGATCTAAGACTAAGGTCGTCTGGAACCTGCTCCGCAGCCGCTTACAGTGGATACGTTCCAAAATAATAAAAAAGCTGTGCTGCGAGGATAAAAACAATGAACGACAGCATTTACCTCTCGATTCAAAACAGCCCGCGCTTCAAGGAGCTGGTAAGGAAAAGGGAACGGTTCGCCTGGATTCTCTCGGCGATCATGCTAGGGCTTTACTCCGCTTTCATCCTGTTGATCGCCTACGGGCCACAAGTGCTGGGGGCCAAGATCAGCCCCGGTTCCTCGATTACCTGGGGCATTCCCCTGGGCGTCGGACTGATTGTGTCCGCCTTCATCCTGACCGGCATCTACGTGCGCCGGGCCAACGGCGAATTTGACGACCTGAACAATGCGATTCTCAAGGAGGCTGCGCAATGATCGGTCGTCTACTGGCACTACTCGGCGCTTCGTTCTTTGCTCCGGCCCTTTGGGCAGCGGACGCACTGACCGGTGAAGTGCACAAGCAGCCCCTGAACGTATCGGCCATCGTGATGTTTGTCGCGTTTGTCGGTGCCACCCTGTGCATTACCTACTGGGCTTCCAAGCGCAACAAGTCGGCCGCTGACTACTATGCGGCTGGCGGTAAGATCACCGGTTTCCAGAACGGCCTGGCGATTGCTGGCGACTACATGTCGGCGGCGTCCTTCCTGGGGATTTCCGCGCTGGTGTTCACCTCGGGTTATGACGGCCTGATCTACTCGATCGGCTTTTTGGTGGGTTGGCCAATCATTCTGTTCCTGATCGCTGAGCGCCTGCGTAACCTGGGCAAGTACACCTTTGCCGACGTGGCGTCCTATCGCCTCGGGCAAACCCAGATCCGCAGCCTGTCGGCGTGTGGTTCCCTGGTGGTGGTGGCGTTCTACCTGATCGCGCAGATGGTAGGCGCGGGCAAGCTGATCCAACTGCTGTTTGGCCTGGACTACCACGTTGCGGTCATCCTGGTGGGCATCCTGATGTGCATGTACGTGCTGTTCGGCGGCATGCTGGCGACCACCTGGGTGCAGATCATCAAGGCGGTGCTGTTGCTGTCCGGTGCCTCGTTCATGGCGCTGATGGTGATGAAGCACGTCAACTTCGACTTCAACATGCTGTTCTCCGAGGCGATCAAGGTTCACCCTAAAGGTGAAGCGATCATGAGCCCTGGCGGCCTGGTGAAAGACCCGATCTCGGCATTCTCCCTTGGTCTGGCACTGATGTTCGGTACCGCTGGCCTGCCGCACATCCTGATGCGCTTCTTCACCGTAAGCGACGCCAAGGAAGCGCGTAAGAGCGTGCTGTATGCCACGGGCTTCATTGGTTACTTCTACATCCTGACCTTTATCATCGGCTTCGGCGCGATCCTGCTGGTCAGCACCAACCCGGCGTTCAAAGATGCTGCTGGCGCCTTGCTCGGTGGTAACAACATGGCGGCGGTGCACCTGGCCAACGCGGTGGGTGGCAGTATCTTCCTGGGCTTCATCTCGGCGGTAGCGTTTGCCACCATCCTCGCGGTGGTTGCCGGCCTGACCCTGGCTGGCGCCTCGGCGGTATCCCACGACCTGTATGCCAGCGTGATCAAGAAAGGCAAGGCCAACGAGAAAGATGAGATTCGCGTGTCGAAGATCACCACCGTCGCCTTGGGTGTATTGGCAATCGGCCTGGGTATCCTGTTCGAAAGCCAGAACATCGCGTTCATGGTTGGCTTGGCGTTCTCTATCGCTGCCAGCTGTAACTTCCCGGTGCTGTTGCTTTCCATGTACTGGAAAAACCTCACCACCCGTGGCGCCATGATCGGCGGCTGGCTGGGCTTGGTCAGTGCCGTGGGCCTGATGATCCTTGGTCCGACCATCTGGGTCTCGATCCTGCACCATGAAAAAGCCATATTCCCGTACGAATACCCGGCGCTGTTCTCGATGATCATTGCGTTCGTCGGCATCTGGTTCTTCTCCATCACCGACAAGTCGGCGGCGGCAGAGAAAGAGCGTGCGCTGTACTTCCCGCAGTTTGTGCGTTCGCAGACTGGCCTGGGGGCGAGTGGGGCGGTTAACCACTAAGGTTGTCGCTGGATAAGAAATGCCCCGGTCGAAAGGCCGGGGTATTTTTTTGCCTGAATACTTGGGGGGGGGGTGTAGTGAGCGGGGCAAGCCCGCTCACTACAAGTGCACAAACAAAAACGGCCTCCACTAAGGGAGGCCGTTTTCAGTTGCAGCTAAGCGTAACGCTTACTTGCGATCTTCCAGCTTGGAGATGTCACGCGACTCGTAGCCGGTGTACAGCTGGCGCGGGCGGCCAATCTTGTACGGGCTGGAGAGCATTTCTTTCCAGTGGGAGATCCAGCCCACGGTCCGCGCCAGGGCGAAGATCACGGTGAACATGCTGGTTGGAATGCCGATCGCCTTGAGGATGATCCCCGAGTAGAAGTCGACGTTCGGGTACAGCGAGCGTTCGATGAAGTACGGGTCGGTCAGGGCGATCTCTTCCAGGCGCATGGCCAGTTCGAGTTGCGGATCGTTCTTGATGCCCAGTTCCTTCAACACTTCGTCGCAGGTCTGCTTCATGACGGTGGCGCGTGGGTCGCGGTTCTTGTAGACCCGGTGACCGAAGCCCATCAACTTGAACGGATCGTTCTTGTCCTTGGCCTTGGCGATGAATTTGTCGATGTTGGACACATCGCCGATTTCATCGAGCATGGTCAATACGGCTTCGTTTGCACCGCCGTGGGCAGGGCCCCACAGTGCAGCGATGCCGGCGGCGATACAGGCGAACGGGTTGGCACCCGAAGAACCTGCCAGGCGCACAGTGGAGGTCGATGCGTTCTGCTCGTGGTCGGCGTGGAGGATGAAGATCCGGTCCATGGCCTTGGCGAGCGTCGGGCTGATCGGTTTGATCTCGCACGGGGTGTTGAACATCATGTGCAGGAAGTTTTCCGCGTACGTCAGGTCGTTGCGCGGGTACATCATGGGTTGGCCCATGGAGTACTTGTAAACCATTGCGGCCAGGGTCGGCATCTTGGCAACCAGGCGGATCGCGGAGATTTCGCGATGCTGCGGGTTATTGATGTCGAGGGAGTCGTGATAGAAGGCCGACAGGGCGCCGACCACACCGCACATGACGGCCATCGGGTGGGCGTCGCGACGGAAGCCGTTGAAGAAGGTCTTCAACTGCTCGTGAACCATGGTGTGGTTCTTCACGGTGCTGACGAACTGGGCTTTCTGCTCGGCTGTTGGCAGTTCGCCATTTAGCAGCAGGTAGCAGGTTTCCAGGTAGTCCGATTTCTCGGCCAGTTGCTCGATCGGGTAGCCGCGATGCAGCAAAATGCCATTATCACCATCGATATAGGTGATCTTCGACTCGCAAGAGGCGGTCGACATGAAGCCTGGGTCGAATGTGAAACGGCCCGTGGCCGTCAGGCCCCGTACGTCGATAACATCGGGACCAACGGTGCCGGTTAAAATGGGCAGCTCGACGGGGGCTGCGCCCTCGATGATCAACTGCGCTTTTTTGTCAGCCATGTGGCCTCCTATTTATGCTTCAAATCATCAGACAGACCCCCCACGCAGGGCCCGCACCACTATATTGATATAAATCCAGATGTCAATTTGCCTAAAGTCTTGCCCCAGAAGGCTTTAACCGTACTTTTTCCTCGAAATTAACTGCCATTTACGCCTTTTATCCCTCCAGCGCAATCAGCTATTAGGGTGAGGTGAGCGCGTTGTCATTAGTAACCTAACTGTCTATACTCGGCCACCGACCGCCAAGGGCTTTTGGGCTTGCTTTCATTGGGGGTCGCACTCCCTGGGTGGTGCTACCTGACCAGTGCACTCCCCTACAACTTTGCCCTGATTGTTAGGGGCTCTTCAGTGTGAAAAAAAAGCCGTGAAGAATAGCCAACGACCTGTAAACCTAGACCTAAGGACCATCAAACTCCCCATCACCGGCGTTACGTCGTTCCTGCACCGTGTTTCCGGCATCATCCTGTTCCTGGGCCTGGGCATCATGCTTTATGCATTGAGCAAATCCCTGGGTTCCGAGGAAGGTTACGCCGAGGTGAAGGCATGCTTGACCAGCCCGCTGGCCAAGTTCGTAGCATGGGGCCTCCTGTCCGCTCTGCTGTATCACCTGGTAGCCGGTGTGCGCCACTTGATCATGGATGCGGGTATCGGTGAGACGCTCGAAGGCGGCCGCCTGGGCTCGAAAATCATCATCGCCATTTCCGTGGTGCTGATCGTTCTGGCAGGAGTTTGGATATGGTAACCAGCGTTACGAACCTTTCGCGTTCGGGCCTCTATGACTGGATGGCACAACGTGTGTCTGCGGTCGTTCTCGCGGCTTATTTCATTTTCCTGATCGGATACCTCGTCGCAAATCCAGGCATTGGCTATGAGCAATGGCACGGCCTGTTTGCCCACAATGCGATGCGAATCTTCAGTCTGCTGGCCCTTGTAGCCCTGGGCGCACACGCCTGGGTTGGCATGTGGACCATCGCGACCGACTACCTGACGCCGATGGCGCTGGGCAAGTCCGCGACTGCAGTACGTTTTCTCTTCCAGGCAGTCTGCGGCGTCGCGATGTTCGCTTACTTCGTCTGGGGTGTGCAGATTCTTTGGGGTATCTGATTCATGGCTAACATTCCAACTATTTCATTCGACGCCATCATTATTGGTGGCGGCGGTGCTGGCATGCGCGCTGCGCTGCAGCTGGCCCAAGGCGGTCACAAGACTGCCGTGATCACCAAGGTGTTCCCAACCCGTTCCCACACCGTATCGGCCCAGGGTGGCATCACCTGCGCCATCGCCTCCGCCGACCCGAACGATGACTGGCGCTGGCACATGTACGATACCGTCAAGGGTTCCGACTATATCGGTGACCAGGACGCTATCGAATACATGTGTCAAGAAGGCCCGGCTGCGGTGTTCGAGCTGGACCACATGGGTCTGCCGTTCTCCCGTACCGAACAAGGCCGTATCTACCAGCGTCCATTCGGCGGCCAGTCGAAGGATTACGGTAAAGGCGGGCAGGCTGCCCGTACTTGCGCTGCGTCCGACCGTACTGGTCACGCGCTGTTGCACACCCTTTATCAGGGCAACCTGAAAGCCGGTACTACGTTCCTGAACGAGTACTACGCTGTTGACCTGGTGAAGAACGCCCAAGGCGAATTCGTCGGCGTGATCGCCATCTGCATCGAAACCGGCGAAACCACCTACATCCGCGCCAAGGCCACCGTGTTGGCAACGGGCGGTGCAGGCCGTATCTACGCATCGACCACCAACGCCCTGATCAACACCGGTGACGGCGTTGGCATGGCACTGCGCGCTGGCGTGCCGGTACAAGACATCGAAATGTGGCAGTTCCACCCAACCGGCATCGCCGGCGCCGGTGTACTGGTGACCGAAGGTTGCCGTGGTGAAGGTGGATACCTGATCAACAAGCACGGCGAGCGTTTCATGGAGCGTTATGCTCCGAACGCCAAAGACCTGGCTGGCCGTGACGTTGTTGCGCGTTCGATGGTTAAAGAAATCATCGCCGGCAACGGCTGTGGCCCGAACGGCGACCACGTGATGCTCAAGCTCGACCACCTGGGTGAGGAAGTGCTGCACAGCCGCCTGCCAGGTATTTGCGAGCTGTCCAAGACCTTTGCTCACGTTGACCCGGTACTGGCTCCAGTTCCAGTGGTTCCGACTTGCCACTATATGATGGGCGGCGTGCCGACCAACATTCATGGCCAGGCAATCACCCAGAACGCCGAAGGCCAGGATGAGATCATCCACGGTCTGTTCGCCGTAGGCGAAGTGGCTTGCGTATCGGTGCACGGTGCCAACCGTCTGGGCGGCAACTCGCTGCTCGACCTGGTGGTATTCGGTCGTGCTGCTGGCCTGCACCTGGAAAAAGCGCTGACTGACGGCATCGAATACGATGACGCCACCGACGCCAACATCGAAGCTGCCCTGGCGCGTCTGAATGCTCTGAACGAGCGTACCGATGGCGAAGACGTAGCAACCCTGCGTCGCGAGCTGCAAAGCTGCATGCAGAACTACTTCGGTGTATTCCGTACCGGCGAATACATGCAGAAGGGCATTGCCCAGTTGGCCGACCTGCGCACGCGCATCGCCAACGTCAAGATCAACGATAAGAGCCAGGCGTTCAACACTGCTCGTATCGAAGCTCTTGAGCTGCAAAACCTGCTGGAAGTGGCCGAAGCGACCGCAATCGCTGCCGAGGTTCGTAAAGAATCCCGTGGTGCCCACGCCCGTGAAGACTTTGAAGATCGCGACGACGAAAACTGGTTGTGCCACACCCTGTACTTCCCGGGTGACAAGCGCGTAACCAAGCGTGCCGTGAACTTCTCGCCGAAGACGGTTCCGACGTTTGAACCGAAGATTCGGACTTACTAAGGGTGGCTGCCATGTTGAAAGTCAGTGTTTATCGCTACAACCCTGATCAGGACGCTGCGCCGTTCATGCAGGAGTTCCAGGTCGATACCGGTGGTAAAGACCTGATGGTGCTGGATGTATTGGCACTGATCAAAGAGCAGGACGAAGGCTTCTCGTATCGTCGCTCTTGCCGTGAAGGTGTGTGCGGTTCCGACGGCATGAACATCAACGGCAAAAACGGCCTGGCGTGCATCACGCCGCTGTCTGCCGTGGTTAAAGGCAACAAGCTGATCGTTCGTCCACTGCCAGGTTTGCCGGTTATCCGTGACCTGGTTGTCGATATGAGCATCTTCTACAAGCAATACGAGAAAGTTAAGCCGTTCCTGCAGAACGACACGCCGGCTCCGGCCATCGAACGTCTGCAGTCCCCGGAAGAGCGTGAGAAGCTTGACGGTCTGTACGAGTGCATCCTGTGCGCTTGCTGCTCGACCTCTTGCCCGTCCTTCTGGTGGAACCCGGACAAGTTCCTGGGCCCAGCTGCATTGCTGCAAGCGTACCGCTTCCTGGCAGACAGCCGTGACACCAAGACATCCGAGCGTCTGGCTTCGCTGGATGACCCGTTCAGCGTATTCCGCTGCCGCGGGATCATGAACTGCGTCAACGTATGTCCCAAAGGCCTGAACCCGACTAAGGCCATTGGTCACATCCGTAACATGCTGCTGCAGAGCGGCGTGTAACGACGTTGTAGTAAAAAAGCAGGACCGTTGTGCCCGTAAATGCTACGGCGCAGGCTTCAACCGGCGCCGTAGTTTTAACTTGAGCAGCGACTTACAAAGCCGCAGCTCTTATTTTGAAGAAATGAGACAAGCAGGGGCATTCGGGTTGGTACCCGAACTATCAGCGTGATCCTAAGTGGCTTGTTTTGGTCGCTGCACTTGGCCTTTTGCAAGCAAACTCGGTGTTTTCGCCGGTGGTGTCCCCAAATCGAGGGTGACCAAGCATGCAAGAAAGCGTGATGCAGCGCATGTGGAACAGCGGCTATCTTTCAGGTGGTAACGCTGCCTATGTGGAAGAGCTTTATGAGCTCTACCTGCACGACCCTAACGCTGTGCCAGAAGAATGGCGCACCAAATTTCAGACGTTGTCTTCAGACGGCAACGCTGCCACCGATGTATCGCATGCAACAATTCGCGATCAGTTCGTGCTGCTGGCAAAGAACCAGCGCCGCGCCCAACCGGTTTCCGCCGGCAGCGTGAGCAGTGAGCATGAGAAGAAGCAAGTTGAAGTACTGCGACTGATCCAGGCCTATCGGATGCGCGGCCACCAGGCTGCCCAGCTTGACCCGCTGGGGCTCTGGAAGCGTCCTGCACCTGCTGACCTGTCGATCAATCATTACGGCTTGACCAATGCCGATCTTGATACGACCTTCCGTGCCGGCGACCTGTTCATCGGCAAAGAGGAAGCGAGCCTACGCGAAATTCACGAAGCGTTGCAGCAGACATATTGCCGCACCATTGGCGCTGAGTTCACGCACATCACCGATTCCGAGCAACGCCACTGGTTCCAGCATCGCCTGGAAGGCGTGCGTGGCCGTCCGGTTTTGTCCGCCGACGTACGCAGCCACCTGCTTGAGCGCGTCACCGCTGCCGAAGGCCTGGAAAAATACCTGGGTACCAAATACCCGGGCACCAAGCGTTTTGGCCTGGAAGGCGGCGAAAGCCTGATCCCGATGCTCGACGAGCTGATCCAGCGTTCCGGTTCCTACGGCACCAAGGAAATCGTGATCGGCATGGCTCACCGTGGTCGCTTGAACGTGTTGGTCAACACCTTCGGCAAGAACCCGCGTGAACTGTTCGACGAGTTCGAAGGCAAGAAGAAGGTCGAGCTGGGTTCCGGTGACGTTAAATACCACCAGGGCTTCTCGTCCAACGTAATGACCACCGGCGGTGAAGTTCACCTGGCCATGGCCTTCAACCCATCCCACCTGGAAATCGTTTCTCCAGTGGTCGAGGGTTCGGTCCGTGCTCGCCAGGATCGTCGCAACGACACCACCGGTGAAAAAGTCCTGCCGATTTCCATCCACGGTGACGCGGCATTCGCCGGTCAGGGTGTGGTCCTGGAAACGTTCCAGATGTCGCAGACCCGCGGCTTCAAGACCGGCGGTACCGTTCACATTGTCATCAACAACCAGGTTGGCTTCACCATCAGCAACCCGCTGGATGCGCGCTCCACCGAGTACGCAACCGACGTTGCCAAGATGATCCAGGCGCCGATCCTGCATGTGAATGGCGATGACCCGGAAGCTGTGCTGTTCGTGACCCAACTGGCTGTCGACTACCGCATGCAGTTCAAGCGTGACGTGGTGATCGACCTGGTTTGCTACCGCCGTCGCGGTCACAACGAAGCGGACGAACCAAGCGGCACCCAGCCGTTGATGTACCAGCAGATCACCAAGCAGCGCACCACCCGTGAGCTGTACGCCGAAAGCCTGACCAAGGCCGGCGTGGTTGACGATGCGCGTGTTCAGGCGAAGATCGATGAATACCGCAACGCGCTGGACAACGGTCTGCACGTAGTGAAAAGCCTGGTCAAAGAGCCGAACAAAGAGCTGTTCGTGGACTGGCGTCCGTACCTGGGTCACACCTGGACTGCGCGTCACGATACTTCGTTCGACCTGAAAACCTTGCAGGAACTGTCTGCCAAGCTGCTGGAAATTCCAGAAGGCTTCGTGGTTCAGCGCCAGGTTGCGAAGATCTACGAAGACCGTCAAAAAATGCAAGCCGGCGGCCTGCCGATCAACTGGGGTTACGCCGAAACCATGGCGTACGCGACCCTGGCGTTCGAAGGTCACCCGATCCGCATGACTGGCCAGGACATCGGCCGTGGTACGTTCTCGCACCGTCACGCGGTATTGCACAACCAGAAAGACGCGGGCACCTACATCCCGTTGCAGAACCTGTACGAAGGCCAGCCACGTTTCGACCTGTACGATTCGTTCCTGTCCGAAGAAGCCGTACTGGCGTTCGAATATGGCTACTCCACCACCACGCCTAACGCGCTGGTGATCTGGGAAGCCCAGTTCGGCGACTTCGCCAACGGTGCCCAGGTGGTTATCGACCAGTTCATCACCAGCGGCGAGCACAAGTGGGGCCGTCTGTGCGGTCTGACCATGTTGCTGCCACACGGTTATGAAGGTCAGGGTCCGGAGCACTCTTCGGCCCGTCTGGAGCGTTACCTGCAGCTGTGCGCCGAGCACAACATCCAGGTGTGCGTGCCGACTACCCCGGCCCAGATCTACCACTTGCTGCGTCGTCAGGTGATCCGCCCGCTGCGCAAGCCGCTGGTAGTGCTGACTCCGAAATCGTTGCTGCGTCACAAATTGGCCATCTCGACCCTGGAAGATCTGGCGGACGGTTCGTTCCAGACCGTGATTCCAGAAATCGACACGCTGGACGCGGCCAAAGTGACTCGCCTGGTGCTGTGCAGCGGCAAGGTCTACTACGACTTGCTGGAAAAACGTCGTGCCGAAGGCCGCGAAGACATCGCCATCGTGCGTATCGAGCAGCTTTACCCGTTCCCGGAAGACGACCTGATGGAAGCCATCGCGGCTTACACCAACCTCACCAACGTGGTGTGGTGTCAGGAAGAACCGATGAACCAGGGCGCGTGGTACAGCAGCCAGCATCACCTGCGTCGCAGCATGGGTAACCACAACAAGGCGCTGAACCTGGAGTACGCCGGTCGCGATGCTTCTGCAGCACCTGCCTGTGGTTATGCGTCGATGCACGCCGAGCAGCAGGAAAAACTGCTGCAAGATGCTTTCACTGTTTAACGCCTTCGCGCTGACTGAAACCGAATTTTAAGGACACACAGATAATGGCTATCGAAATCAAAGCCCCGTCATTCCCGGAATCGGTTGCCGATGGCACCGTTGCCACCTGGCACAAGAAACCCGGTGAGGCCGTCAAGCGTGACGACCTGATCGTCGACATCGAGACCGACAAAGTCGTTCTGGAAGTGTTGGCCGAAGCTGACGGCGTGCTGGGCGCAATCGTTGCCGAAGAAGGCGCTACCGTTCTGTCGAACCAGGTCCTGGGCTCGATCGAAGAGGGCAGCGCTGCTGCTGCCGCTCCTGCTGCCGCTGCACCGGCTGCTTCGGCTCCAGCTGCCGCTCCGGCTGCTGGCGCTGAAGATCCAATCGCTGCACCGGCTGCTCGTCAGCTGGCTGAAGAGAACGGTATCAACCTGGCTTCCATCAAGGGCACCGGCAAAGACGGCCGCGTAACCAAGGAAGACGTGGTTGCTGCTGTTGAAGCCAAGAAAAACGCTCCAGCCGCCGCACCTGCCAAGGCTGCTGCCCCGGCTGCCGCTGCGCCTGTGTTCGCCGCTGGCGACCGCACCGAGAAGCGCGTACCGATGACCCGCGTACGTGCCACCGTGGCCAAGCGCCTGGTTGAAGCACAGTCGAACATGGCGATGCTGACTACTTTCAACGAAGTCGACATGACCGAAGTCATGGCCCTGCGTTCGAAGTACAAGGATCTGTTCGAGAAGAGCCATAACGGCGTGCGCCTGGGCTTCATGTCGTTCTTCGTGAAAGCAGCCACCGAAGCGCTGAAACGCTTCCCGGCAGTCAACGCTTCCATCGACGGCGGCGACATCGTTTACCATGGCTACGCAGACGTCGGCGTTGCCGTGTCCAGCGACCGTGGCCTGGTGGTTCCGGTTCTGCGTAACGCCGAGCTGATGAGCCTGGCTGAAATCGAAGGCGGCATCGCCGGCTTCGGCAAGAAAGCCCGTGACGGCAAGCTGACCATCGACGAGATGACCGGCGGTACCTTCACTATCACCAACGGTGGTACCTTCGGTTCGATGATGTCGACGCCGATCGTCAACCCGCCGCAAGCTGCGATCCTGGGCATGCACAACATCATCCAGCGCCCGATGGCCATCAACGGTCAAGTCGTGATCCGCCCAATGATGTACCTGGCACTGTCTTACGATCACCGCCTGATCGATGGTAAAGAAGCCGTGACGTTCCTGGTGACCATCAAGAACCTGCTGGAAGACCCGGCGCGTCTGCTGCTGGACATCTAAAAGACGCAGCAACACGTTGCGAGCTACAGGCTGTAGGAAAAAGCAGCCTGGTTTGCAACGTGTCGCTTGAAGCTTGTCGCTGAATAGAGGAACTATTTTCATGTCGCAGAAATTTGACGTTGTAGTGATTGGTGCAGGTCCTGGCGGCTACGTTGCCGCCATCAAGGCTGCACAACTGGGCCTCTCGACTGCTTGCATCGAAAAATACACCGACAAGGAAGGCAAACTGGCACTGGGCGGTACTTGCCTGAACGTTGGTTGCATTCCTTCCAAGGCGCTGCTGGACAGCTCCTGGAAATTCCACGAAGCCCAAGACGGCTTCGCGATCCACGGCATCAACCATGCTGGCGTGACCATGGACGTGCCAGCAATGGTCGGCCGTAAAGCCAACATCGTTAAAGGCCTGACTTCCGGCGTTGCCACCTTGTTCAAGGCCAACGGCGTGACTTCCCTGCAAGGCCACGGCAAGCTGCTGGCTGGCAAGAAAGTTGAAATCACCAAGCCAGACGGTTCGGTTGAAGTCATCGAAGCTGAAAACGTGATCCTGGCGCCAGGTTCGCGCCCAATCGACATTCCGCCTGCTCCTGTTGACCAGAACGTGATCGTCGATTCGACCGGCGCCCTGGAATTCCAATCGGTTCCAAAACGTCTGGGCGTGATCGGCGCTGGCGTGATCGGCCTGGAGCTGGGTTCGGTATGGTCCCGCCTGGGTTCGGAAGTTACCGTTCTGGAAGCCCTGGACACGTTCCTGCTGGCTGCCGACACTGCCGTTTCCAAAGAAGCGCTGAAAACCCTGACCAAACAAGGTCTGGACATCAAGCTGGGCGCTCGTGTGACCGGTTCGAAAGTCAACGGCGAAGAAGTTGTCGTTAACTACACCGACAAAGATGGCGAAAAAACCATCACGTTCGACAAGCTGATCGTAGCCGTGGGTCGCCGTCCAGTGACCACCGACCTGCTGGCAGCTGACAGCGGCGTGAGCATCGACGAGCGTGGTTTTGTCCACGTTGACGATCACTGCGCAACCTCCGTACCTGGCGTATACGCCATCGGCGACGTGGTTCGCGGCATGATGCTGGCGCACAAGGCTTCCGAAGAAGGCATCATGGTTGTCGAGCGCATCAAGGGTCACAAAACCCAGATGAACTACGACCTGATCCCATCGGTTATCTACACCCACCCGGAAATTGCATGGGTCGGTAAGAACGAACAGCAGTTGAAAGCTGAAGGCGTTGAAGTTAACGTCGGCACCTTCCCGTTTGCCGCTTCTGGCCGTGCCATGGCAGCGAACGACACCGGTGGTTTTGTCAAAGTCATCGCTGATGCCAAGACTGACCGCGTATTGGGCGTCCACGTGATTGGCCCGAGCGCTGCAGAACTGGTTCAGCAAGGCGCGATCGGTATGGAATTCGGCACCAGTGCCGAAGACCTGGGCATGATGGTCTTCTCCCATCCGACCCTGTCCGAAGCGTTGCACGAAGCCGCGTTGGCAGTGAATGGCGGCGCCATCCACATCGCCAACCGCAAGAAGCGCTAAGCGAGATAATAAGAAACCACGGCGGAGTTGCCCGTCGTGAGCCTTGCGAGCAAGACTCACCGCGGAATATCCGCTGGACGCAGTCTTGCGCAGCTTTACGGGCCATAAGCCCCGCAGGTTGCGCAAGCAGCAGTCACAGGTGGCGCGGCACTCATAATGAGCGCAGCGCCGAATGCGCAGTACCTAACGAAGACGGTAAAAAGCATGAATCTTCACGAGTATCAGGGTAAGCAGCTGTTCGCTGAATACGGCCTGCCAGTATCCAAGGGCTACGCAGTAGACACCCCGGAAGCAGCAGCAGAAGCTTGCGACAAAATCGGTGGTACCGAATGGGTTGTCAAAGCCCAGGTCCACGCTGGTGGTCGCGGTAAAGCGGGCGGCGTTAAGCTGGTTCGCAGCAAAGAAGACGCCAAGGCCTTCGCACAGCAGTGGCTGGGCAAGCGTCTGGTGACTTACCAGACTGATGCCAATGGCCAGCCAGTCACCAAGATCCTGGTTGAATCGTGCACTGATATCGCTAAAGAGCTGTACCTGGGCGCTGTCGTTGACCGTTCGAGCCGTCGCATCGTGTTCATGGCTTCCACCGAAGGTGGCGTGGACATTGAGAAGATCGCCGAAGAAACCCCAGAAAAAATTCTGAAAGCCACCATCGATCCACTGGTTGGCGCTCAGCCATTCCAGGGTCGCGAGCTGGCTTTCCAGCTGGGCCTGGAAGGCAAGCAAGTTGCCCAGTTCGCCAAGATCTTCGTAGGTCTGGCCAAACTGTTCCAGGATCACGATCTGGCCCTGCTGGAAGTGAACCCGCTGGTGATCAAGGCTGATGGCGATCTGCACTGCCTGGACGCCAAGATCAACATCGACGCCAACGCCATGTATCGTCAGCCTAAGCTGAAGACTTTCCACGATCCGTCGCAAGACGATCCGCGCGAAGCGCACGCTGCCAAGTTCGAACTGAACTACGTAGCCCTGGAAGGTAACATCGGTTGCATGGTCAACGGTGCTGGCCTGGCCATGGGTACCATGGACATCGTCAACCTGCATGGCGGCAAACCAGCCAACTTCCTCGACGTGGGCGGTGGTGCTACCAAAGAACGCGTAACCGAAGCCTTCAAGATCATCCTGTCCGACTCCAACGTCGCTGCAGTACTGGTCAACATCTTCGGCGGCATCGTTCGTTGCGACATGATTGCCGAAGGCATCATCGGTGCAGTGAAAGAAGTTGGCGTTAAAATCCCGGTTGTTGTTCGCCTTGAAGGTAACAACGCTGAACTGGGCGCTAAAGTACTGGCAGAAAGCGGTTTGAACATCATCGCGGCTACCAGCCTGACCGACGCTGCTCAACAAGTTGTCAAAGCTGCGGAGGGCAAATAATGAGCGTCCTGATCAATAAAGACACCAAAGTTATCTGCCAGGGTATTACCGGTTCGCAAGGTAGTTTCCACACCCAGCAAGCCATCGAATACGGCACCAAGATGGTTGGCGGCGTAACTCCAGGCAAAGGCGGCACCGAGCACCTGGGCCTGCCAGTGTTCAACACCGTGAAAGACGCTGTAGCTGCCACTGGCGCCACCGCCAGCGTGATCTACGTTCCAGCTCCTTTCTGCAAGGACTCGATCCTGGAAGCAGCCTTCGGCGGCATCAAGCTGATCGTTTGCATCACCGAAGGCATTCCTACCCTGGACATGCTGGACGCTAAAGTTAAGTGCGACGAGCTGGGTGTTACCCTGATCGGCCCTAACTGCCCAGGCGTAATCACCCCAGGCGAATGCAAGATCGGCATCATGCCAGGTCACATTCACTTGCCAGGCAAAGTCGGTATCGTTTCCCGTTCCGGCACCCTGACCTACGAAGCTGTTAAGCAGACTACTGACGCCGGTTTCGGTCAGTCGACTTGCGTCGGCATCGGCGGTGACCCGATCCCAGGCTCGAACTTCATCGACATCCTGAAACTGTTCCAGGAAGACCCGAAGACCGAAGCGATCGTGATGATCGGTGAGATCGGCGGTTCGGCTGAAGAAGAAGCGGCTGCCTACATCAAGGCACACGTGACCAAGCCGGTTGTTTCCTACATCGCTGGTGTGACTGCCCCTGCTGGCAAGCGCATGGGCCATGCTGGCGCAATCATCTCTGGCGGCAAGGGCACTGCAGACGAGAAGTTTGCTGCCCTGGAAGACGCAGGCGTTAAAACCGTGCGTTCGCTGGCAGACATCGGCAAGGCTTTGTCCGAGCTGACCGGTTGGGCTGTCAAGTAAGCCTCGCGCTTAGCTGACGCTTTACCAAGCAAAGGCCACCTTCGGGTGGCCTTTGTGCATTTAGGATCTGGTGAAGATCAAAATGTGGGAGCGGGCTTGCTCGCGAATGCAGTGTGTCAGTCGATGCATAAGTTGACTGACACACTGCATTCGCGAGCAAGCCCGCTCCCACATTTTTTGTCCGTATTGTCAAATTAGGTATGAAAACGCGACATGAAGAGGTCGCTTATCGGACAGTTCGCCCCGCAACAGTGCGTTCGTCAGCCAATTTCTGTACCCTAGCCGCCTCTTTATGCGTGTGCCTCCCAAAAGGAAGCCCCGCGCTAGACCGGTCGGCCCCCATCAGGGCTGGCAGTATTTCCCTCATCCACAGGGAATCCCTCTCTAAATTCCGATTCAGTAGTGTGGTATTTCCCGAAATGAAAGTGTTGAAAAGCCAGGATATCCTGGCGTTGGGCTTTATGACCTTTGCCCTGTTCGTGGGCGCTGGCAACATCATCTTCCCGCCTATCGTTGGTTTGCAGTCCGGGCCTCATGTCTGGATGGCAGCGTTGGGCTTTTTGATCACCGCAGTGGGTTTGCCGGTGGTGACTGTTGTCGCCCTGGCCAAGGTCGGCGGCGGTATGGACGCGTTGAGCAGCCCGATCGGCAAGATCGCCGGTGGCCTGCTCGCGGCGGCGGCGTATCTGGCGGTAGGGCCGCTGTTCGCCACCCCGCGTACCGCGACCGTATCCTTTGAAGTGGGCCTGGCACCGCTGACCGGCGAAAGCCCGTTGGCGCTGTTCCTGTACAGCTCGGTGTATTTCCTGGTGGTGTTCTTCGTCTCCCTGTATCCGGGTCGACTGCTGGACACCGTGGGTCGCTTCCTTGCCCCATTGAAGATCATTGCGCTGGCCGTGCTCGGCATCGCCGCGTTTGCCCTGCCGGCCGGTGAAGTGGGCGTCGCCACCCCGGAATACGTCGCCGCCCCGTTCTCCCAAGGTTTTATCAATGGTTACCTGACCATGGATACCCTGGGCGCACTGGTGTTTGGCATCGTGATCGTCAACGCGATCCGCTCCCGTGGCGTCGAGTCGCCAAAGCTGATCACCCGCTATGCGATCATTGCCGGCCTGATTGCCGGAGTGGGCCTGGCACTGGTGTATGTCAGCCTGTTCCGCCTGGGTGCGGGCAGCCATGAAGTTGCCGCCGGTGCCGCCAATGGCGCTGCCGTTCTGCACGCCTATGTGCAACATACCTTCGGTTCGCTGGGCAGCGGTTTCCTGGCCGTGCTGATCTCCCTGGCGTGCCTGGTGACTGCGGTGGGCCTGACCTGCGCCTGCGCCGAGTACTTCAGTAAAATCCTGCCACTGTCATACAAGACATTGGTGGTGATTCTGGCGCTGTTCTCGCTGTTCGTGTCCAACCTGGGCCTGACCAAGCTGATTGCCTTCTCGATTCCGGTCCTCACCGCGATCTACCCGCCGTGCATCGTGCTGGTGGCCTTGAGCTTCTGCAAAGACTTTTGGCAGGAACAGGGCCGCATCGTGGGCCCGGTGATGTTGGTGTCGTTTATCTTTGGCGGCATCGATGCACTCAAAGGTGCAGGTCTGGCAGGCTGGATGCCGGCGCAGCTGACCAACCTGCCGCTGAGCGAGCAAGGCCTGGCCTGGCTGGTGCCGTCGGTGATGGTGCTGGTGGTGGCCGTGGTGATCGACCGTATGCTGGGCAAGCGCAGCGAAGCGATTGCATAAAAGCGCGGGCCATCCGCAAAAAAAGCCCCAGACCACAAGGTCCGGGGTTTTTTTTGTGTGCTTTTTGGCACAGCCAATAAAGTGCTAGCGCAAAAGGTGCAGAGGGGGAGGCGCCGGGTTGGTTAATCTTTACTGAAATCGATGATCCATTTGACCGCTTTCTCGTCCAGCACCCCGACGCCTCCTTCGGCCACGGTAAAGCTACCGTTTGGGTGGACTTTAACGCTTGTGCCCCCCGCTACTTCGAAAGACACTCCCTTCTGGTTGATCAAGTCCAGCAGCGGTTGTCGGCCAGTGTTGGGGTTTTTTTGGCCCAGAGTGACTGCCAGTCCCGTCTTGGACTGAGATAAGTCGCCGCCCACCAAAATGACCTTTCCGCCGTTTTTCAACGACTCGTGTAGCTCCCTTATCACCTCGAATCCTGAGCGGTTGTTCAAGTTGGAACTGAGGTTGCTGCCGTTCAAGTGCATCAGTGTTCGGGTGCCGTAGGTCTTGCCATTCCAGTCCGACAGGACGGCCAGCGCAGAACAATCGGAAAGGCTTTCGGTAGAAAGTATGCCGTGCTCTGTGTGAAGGGTTTGAGACTCTTGCATGAGTACGGACGTCGTCTGAGATGGGGCCGTGACCGGGTTTGTCAGCTTAGTGCCTCCTGGCAAGCCGGTAGGGCCCCACTCTCCGCTACCCAGGCGTTGCAGCGTGATTGCGCGCTTTCCGGTGCTTGGGTCAATGATGTTGACGTAGCCCGATTCGAATTTGAGTACTGGGCTGATCTGATAGGTCCTGCTTACGTTTGATTCATCGGTGTAACGGATCAGCCACTTGTCACCGACTTGCTTCGGCCCATGGCTTTTGAGCAACTCGCTCGCCCCCCACTTGTGATCCACGGCATAGGCGGCCAGGTTTCCACGGTTCGGTACGGTAGTGGCGTGTGTGGCTAGGGGCGAGGAGATCCCCGTTGAGGTGCCTGGAACCGGCACGGTGGGCGCCCGCGGAGGAACGATGGCTTGTCGTGTCGCGCTGGATGCGGGGAATCTGAGTACTGGGCGCAGCGGTGCATTCTTGAGTATCGGTATGCCCGAAGCCGCCAAGGCGAAGTCGTTATACGCCGCGGCCCACTTGCCTGGCTGGGTAATCAGCTTGGGCAGGCTTCGTCCAGGTACCCGCATGGTTTTCAAGGCCGCCTTGGAAAGCCTGTAACCCGCTGAGACACCTGCACCCACTGGGATAAGACTCAGCAGCAACAGGGACATGTCTGTGGCGAACATCAGTTTGGCGTGTGTGGAGCGTGCGGACACTGATGCGTTGGTGTTCATTCGGGCCGAGGCCCTGCTTCGGAGTAAGCCAAGTTCTTGCCGGTAAAGATGGTCGCTGACGCCCCCCTTGATCGGCTTGAGCACGACACCCGCTTCGTAGTCTGCCGCCGCTTTCTTGAGTAGCGAATTGATACCCGGCACAAACAGGTCGTCGAATTTGGCGTATTTATCTTCCGGTGCTACCCGCTGGCTGATGTAGGTTTGCCACTCGGGTTTATTCAATGTTGCGTTAAGTTGGTCCTGGTCGACAAACTCTCTGTAAGGGCGCCCATCGGGTGCATCCGGACTGTACAGGACCAGGGACGGGTGGTTGCTGGGTTTGATAACGAGCATGCCTTGAACGGGTTTGCCGTCCAGTTCGACGCTGTGGGACACGATGGATGCGCCATTCACTTTTGGCCACGTGGTGGCGTCGTCATGTCCAAGTGTTGCGCTGATCCACTGCTCGGCGAACTTTTGTTTGTTCAGGTAAGCGTCTGGATCCAGGCTGGTGATAAAGGCTTCCTTGGCCATCTTTGCCCTTTGGTGGTCTTTCCAGGCGTTGTGCAGGACGTTGGCTTCGCCAGAGGTGGCATTGGGGTTGAGCTTGTCTTTGAGCAGGTCGAGGTATTGCTGGCCTACATCGGTTTGGCTGATCAGGCTCTCAAGAAACGGCTTATCCAGCGTCAGGACGTCCCCGTCGCCGGTGGTCAGGGTTGCCACCCACGTTGTCGTAGCGGGTTCTGCTGTCCAGGGCGCTGTGTTCTTGAGTGCTAGTTCGGTGAGTGACGCTCTGAAGAACTCCGTTTTCGGCGGGGCGAAATGGGCACCATTCAAACCCAGGGGCTTGCCTTTGTGTTGTATTTTTATCTGGACGGTCAGTTTGTCAGGGTCTATTTCCTGCTTCGGATATCGACCTTGCAGCTTGGTTTTCAGCGCCTTGCTCAACACCTGTTTGGCAAACGCAAGGAGCGGGGGGACTTGTTCCACCAGGGGATGCAAGCGCGTGTAGTGCTTCTGCTCGGCCTCGCTTAGCGCCCGGTATTGAGCTTCTTGCTCGTGGGACAGGGTTTTGAGCCATTGAGGCTGGAGTTTATTCAGGAGTTGTTCGTTGCGTGCGAGCATGGCATTGCTGCCATCGAAATACGGTGACAGGTCGGCGCCGTCATTGATCTTGGCGACAGTTTCAGGAAGCAATAACTGGGGTGTAGAAGTCGTTGCGTTTTCGGCGAAGGCCAACTGCATGGTTTCATTGACCTCTTGCGCCTGACGCTGCAACAGCAAGGTGAAGGTCTGCGCCAATACATCGCCTGAAACCGGGGCAAACCCCCGCAGCAAGTCATCGCCCCACTGAGTGGCCCGACTGTGCTCTACCGACAACGGCAGGCCCTTAAGGAGTTGGGCGGCTTTTTCCTCGTCATTGTTGATCCTTTGCGCCAGAGCATTGCGTGCCTCTCCTGGGCTGTCGAACTCTTCAAAGCCCTCGCCGGGCGTATAAAGTACGACAGGGCCGAACGAGTCCTCCAGGCCAATACTCCTGGTGTCAGCCGGCTTGTAGGGCGATCCGGCCGTTGATCCGTCGCTGCTGCTGATAAGAAAACAGCCGGCCAAAAGCGCGCCATTGGGAGTGTTGTCGTCGACCCTGATGGGATAAACCCCTGGCCGGGCACCAGAAGGGAATTCACGCTCGCGCGCTTCAAGGGTTGGGTGCTGAAAGGCGGCATCGATAAGTTTTTTGCCGGCCTGGCTCAGGGTTCCATCTTCAAACCGCAGCGCTGCCTCGGTTGCGAGCATTTGCCTGTGTAAGTCGAGCAATTGTTCTTGTCGGGGGGGCTGCTTGGTGGCGCCTTTGGGCGCTCTTTTCCAGTAGCTGGTGAGCGCCTCTGGGAAGCGGGTTGCAATATCATGTGCGAGGGTGAGCAACGAGCGCTGATTTTCAAGTTTTTTCGGGGCCCCGCCTACTGTGTCGTTAATGTAAAAGCGGGTTTGCGTATCACTGCTGTGTGGTTCAACGTTTCGCTGGCCTGTGACTGCATTTCGATTGATCTGGGCGATTTTGCTCGGCAATGCCTCGGACAACGTTTGCGTGGAAATCAATTTAGGTTCGGCTGGCGGCTGATTGCGATAGGTATTGACCTGGATGGCACTTGGATCGATTGATTTGAGCTGGGGAAAGGTTCTTCGCAGTTGAGTCTGAATAAAACGTTGGAAGCTCACCTGATGACTGAGTAATTCATTGATTTTTTTGTTCAGCGCCTGATGCTTCTCAATCAATTGGGACTGTGGGGACGTGGTTGTTGGCGCCTGCGTGTTCACCTCGACTGGCATTATTGCGCGTACATTTGGTGTTACTAGATCATTGTGGTCCCGCCGTGCCGGACTCGGTTGAACAGGCTCTGATGAAGGCGGTTGTGCTGAGCCAGGCGCTGGGTTTATGGGGGCGGGAGCAGTCTGTGGCGCGATATTCGTCTTTAACGCGATAGGCGTTAGGGGCATTAGCGTTCCTCTGAATAAGCATGGAAATTCCTTTTTTCAATAGTGGCTGAGGCCTCGTGTTATAGGCGTCACGTGAGTGACGGGAAGCTTTTGATTGGTTCCAGGGGTGGACGGTGCGTGCGTACATCTAGACGCTTGGATGAAATGCGTGACAATTTAACGGGCTTTTCGTAGCAGGCCTCTCTGGCTACACGGCGGCTTCGCTGGCAAGATCCCGCGCGCTTCGTACATTCCATCGCCATTCAAAAGAGCCCACATGTCGTTTGTTGAAACCAATCAAGTCCACCTACTCGCCGCCTTCTGGTTCGCCCTGTGCTGGGGCGGTTACACCCGCTACGCCACTTGGAAAGCCCGCGACACCGCCTGCCTGGCCAGCGTGCTGCACCTGTATCGCGAAGACTGGATGCGCCGCATGTTGCTGCGGGACAACCGCATCGCCGACGCCAGCGTGATCGGCAACCTTGAGCGCAACGCCTCGTTCTTTGCCTCCAGCACCTTGATCATCCTTGCGGGCATTCTCACCGTACTCGGCGCGTCGGAGCGGGCGGTGTCGTTGCTGGCAGATATCCCGATGGTGCAACAAGCGTCCCAGGGGATGTCGGAGATCAAGCTGCTGTGCCTGGCGCTGGTGTTCGTCTATGCGTTCTTCACGTTCAGCTGGTGCATGCGCCAGTACAATTTCGCCGCGGTGCTAGTGGGCTCGGCTCCCATGATTGGCGAGCGGCATGTATCGGAGCAGGAGCGCAATGCCTTTGCCCTGCGGGCAGCGCGGGTGATTTCCATGGCGGCCAACCAGTTCAACTTTGGCCTGCGCTCTTACTACTTCGGCATGACCATGCTGGCGTGGTTTGTCAGCCCATGGTTGTTCATGTTGATGAGTGGCGGGGTAGTGGTGGTGCTGTATCGCCGCGAATTTCATTCCGACGTACTGCAAGTGATGGTCTATACGCCAACCGATATGCCGTTGCCCGAGCCCGTCAAAGAATCTGCTTAATCCATTCAGTGTATGAGTGCTCAGACTAAAAACAGCAGACAAAGTAAAGCCCGCTATCTAAGCGGGCTTTCTTTTTACAGCAGAGCTATTTCAAGCTGCGGTCTCAAGAACCGGTAGCAGGGGTAGCAGGTGCTGCTTCTTTTGCGGCGGCTTCGTTCGATTCAGCCTGAGCTTTGGCAGCATCGGCGTTTTCTTTCGCCGCGTCGTTCACCTTATCCTGAGCCTTCGCCATGTCTTTCTGAGCTTGCTCGGAATGTGCAGCGGCATCTTGGGCTTTGTCTTCGGATTTCTTGTCGCAGGCAGCCAGGCCGAGGGCAGCGGCGAGCATCATGGAAATAGCTAAAGTCTTACGCATGGGTTGTTTCTCCTTATTGAAGATATCTACTGGCCTTTCGAGCATGGCGGTTCGGCTTTAGTTCCTTTTATTCTGTAGATATATAAACCACTGACTTAAAGGAACTTTTTACCGCACCGCAGATTTTGCCGATCAACACTAATAAGAGTCTGGAACGAATGACCGAAAACCCCTTGTTAGAGCGTGCGATGCGTTTTGTTTCGGCCTTGCGCCATTGTCAGGTACTGGGTATCGGCGCCCATGATGCGAGTGCGGAGGGCATTACCTTGATCATGCCCTACGCCCCGCAACTTGTAGGTGACCCCCATACCGGTGTAATCCACGGCGGCGCCTTGACCTCCCTGATGGACACCGCGTGTGGCATGGCCACCCTGTGCGTATTACCGGAGTTCGAGGTGTGCCCGACCCTCGACCTGCGCATCGACTACATGCACCCGGCCGAGCCGCATAAGCCGGTGTACGGTTTTGCCCAATGTTATCGAGTGACCACCGATGTGATCTTCACCCGTGGCTTTGCCTACCAGGGTGACCCGCAACAGCCCATCGCCCATGTGGTGGGCACGTTCATGCGCATGGGCAAGCGCCTTAAGGGCACACAGGGGTTGGGGAGCACGATCAAAGGTGAACCGGCATGACGCATCGATTCAAGACGCGCCTGGAACAGGCCCACGCTCGGGGTAACTATGATGAGCTGCTGGACCTGATCCCCTACGCCAAGCTGATCGGTATCGAATGCACACGCCTGGGGGATGAATTGCTGTTTCGCCTGCCGGCCAGCAAGGACAATATTGGTAACCCGATATTGCCGGCGCTCCATGGTGGCGTGATTGCCGGCTTTATGGAACTGTCGGCCGCGCTGCACCTGCTGGTGTTCACAGGCGCGCCTGGCCTGCCCAAGATCATCGATTTTTCCCTGGATTACCTACGCGCAGGCCAGTTTCGTGACACTTATGCCAAATGCCAGGTATGGCGCCAGGGGCGGCGGGTGGCAAACGTGGCGATAACCGCGTGGCAGAGCACTGCGGCCGAGCCGATTGCCACGGCCCGTGCGCATTTCAAAATCGAGGATCCAAGCGGCCCTTGAAATCCTGGTCTTAGCCCCCAACTTTGATGACAACCCGCCGCCAACCCTTACGGGGGCGGCCACTGCCATCCAATTGGAGTTTGATGACCATGAGCGTGGAAACTCAAAAGGAAACCCTGGGCTTCCAGACCGAGGTGAAGCAACTGCTGCACCTCATGATCCATTCGCTGTATTCCAACAAGGAAATCTTCCTTCGCGAATTGATCTCGAACGCCTCTGACGCTGTCGACAAATTACGTTTCGAAGCCCTGTCCAAGCCTGAGTTGCTGGAAGGTGGCGCCGAACTGAAAATCCGCGTGAGCTTCGACAAAGACGCCAACACCGTCACCCTCGAAGACAACGGTATCGGCATGAGCCGTGAAGACGCGATTACCCACCTGGGTACCATCGCCAAATCCGGCACCGCTGACTTCATGAAAAACCTGTCGGGCGACCAGAAGAAAGACTCGCACCTGATCGGCCAGTTCGGTGTGGGCTTCTACTCGGCCTTTATCGTCGCCGACAAGGTTGAAGTGTTCAGCCGTCGCGCCGGCCAGCCTGCCAGCGAAGGTGTGCACTGGTCTTCCAAAGGTGAGGGCGAGTTTGAAATCGCCACCATCGACAAGGCTGACCGTGGCACTCGCATCGTGTTGCACCTCAAAGAAGGTGAAAGCGAATTCGCCGACGGTTACCGCCTGCGTAACATCATCAAGAAATACTCCGACCACATCGCTTTGCCGATCGAACTGCCAAAAGAACAGGCAGCCGTTGAAGGCGAGGAGCAGCCTGCGCTGGAATGGGAAACCGTCAACCGCGCCAGCGCTCTGTGGACCCGTCCGCGTACCGAGATCAAGGACGAGGAATACCAGGAGTTCTACAAACACATCGGTCACGATTACGAAAACCCGCTGAGCTGGAGCCACAACAAGGTCGAAGGCAAGCTGGAATACAGCTCGTTGCTCTACGTGCCGGCGCGTGCTCCGTTTGACCTGTACCAGCGTGAAGCGCCGAAGGGCCTCAAGCTTTACGTGCAGCGCGTGTTCGTGATGGACCAGGCAGAATCCTTCCTGCCGCTTTACCTGCGTTTTATCAAGGGTGTGGTCGACTCCAACGACCTGTCGCTGAACGTGTCGCGGGAAATCCTGCAGAAAGACCCGATCATCGACTCGATGAAGTCGGCGCTGACTAAGCGCGTACTCGACATGCTGGAAAAACTGGCGAAGAACGAGCCTGAGCAATACAAAGGCTTCTGGAAAAACTTCGGCCAGGTGATGAAAGAAGGCCCTGCCGAAGATTTCGCCAACAAGGAAAAGATCGCCGGCCTGCTGCGTTTTGCCTCTACCCTGGGTGACGACGGCGAGCAAGTGGTGGCCCTGGCCGAGTACCTGGCACGCGCCAAGGAAGGCCAAGACAAGATCTACTACCTGACCGGCGAAACCTACGCTCAGGTCAAGAACAGCCCGCACCTGGAAGTCTTCCGCAAGAAAGGCATCGAAGTGCTGCTGCTCACCGACCGTATCGACGAGTGGCTGATGAGCTACCTCAACGAATTCGACGGCAAGTCCTTCGTTGACGTGGCCCGTGGTGACCTGGACCTGGGTAACCTGGACTCCGAAGAAGAGAAGAAAGAAGCCGAAGAAGTCGCCAAGGCCAAAGAAGGCCTGGTTGAGCGGATCAAGGCGTCCTTGGGCGATGCGGTCAGTGAAGTGCGGGTTTCCCACCGCCTGACCGATTCCCCAGCGATTTTGGCCATCGGCGAGCAGGACCTGGGCATGCAGATGCGCCAGATCCTTGAAGCCAGCGGCCAGAAGGTTCCGGACTCCAAGCCGATCTTCGAATTCAACCCGGCTCACCCGCTGATCGAGAAACTCGATGGCGAGCAGAATGAGGGTCGCTTTGGCGACCTGTCGCACATCCTCTTCGACCAAGCGGCCCTGGCCGCTGGCGACAGCCTGAAAGACCCGGCCGCCTACGTGCGCCGCCTGAACAAGCTGTTGGTTGAACTGTCGGTCTGACACCGTTGTAGAAAAGCCCGCTTCGGCGGGCTTTTTCGTTCTGGCCCCCCTGTAGGAGCGAGCTTGCGCGCGAAGGTCGTCAACGCTAACGCGGGCATGCTGGTTCAACGCGTCGACTGGACGTTTTTCGCGAGCAAGCTCGCTCCTACAGGTGGGATGATGTGCACCTCAACTGGAGTAAATGATGAGCCAAGTCACTGTGCGTTCCGTGGTCTATCAGATTGATGGCCAGTCCTATGAAAGCCGCCTGGCGTTCGATGCCAACCACAAGGGCCCGCTGCCTGGCCTGTTGATGGCGCCGAACTGGATGGGGGTGAGTGCGGGTGCCGAAGAGATCGCCAAGAGCGTGGCCAGCAAAGGCTATGTGGTGCTGATCGCCGACCTGTATGGGCAAATCGTACGCCCGTCGAATGGCGATGAAGCCGGCGCGGCGATGATGCCGTTGAAGAATGACAACCCTAAGCTGCTCAAGCTTATGCAGGCGGCCTTTGAGCAACTGCAAGGCCAGGCCGAGGTGGATACCGCGAAGCTGGCGACCTTTGGTTTCTGCTTTGGCGGCTTCTGCTCGCTGGAGCTGGCACGTACCGGCGCGCCGTTGAAGGCCGCCGTTTCGTTCCACGGCACCATCGACACCCAGAACCCGGCAGGCGCGAAAAACGTCAAGGGTTCAGTGCTGGTGCTGCACGGTGCATCCGACCCATTGGTGCCGAGAGAGCAGTTGCCTGCGTTTGAAGAAGAAATGAACGCTGCCGGTGTGGATTGGCAATTGCACAGCTTTGGCGGTGCCGTGCATTCGTTTACCGACCCCCACGCCAATGTGCCGGGCAAGATGATGTACGACGCCAACACCGCCAAGCGGGCGTTCAAGGCGATGCATGATTTGTTGGATGAAGTGTTCGGGGGCTAAAGCTTTAGCGTCTGTTATGGCCTCTTCGCGAGCAAGCCCGCTCCCACATTCGACCGTATTTGTTCAGAATAAACGCGGTTGAATGTGGGAGCGGGCTTGCTCGCGAATGCTATCTCACAGGCAACTCAATCCTGTCTGTTTCACCCGGCACCTTCGGCCAATCCCCCGCCGCCCAGCGCTGCCGCGCTTGTTCGATCACCGCCGGATCGCTCGCCACAAAATTCCAATTGATCCTTCGCGGCCCATCCAGCGGCGCCCCGCCGAACACCACCAGATGGCAATCGGTTTCGGCAAACAGCGCCATCTCCTGTCCCGCCGGCAAGACCACCAGACTGTGGACTTCCAGCGGCTCGCCATCCAACTGCGCCTCACCGTCCAGCACATACACCGCGCGTTCCTCATGCTCATCGGGGATCAGCAGCGTCGTGGCCGTTTGCATGTGCACTTCGGCATATAACGTAGGTGACAGCACCGGCACCGAAGACTTAAGGCAGAAACCATCACCGGCAATCAGGCGGATCTGCACCCCCAGGTTGTCACTGACCGGCAGGCTCGCCGCTGGGTGATGGCTGTAGTGCCCAGGCCCCGCTTCGTGATCCTGGGGCGAGGCCAGCCACACTTGCAGGCCGTGCAGGCTGAATCCGCTGGCCTTGAGCGCCTCGGGCGTACGCTCGACGTGGGCAATCGCGCTGCCGGCGGTCATCCAGCTCACGTCACCGGCCTCAACCACCTGGTCGGAGCCGAGGCTGTCCTTGTGCTGTAAGGCGCCTTCGAACAGGTAGGTGAGGGTGGAGAGGCCGATATGCGGGTGTTGGCGGATATTCATGCCGCTGCCCGGCGCATAGTGGGTGAGCAGCATATGGTCGAAAAACACAAAGGGCCCAACGCTGCGGCATTCTCGCGAGGGCAGTGGGCGCAGGATCGGTTGGCCTTCGACCTCTTCGGGGCGAGGGCGGATCACGGTGAGGGTGGTCATGGTGCGTCCCTGTCTGAGCGGGTTGACGGGTGCTGAGCATAACCCGCTCGACGGGAGGTTGGTGCTATTGGCTGAAGGCGCCTTCCGACAGTTTGGTTTCGATGGTGACGTCGGCGGTGGTCATCAGCTTGTGTACTGGGCAGCGATCGGCGACGCGGTGCAGCTCATCGCGCTGTGCGTCGGTTAGCACGCCTTTGAGGGTCAGCTTGACGTTGAGCTTGTATTTGCCTTTTTGCTCCTCGGTGCTGTCGTGGGTGACTTCCACGGTCACGCCGGTGAGGGGGATGTCCTTCTTCTGGGCGTACAGTTTGACGGTCAGCGCCTTGCACGAAGCCAGGGCGGCGTCGAAATAGTCATGGGGGGAGGGCGCCGAGTCGTCGCCACCCAGGCTCTTGGGCAGGTCGGTGAACAGCTCGTGGTGGTTGATATTCACGCTGTGGCGGAAGTTGTCGTGGTTCAGGGTGTTCACGGTAACGGGCATGGCGAACCTCACAAGGGGGCAGGATGAAGGTTATGCAGTTATAGAGCATGGGTGCGATCGGGTGTTCCATGTTTTCTACAATCAGTTTCGTCGCGATTGTGTTAGGGGTTTATATCGCGTTTTCGTCTTACGCAAAGTGGCGCACGGGCCGATACCTTTCAGGAGCCAGCTGCAAATGGATGCAGCGCATTTGGAAGGAGCCAAGGCATGAGTATCAGAAGTTTGAACATCGCCCCGCGCGCAGGGTTAGGGTTTGGCGTGCTGGCGTTGATGGTGTTCGCCCTGGGCGGCTTTGCGCTGTTGCAGATGGCCAATATGCGCCAGCAGTCGGACCAGGTGGAAAACAACTGGCTGCCCAGCGTGATGGCAGTGGGGGAAATGAGCCAGGACCTGTTGCGGGTGCGCGCACTCACGCTGCGCTTGCTGGTCAACCGCGATCCCCAGGCGCTGGCGCAGAATGAGCAAAAGCTCGGCGACCTCAAAAACGGCCTGCACAACGCCCAAAGCCTCTACGAAGCGTTGATCGTGCTGCCGGAGGAGCGCGCGCTGTTCGACCGCTTCAAGGCCCAGGAGCAGCAATACCTGCAACGCCAGGAGCAGGTCATGGGGTTTTCCAAGGCCAATCAGCTCGAAGACGCCATCAAGGTAGTCAACGGAGAGATGAACCAGCTCGCCGATGAAATGGCCACCACCCTGCACGACCTGGTCAACCTCAACAAAGCCAATGCCAATCAAGCCGCGAACCTGGCACAGAGCGTGTTCAGCCAGTCGCGCAGTTGGGTGGTGGGCATGATCATATTGACGGCACTGATCACCATTGGCTTGGCGGTGTGGCTGACCCGCAGCATCGTGCTGCCCTTGGCTCAATCGCTCAAAGTCGCCCAGGGCGTGGCCAGTGGTGATCTGACCGGTGAGATTAGCATCACCGGCAAGGATGAGCCTGCGCGCTTGCAGCAAGCGCTCAAGGGCATGCAGGAGAACCTGCGCGATACCATCCGGCAGATCGCTGAATCCTCGAACCAATTGGCCTCTGCCTCCGAAGAGCTCAGTTGTGTCACCGAAGATGCCACCCGTGGCCTGTACCAGCAGAACCAGGAAATCGAACAGGCGGCCACGGCGGTCAACCAGATGACGGCAGCGGTGGAGGAGGTGGCGAGCAATGCCGTGGCCACCTCTCAGGCTTCGCGTGAATCCGACCGTATTGCCCAGCAGGGGCGTGACCAAGTGCAGCAGACCGTGGTGTCGATCCAGGCGCTGGCCTTGGATGTGACGGCCAATGCCAATCAGGTCGGGGACTTGGCGCAGAAGGTGTATGGCATCAGCAAGGTGTTGGACGTGATTCGCTCGATTGCCGAACAGACCAACCTGCTGGCGTTGAACGCGGCCATTGAAGCGGCGCGCGCCGGGGATGCCGGGCGCGGCTTTGCGGTGGTGGCTGATGAAGTGCGGGCCCTGGCCCATCGCACCCAGCAGTCAACCCAGGAAATCGAGTTGATGATCAGCGGGATTCAACAGGGGACTGATCAGGCGGTCAGCTCGATGCAGCAGAGCAACACGCGGGCACATGCCACGCTGGAGATCGCCAAGTCGGCAGGCACCGCGCTGGAGGCGATTGCGTCGGCGTTTACCTTGATCAATGAGCGCAACCTGGTGATCGCCAGTGCGTCGGAGCAACAGGCGGCGGTGGCGCGGGAGGTGGATCGAAATTTGATGAACATTCGCGATTTGGCTCATCAGACGTCGACCGGGGCGAACCAGACCAGTGCGGCGAGCCAGGAGTTGTCGCGGTTGGCGGTGGGGCTCAATAGCATGGTGGCGCGGTTTTCGGTGTAGGGCTTGGAATTGGGTTGGCCCTTTCGCGAGCAAGCCCGCTCCCACACTTGACCGAGTACATCCTTTGGAATGCGGTCAAATGTGGGAGCGGGCTTGCTCGCGAAGCAGGCGACTCGGTCTCAAATCCATCCGCCCATAAAAAAGCCCCGAACCAGTCGGGGCTTTTTCATGCGATCAAGCTACAGGCCTTACTTGCCCTGCCAGCGTTTCAGTACCAGGGTGGCGTTAGTGCCACCGAAGCCGAAGCTGTTGCTCATCACGGTGTCGATCTTGGCGTTTTCAACGGTCTTGAGCTGGATCGGCATGTCAGCGACAGCTGGGTCCAGTTCATCGATGTTGGCCGAGCCGGCGATGAAGTTGCCTTCCATCATCAGCAGGCAGTAGATCGCTTCGTGAACGCCAGCGGCGCCCAGGGAGTGACCCGACAGGCTCTTGGTGGAGCTGATGGCTGGGGCCTTGGCGCCGAATACCGCACGCACGCCTTCCATTTCCTTGGCGTCGCCGACCGGAGTCGAGGTGCCGTGGGTGTTCAGGTAGTCGATTGGGGTATTCACGGTGGACATTGCCATCTGCATGCAGCGGATAGCGCCTTCACCGCTTGGTGCAACCATGTCGTAGCCATCGGACGTCGCGCCGTAGCCAACGATTTCCGCGTAGATCTTGGCACCACGGGCCAGAGCGTGTTCCAGCTCCTCGACCACCACCATGCCGCCACCGCCGGCGATGACGAAACCGTCACGCTTGGCGTCGTAGGCGCGGGAGGCTTTTTCCGGGGTCTCGTTGTACTGGGTGGACAGTGCGCCCATGGCGTCGAACAGGAACGACTGGCTCCAATGTTCTTCTTCACCGCCGCCGGCGAACACGATGTCCTGCTTGCCCAGTTGGATCTGCTCAACCGCAGTACCGATGCAGTGAGCACTGGTGGCGCAAGCCGAGGAGATCGAGTAGTTCACGCCCTTGATGGCAAATGGCGTGGCCAGGCAGGCCGAAACGGTGCTGCCCATGGTCCGCGTTACACGGTACGGGCCAACGCGCTTCACGCCTTTTTCGCGCAGGATGTCCAGCGCTTCCATCTGGTTCAGGGTGGATGCGCCGCCGGAGCCGGCGATCAGGCCGGTGCGTACGTTGGAAACCTGCTCTTCGCTCAGGCCGGAGTCGGCGATGGCGTCTTTCATGGCCAGGTAGGCGTAGGCGGCAGCGTGGCCGACGAAGCGGTAGATCTTGCGATCAATCAGTTCTTCGAGGGGCAGGTCGATGGAGCCGGAAACCTGGCTACGCAGACCCATTTCGGCATATTCCGGGTTGAAGCGGATGCCAGGGCGACTTGCACGCAGGTTAGCGGTGACGGTCTCTTTGTCATTGCCCAGGCAAGAAACGATGCCCAGACCAGTGATAACGACGCGGCGCATGCGGATAACCCTTAAAAGTTGTCAGTGGAAGTGAATACGCCGACCCGAAGGCCTTCGGCAGTATAGATCTCGCGACCGTCGACGCTCACCGAACCATCGGCGATGGCCAGGTTCAACTTGCCCTTGAGGACGCGCTTGATCTGAATGTTGTAGGTGACTTTCTTGGCGGTCGGCAGGACCTGGCCAAAGAACTTCACTTCGCCCGAACCCAGGGCGCGACCGCGGCCCGGCAGGCCTTGCCAGCCGAGGAAGAAGCCGACCAGTTGCCACATGGCGTCGAGGCCCAGGCAGCCTGGCATCACAGGGTCGCCTTCGAAATGGCAGGCGAAGAACCACAGGTCCGGGGTGATATCCAGCTCGGCGACCAATTCACCTTTGCCGTACTTGCCACCCTCTTCGCTGATATGGGTGATGCGATCCACCATCAGCATATTTGGGGCGGGCAGTTGCGCGTTACCTGGGCCGAACAGCTCACCGCGACTGCAGCGCAGCAGGTCTTCCCGAGTAAAGGCGTTTTGTTTGGTCATGCGAGCTCCTCAATAATCCCATGCGGCAGGGTAGGGTAAATCTTCCCGAACCGACTGAAGCGTTCATGCCTCATGTCAGCAGCCTACACATAGACTATTGCGTTGTAGTGAAAGTCACAGCGGCAAGGCACTGAATGTACACTTGTTCACTGAAATTTTAAACCGGGCCTGTTTATCGGCCCGTTCGGGTGCCTAAGACTGCCGCACTTTCGCCTTTCACGCCAGTCGGAGTTGGCTGATGGCGCGGCGCTATTGCACCCAGCGCTGCAGAATTTGCTGCAAATCGGTGCGTTTGAACGGCTTGGCCAGGTAATCATTCATGCCCGCTGCCAGGCAGGCTTCGCGGTCGCCCTGCAAGGCATTGGCGGTCAGCGCGATGATCGGCAGGTCGGCGCAGCCGGGCAATTGGCGAATCTGCCGGGTGGCTTCGTAGCCGTCGATCAGTGGCAGGCGGCAATCCATAAGGATTGCCGTGAAAATCAGGCTCTCGGCGCTGCGGATCGCTTCGGCGCCATCAGTGGCCAGGCTCACTTCAAAGCCCAGGCTGCGCAGCATGGCTTCGACGACCGTGCGGTTGACCGGGTTGTCTTCCACCAGCAATACATGGCGACCATTGCCCGCGCTGCCTTTGCCCTCGGCGTCCAGGGTGATCGTCGGCACGACGTGCTGGTCAATGGCCAGCGGAATCTCCAGGGTAAACACCGAACCCCGGCCTTCTTCGCTCTGGGCGCGCAGCGTGCCGCCCATGCGTTCGGCCAGAGTGCGGGCGATGGGCAAGCCCAGGCCAGTGCCGCCGTAACGTCTTGAAATGGAACTGTCGGCCTGCTGGAACGCGTCGAACATCAATTCCAGGCGCTCGGCAGAAATACCGATGCCGCTATCGCGCACGGTGCAGGTGAACCACACCAGTTCATGGTCCAGGGTCTGCCACTGGGGCTCGACGGTGACGGTGCCGTGCTCGGTAAATTTGAGCGCATTGCCGATCAGGTTCACCAGGATCTGCCGGATGCGGGTGGGGTCACCCTGGACCCGCAACGTCTCCAGGCCCGACGGTATCGACAGCTTGAGCGCCAGGCCACGTTGTTGCGCGCTGTGCTGGAAGGCTTGGGCGCAGCTGTTGATCAGGTCGGCCAGGTTGAACGGAATATGCTCCAGCTCCAGCGCTGCGCGTTCGATGCGCGAGAAGTCGAGGATGTCGTTGATCACCTTGAGCAAATGCTCGGTGGATTCGGAGGCCAGTGCCGCGTATTCGGTCTGCTCCTCGGTCATCTCGGTGGTTTCCAGCAATTGCAGCATGCCCAGCACGCCGTTCATCGGGGTGCGCAACTCGTGGCTCATCATTGCCAGGAAATCGGACTTGGCGTTGTTGGCGCGCTCGGCCTCTTCGCGGGTCTGGATCAGTTGGGCCATGGCTTGGTGTTGTTCGCGGCTGGCCTGGTTGAGGCCTTCGGCGAGGTTGTTGATATGCCGCGACAGGTCGCCCAGCTCCGAGTCATCTACGATCGGCAGCGGCGTCTTGTAGTCGCCCTGTTGGATCGCCTTTACCGCGTTGCCCATGGCGCTGATGGGTTGCGACAGGCTGGCCGCCAGGCGCCGGGCCAGTAAAAAGGTGAACAGCAGGGCAAACAGCGCGAGGATGCCGGCCTTGAACAGGATCTCCTGCTGGCGCTGGCTGAACGCGTCGTTGGACATGCCGACGATCACCCGGCCCAGGTACTCGGCGCGGGGAGCCTTGGGTTCGTTGAGGTTGTCCTGGAAAAAGTCATTGCCCAGTTGGATGTGTTGCAGGCGGATCGGCGCTTGGAACACTTTGACCGACAGCGAGCGGTCATGTTTTTCCGACGGCTGTTCGACGTAGACCAGAATGTTCTCGCTGCTGTCCTGAATCTCCAGGAAACGCACGTGAGGCGTGGCCAGGGTGGCGCGCAGCAGGCTTTCGAGCACATCGTTGTTGCCGGAGATCACCCCGTATTCGGTGGCGGGGGCCAGTTGGTTGGCGATCAATTGGCCGGTGTGGTCCAACTCCTGGCGCAAATCCTGGATGCGCACGAAGGTGAAGAAGCTGATCAACAACAAGGTCAACAACAGCGCCGGGCCCAAGGTGATGAGCTGGGTGCGGGTGTTGATATCCCAACGTCGACGCAAGGTCATGGGCGTTTTTCTCCTTCGGCCAATCGGGCGGCGACGCTGGCTTCGTCTACCTGTTCGATCCCCAGTGAGCGTGCAACTTGCGGGTTGCCCACCACTTTGAAGTGTTCCGGGTACAACGAGCGCGGCCAGTTGGCGGGCGGGTGGTCCAACAGGCGATCCAGCACGGCCAGCCAGTCGGCCTGGTCGCTGTAGGTGCTGGCCAGGCTGCCGGCCCGCACGAATCCTGCATTGGGCCCCACCAGGGGCAATTGCTGGGCGTAGCTGCTCAGCAACAGGTTCTTCGCGGTTTTCGGGTTGTACAACTGGGGGTCATCGAGGCCGAGCAAGACGTCGCTGTTCCTGAACAGGCTTTGCAGCGGGCGGCTGTCATTAATGCTGTCCCAGCGCTGGGGCACGATTTCCAAGCCCATGGGGCCGGCAAATTGGCGCAGTTCAGGCAGCAGGAACTCACTCTCTGCACCGTAGAGCACACCGATGCGCTGCGCCTGGGGCAGGATGTGGGCGATCAGGCGCAGTTGGCGGTCCAGTGGCGGGTCGCTCCAGAGCAGGCTGATGTGTGCGTGCGGGGTGTTCCCCAGGCGCTGCTGGGCCTGGAGCCGGCTGATACGCAATACCAGGGTCGGTGGGCCCTGGGTGTCTTGCAGGCGCCAGTCCAGGCCCGGCAGGTCCAGCAGGATCAGGCGCGTCGTCGCTGGCAGACGGCTTGGCGCCGGCAAGTTCTTGAGGGCGGTGAAGGTCACGCGGTCCTCGGGACGTTGCTCGGCCAGGGCCAGAGTAAAGGCCTGCACCCCGGCACCGTCTTCGGCGGCGGTCAGCAGGATCTCGGCGCTCCATGCCGGTGTGGCCAGCAACAGGCACACCAGCAGCCCGGCGCGTCGCCAGAGGGTGTAGATAAAGAAGAAGGTCATCCGTGACGGGGCGCCCATGTCAGAACTCTAACTCCGCGCTGAAATAGAGTACGTGGCGATGGTCATAATTGTTATCGGCCCAGGTGGTGGGCTGGTGATCGAGACGTTGTTGCAACATGCCGGCCAGCTCCACGTTGGCTTTGCCCAGGGCAATGCGCTTGGCCACCCGCAGGTCGACCCGTTCGAAGCGATATTGGTTGAGCGCGTCGTCGCCATAGTAGAACAACGCGCTGGACCAGCCTTGCCCCCATTCACGCAGCCAGCCGGCCGAGCCACTGTTGCGCGCGGTCTGCAGTTTGTCCAGAGGATTGCTGGTGGTGGCGTCGACGTAAGCATAGGTGAGCCGCAGGCGGTCGGCGTTGCTCACACGCCAGTCGAACTGGGATTCGGCACCGGTGAACCGCGAGCTGTTGGCGTTGCTGGCAATGTACTGGTTATTGCGCAGGGGTGAGCTGATCATGTCGGTGATTTCGTCATAGAACAGCTTCACGTCCATGTTCAACCCGAGGTCGGCAAAGAAGCCGTTGTAGCCCAGTTCCCGGGATTTCATCAGCTCTTTGTCGAGGTTGCCCGGGCCACGGGTCTTCACGAAATACTGCCCGGAGGTCTGCCCATAGGCCGGGGAGCTGAGGTTGGTGACGCGGTAGCTCCAGTTGACGTTGTTCTCGAACATGTCCGGCGAGCGGATCGCCTCGGAGTACACCGCGCGCAGGCCGTGGCGTGGGTTGATCAAGTAGTTAACCGCCACCCGTGGCGTCAGCGAGCTGCCGCTCAGGCGGGTGTCTTCGAACATGGCGCCGCCCTGCAGCAGCCAGTGTTCGGTGGCGCGCCATTCCAACTGGCCGAACAGGCGCCAGGTGTTGTCGTCCAGGGTGCCGTTGAAATAGGTGTCGGAGTCGGCGCGGTCGTAACGGTAGTTCAGGCCGCTGACCAGGCGCAGGCTGTCGGAGAGGCTGAGGGTGTCCTGGATCTCTACGTCGTAGCGGCTTTCGCGGGTGCTCTGGTCGATGTCACCGCACACGCTCTGGTTGGCACCGTTGCGCCATTGGTCCAGCACCTGGTTGGCCAGGGCTTGTTCGGCAGCGCTGCCAGGGGGCGCGGAGCCTTGGCTATATTTGTCCATGTGCCGGGCCAGCAGTTCAGCGTAGTTGGGGTTGAGTTGCCACAACTGGGTCAACTCCGGGCTGAACGAGACTTTAGCGTCGCAGGCCTGCCAGATTTGCCGGCGGTCCCATTGCTGGGCCGAACCCTGGATATACAAGCTGTGGTCGGGGTTGAAGTCGAAATTCCAGCGCAGGGAGGCGGCGTAGTCCTTGGCGGTGACGTCAGAATTGTTGCCACCTTCGGTAATCCCGGCGAATACCGGCGTGTAGGTATACGGGCGCTGGTTGGTACCTTCCTTCGCGTCCAGTTGCCAGTCGATGCTCTGCTGTGCGTCCAGGGTCTGGCTCACCGCCAGGCTGAAACGGTTGAGACGACGGCTGTCACGGCGGTCGGCACCGGCGGCATCGCTGTCGAAGCCATCGTCCTGTTGCCCGGAGAGCGACAGGCGCAGATCGCCGGTTTCCCAGCCCACGCCCTGGCTGGCGTAGAAGTCATTGATACCGCGCTCGCCACGCACCACCTTGACCCGTGTGCCCTGGCTGTTGGCCGGCGAGCGCGTAAGGATATTGACCACCGCCATCAACGCATTGGCGCCGTAGCTGACGGTGTTGGGGCCGCGGAATACTTCGATGCGCTCGATATCTTCCATGGCCACTGGAATGTCGCTCCAGTCCACGGTGGCCAGGCCTGCGCGATACACCGAACGCCCATCGATCAACACCTGCATGCGGCGTGCGTCGCTGGCGCTGGTGCCGTGGTAGTTCACCGCCGCCTGGTTGCCGGTGGTGTAGCCGACCATCATCCCCGGCACCAAGCGCAGTAGTTCGCTGATATCCCGTGCGCCGCTGGCCTTGATCAGTTCGCTGTCGATCACGGTCATGCTGCCAGGCACGGCAGCGGCTGATTGCTTGAGGCGCGTGGCGGTCAATACCTGGGGCAGTGGCTGGTTGTCGAGGAATAAATCATCGGCCAGCGCGGGCGCGCTGCACATCAACATCAACCACAGGGATGAACGGGGAGGAGGGCCCAAATACACGGCACGGCCTTGATAATTGCGGATAGCCGCCCATGTTAACTGAGGTGGGGCCTTTTGCCAGTCGTGGGACTTGCAATTACTTCACACAAGCGTGGCAATTTCCGACAAGCGTGTGAATTGATACGGGGGCTGGCCGCAAGCGGGTCGCTCCGTATAATGCCGCCATCGCCACTGGTATGGATTAACGGATTGCATATGACTGAACAGCGCCCTATTGCGGTCCTGGGAGGCGGAAGTTTTGGTACCGCCGTGGCAAACCTTTTGGCCGAGAACGGCCATAGCGTGCGCCAGTGGATGCGTGATCCCGAGCAAGCCGAAGCCATCCGGGTCCACCGGGAAAACCCGCGTTACCTTAAAGGCATTAAGATTCATCCGGCGGTCGAGCCCGTCACGGACCTGCTGGCGACCCTTACCGCTTGCGATCTGTGCTTTGTCGCGCTGCCGTCCAGCGCGTTGCGCTCGGTGCTGGCGCCCCATGCCGACCTGTTGGCCGGCAAGCTGCTGGTCAGCCTGACCAAGGGCATCGAGGCGCAGACCTTCAAATTGATGAGCGAAATCCTCCAGGAGATCGCCCCGCAGGCACGTATTGGCGTGTTGTCCGGGCCGAACCTCGCGCGGGAAGTCGCCGAGCACGCGTTGACCGCCACCGTGGTGGCCAGTGAAGACGAAGCGTTGTGCGAGCGCGTGCAGGCGGTGCTGCATGGCCGCACCTTCCGTGTCTATGCCAGCAGCGACCGCTTCGGCGTCGAATTGGGCGGAGCGTTGAAAAACGTCTACGCCATCATTGCCGGCATGGCGGTGGCACTGGGCATGGGTGAAAACACCAAGAGCATGCTGATTACCCGCGCCTTGGCCGAGATGACCCGCTTTGCGGTGAACCAGGGCGCCAATCCGATGACTTTCCTGGGGTTGGCGGGCGTGGGCGACCTGATCGTGACCTGCTCGTCGCCAAAAAGCCGCAACTATCAGGTGGGTTTTGCCTTGGGCCAGGGCTTGAGCCTGGAAGACGCGGTCACGCGCCTGGGCGAAGTGGCCGAAGGGGTCAATACCCTCAAGGTGCTCAAGGCCAAGGCCCAGGAAACCGGCGTGTACATGCCGCTGGTCGCCGGGTTGCACGCGATCCTGTTTGAAGGGCGCACCTTGAACCAGGTGATCGAGCTGCTGATGCGTGCCGAGCCGAAAACCGATGTCGACTTTATTTCCACCAGCGGTTTCAACTGAGGAACGCGCCATGAATGATCCGAAAGCAGCTCCCAAGTACGAATCCATTGTGTTGCGCATCCTGTGGATGCTGGTATTTGCCCTGGTGTGGCAGGTGGCGCAGTTCCTGCTCGGCGCCTTGGTGATCGTGCAACTGATCTACCGCCTGATCTACAGTGCGCCGAACCTGGGCCTGATGAACTTCGGCGACAGCCTCAGCCAGTTCCTCGCGCAGATCGGCCGCTTCGGCAGTTTCCACACCGAGCAAAAACCCTGGCCGTTCGCCGATTGGCCAACTCCGCGTGCACCCGAGGGCGAAGCCGCCCACAGCGTGCCACCGGCGCCGCATCCGGCGCGTGATGAAGAGCCGAAGCTGTGAAGCTGTGGATCCTGCGCCACGGCGAGGCCGAAGGGCATGCCCGCACCGATGCCGAGCGTAATCTCACCGAGCACGGCCGTGGCGAAGTGTTGCGCAGCGCTGCGCACCTGATCGGCCAGCCCATTAGTGCGATCATCGCCAGCCCCTATGTGCGGGCGCAGCAGACCGCGCATCTGGTGCGCGACGCGTTGGGCTTTGAGCCAGAAATCCGCACCGTGCCGTGGCTGACCCCCGAGTGCAACCCGCAACAGGTGCTGGAAAAGCTCGACACCGATGACAACGTGCTGCTGGTCAGCCATCAGCCGTTGGTGGGCAGCCTGATCAGCTTTTTGCAACATGGTCATCAACGCCAGCCGCAACCGATGCACACCGCCAGTCTGGCGGAGTTGGAGGGGGACTTCCCACTGGCGGGGCTCATGAGCCTGGTCGGCGTGAAAAATCCGTAGGCTTTATCGCCGCTTTGTGTGTGCTATATAGTCAACCAAGCAAGTGCTTGGTTGGCTATCGTCGGACCACAAAGGAGCGCGTCCCATGCCCGTCGCTTTTCGTTTGCCGTTGCAGGTGTTCTTCGAACGTGAAGCGCGACATCCGCGCCAAACCTTTCTGGTCCAGCCCGTCGGTGGTGGCGAGGTGCAACCGCTCACGTGGGGCGAAGTGGGCCACCAGGCTCGTTGTGCTGCGCACTGGCTGCGCGCTCGCGAGTTGCCCCACGGCTCGCACATTGCCCTGATTTCTAAAAATTGCGCGCACTGGATCATCGCCGACCTGGCGATCTGGATGGCCGGGCATGTCTCGGTGCCGCTGTACCCCAACCTCACCGCCGATTCCGTGGGTCATGTGCTCAGCCATTCCGAGGCCGCGTTGGTGTTTATCGGCAAGCTCGACGACTGGCCCGCCATGGCGCCCGGCGTGCCAGCGGGTGTGCCGACCATCAGCCTGCCGCTGTGCCCGGTGGGCCAGTTCGATTTCAACTGGGCCGACCTGCAGGCCTGTTCGCCGATCCAGGACGAGCCCACCCCCGCGGCCTCGGACCTCGCCACCCTCATCTACACCTCCGGCACCACCGGCCTGCCCAAGGGCGTGATGCACAGCTTCGGCGCCCTGGGTTTTGCCGCCACCCGTGGCACCGAATTGTTTGGCCTGGGGGAGGGCGACCGGCTGCTGTCGTACCTGCCGCTGTGCCATGTGGCCGAACGGATGTTTGTGGAGATGGCGTCGATCTATACCGGTCAAACCGTATTTTTCGCCGAAAGCCTGGATACGTTTCTGACGGATTTGCGTAGGGCACGGCCGACCGCGTTGTTTGGCGTGCCGCGGATCTGGACCAAATTCCAGATGGGGGTCTACGCCAAGATTGCGCAAAAACGCTTGGACACCTTGTTACGCCTGCCCTTTATCGGCAAGCGGGTGGGCCACAAGGTGCTCGAAGGGCTGGGCCTGGACGCGTTGCGTATTGCGCTGTCTGGTGCGGCGCCTGTACCCGAGGCGTTGTTGCGCTGGTATCAACGCCTGGGGCTGGATGTGCTTGAGGTGTATGGCATGACCGAGAGCTGCGGGTATTCCCATGTGTGTCGGCCTGGGCAGCAGACCCTCGGTTGGATCGGCTTGCCGTGCCCCGGCGTTGAAGTGCGCATCGACCCTTGGGGCGAAGTGCAGGTACGCAGCGGCGCAACCATGCTCGGTTACTTCAAGGACCCGCAGAAAACCGCCGAGACCATCACCGCAGACGGCTTCCTGCGTACTGGTGATAAGGGCGAACAGGACGCCGACGGCCGCCTTCGTCTCACCGGGCGGCTCAAGGAAATCTTCAAAACCAGCAAAGGCAAATATGTGGCCCCCGCGCCGATTGAAAACCGCCTGGCCGAACATGCGCGCATCGAACAGGTGTGCGTGGTGGGCGATGGCCTCAGCGCGCCCATCGGCTTGTGCGTGTTATCGGCGGCGGGTGAGGACCCAGGGTTGCGCGCCAGCCTGGAACGCTGGCTGGAGCAGGTCAACCAGGCGCTGGACAAGCATGAGCGCCTGCGCCAATTGGTGGTGGTCAAGGACAACTGGGCGGTGGAAAACGGCTTTCTGACGCCGACCTTGAAGATCAAGCGCAACGTGATCGAATCGACTTACGGTGCATATTTTCAGACTTGGAGCGAGCGTTGCGAAACGGTTCTGTGGCAGGATTAGGCTCATCATAAAACCAATAAGGACACCCCCATGGGCCTGTGGCGCACAGAACCGAATATCGAACAACTCAATGCCATCCAGAAAAACACCATCGGTGAACTACTGGACATCCGCTTCGAAAGCTTCGACGACGAGTCCCTGACCGCCAGCATGGTGGTCGACCATCGCACCCACCAGCCTTTCGGCCTGTTGCACGGCGGCGCATCGGTGGTGCTGGCGGAAAGTATCGGTTCCATGGCGGCCTACTTGTGCATCGACCCGAGCAAGTTCTATTGCGTGGGCCTGGAGGTCAACGCCAATCACCTGCGCGGTGTACGCAGCGGTCGTGTGACGGCGGTGGCGCGGGCGATCCATATCGGGCGTACCACCCAAGTGTGGGACATTCGCTTGACCAGCGATGACGGCAAGGCCAGTTGCGTGTCGCGCCTGACCATGGCGGTGGTGCCCCTGGGCGAGAACCCGCCGGTTCGATAGGCGTGGCGTGAGTGTCATCATTCCTGGCAGTTACAGTCATTGCTGTGCCGGCCAGGCGTGGTGACAATCGATGTCTGTTTTTGTAGATGGTAACGGTATGTCGCAGCACGTGTTTTTTGCCCACGCCAATGGGTTCCCTTCGGCCACCTACGGCAAGTTGTTTGCTGCCCTGGCCCCGGAATACGCAGTGGCACATTTGCCGCAGCACGGTCACGACCCCAGGTTTCCGGTGGATGATAACTGGCAGAACCTGGTGGACGAGTTGATCCACCATCTGGAGCAGCAACCGGAACCGGTGTGGGGCGTGGGGCATTCCTTGGGCGGCGTGCTGCACCTGCACGCGGCCATGCGCTGCCCGCAGTTGTATCGCGGTGTGGTGATGCTCGATTCGCCGGTGCTGACCCGCGCCGATCGCTGGGTAATCCGTGCGGCCAAGCGCTTCGGCTTCATCGACCGCTTGACGCCGGCCGGCCGCACCTTGGGCCGTCGTGAAGAGTTCAGCGACCTGGCTGCCGCGCGCAGTTACTTCGCCGGCAAGACCCTGTTTCGCGGCTTTGACCCTGAATGCTTCGACGCGTACCTGCAGCATGGTTTGCAGCAAGTGGGCGACCGCTTGCGCCTGCGTTTTGACCCGGCCACCGAAATCAGCATCTACCGTGGCGTGCCCCACACCAGCCCCGGCCAGGTGCGCCAGTTGAAAGTGCCGCTGGCGGTGGTGCGCGGCCGCCAGAGCCGGGTGGTGATGCGTCACCATGCCAGTGGTGTGGACCGCCTGCCCATGGGCGAGATGCACACCATGCCCGGCGGCCATATGTTCCCCCTTGAACGCCCCCAGGACACCGCGACCTTGATCAAGAATCTGTTCTCCCGCTGGGAAGCCCGCGAGCGCAGTTGCGCATGAACGCGCCGGTCGAGGAAGTGCGCCTGAGCCTGCCGCACATTGAATTGGCAGCCCATCTGTTCGGCCCCGAAAACGGTTTGCCCGTGATCGCCCTGCATGGTTGGCTGGACAACGCCAACAGCTTTGCGCGGCTGGCGCCCAAGCTTGAGGGACTGCGCATCGTCGCCCTAGACATGGCGGGGCATGGGCATTCGGCCCATCGTCCCATTGGCGCCGGTTATGCCTTGTGGGATTACGTTCATGATGTGCTGCAAGTCGCCGAGCAACTGGGCTGGAAACGTTTTGCATTACTTGGCCATTCCCTCGGCGCCATCGTCTCCCTGGTGCTCGCCGGTGCCTTGCCGCAACGGGTGACGCACCTGGGTTTGATCGACGGAGTGATCCCGCCCACCGCCAGCGGCGAGAACGCGGCCGAGCGATTGGGCATGGCCTTGCAGGCGCAATTGAACCTGCAGGACAAGCGCAAGCCGGTCTACAACACGTTGGACCGCGCAATTGAGGCGCGCATGAAGGGCCTGGTAGCCGTCAGCCGTGAAGCCGCCGAATTGCTGGCCCAGCGCGGTTTGATGCCGGTGCCGGGCGGTTACACCTGGCGCACAGACAGTCGGCTGACCCTGGCTTCGCCGATGCGTCTGACCGACGAACAAGCCATGGCCTTCGTGCGGCGTGTGGGCTGCCCTACGCAGTTGGTGGTGGCTGCCGACGGCATGCTGGCGAAACATCCCGAATTGCTTTCCCAGCTACCCTTTACGGTGACCACGCTGCCAGGCGGCCATCATTTGCACCTGAATGACGAGCCCGGTGCCGCTCTTGTTGCAGACTGTTTCAATCGGTTCTTCTCTACGCCTTGACTTGGCGGGGTCAACTGCCGAGGCTGGGCGGATTGAAAGGGAGTCAACCATGAACAAACTCAACATCGCTGCGACCTCCATTGGCCAGGGCTCGTTGATCTTATGAGCGTGCGTAACGGATGTATCCGTGTCCTGGGCCTCAGCCTGCTGAGCCCATTGGTGTTCGCCGCCGACGTACCGGGTAGCCAGGACCTGCCCGCCGTGGCCCGCCAGGTCGACGCGCAAATCGTCGACTACCGCCCCGCCGAAGAAAAAGAACGTATCTACCCCATGGGCGCCATCCGCAAGATCAGCGGCCAGTTGCGCTCCGAAGGCCAGGCCACCGCAAGGGGCCAAACCACTGCCATCACCTATGAACTACCTCCCGAGCACAGCTCCAGCACCGCATTCACCGCGACGCGCGAAGCGTTGCAGGCCAAAGGCGCGCAACTGCTGTTCTGGTGCCAGGCCCGTGATTGCGGGGAAAGCAGTCTGTGGGCCAATGAGGTGTTCGGCAACGCCAAGCTCGTAGGTGCCGATGGCCAGCAGGAATACCTGCTTTTGCGCCAGGCCACGCCGCAGGACAACTCCCTGGTGGCGCTTTACGGCATCACCCGTGGCAACCGCCGCGCCTATCTGCATGTGGAGCAACTGGACGCCAGCGCGCCACTGGGCGACTTGTTGCCCACATCGGCGACCTTGCTGCGCGAGCTCAAAAGTACCGGTGAGTTGGATTTCCCGGCCCTGGGCGGCGAGCCTGATGCGACGTGGTTGACCCTGATCTCTCGTGGCTTGAACCTCGACGCCACCTTGCGCGTGAGCTTGACCGGGCCTACTGCCGAAGCCTGGCGCCAAGGCCTGATCGACAGTGGTGTGCGCGCTGCGCGCATGGAAACCGGCACAGGCGATGCCAAAGGCCTGCACCTGCATCTGATACGCTAAGCGTCACCGGGCGAACGGACCCGCGCCGTTCGCCTAAGCTGTCTTCCTAAGTCTTCTTCTCGAGAACCCCCATGCTCAATAACGATCGCCTGCTGGTGCAAATCCTGCTGCTGGTGCTGTTTGGTGCCAGCTTCTGGGTGATGGCGCCGTTCTGGTCGGCGCTGTTCTGGGGGGCGGTGCTGGCGTTTGCCAGTTGGCCACTGATGCGCCTGCTCACCCGCGGGCTGGGCGGCCGAGAGTCCCTGGCGGCTGGCATCCTGACCCTGGGCTGGATGTTGCTGGTGGCGGTGCCACTGGTGTGGTTGGGCTTCAACCTGGCGGACCATGTGCGCGACGCCGTTGCGTTGATCAAGGATATCCAGGTCGATGGCTTACCCGAGGCACCCAGTTGGCTCGGCTCGATTCCGTTTGTCGGCGAGCGCCTGGTAGCGATGTGGAACAGCATCGACCAGCAGGGCGCGGCGTTGATGGTCACGCTCAAACCCTACCTGGGCCAGGTGGGCAATTGGCTGTTGGCGCGCAGTGCGCAGATCGGCGGCGGTATCCTCGAACTGACCCTGAGCCTAGTGTTCGTGTTCTTCTTCTACCGCGACGGTCCGCGCCTGGCGATGTTTGTGCATCGTTTGCTGGAGCGCTTGATCGGCGAACGTGCTGGCTATTACATCGAACTGGTGGCTGGCACCGTGCAACGGGTGGTCAACGGCGTGATCGGCACCGCCGCCGCCCAGGCCCTGCTGGCGCTGATTGGCTTCCTGATCGCCGGCGTGCCGGGCGCGCTGGTGCTGGGGATTGTGACCTTCCTGCTCAGCCTGATCCCCATGGGCCCGCCATTGGTGTGGATTCCGGCCACGGCCTGGCTGGCCTGGAAGGGCGACTACACCTACGCGGTGTTCCTGGGTGTCTGGGGCACATTCATCATCAGCGGCGTGGACAACGTGCTCAAGCCGTACCTGATCAGCCGTGGCGGCAACCTGCCGCTGGTGATCGTGCTGCTGGGGGTGTTTGGCGGGTTGATCGCGTTTGGGTTCATCGGTCTGTTTATCGGCCCGACCTTGCTGGCGGTGGCGTATAGCCTGTTGATGGATTGGAGTGCGACCCAGGCCCAGGGGCGTCGGGAAAACAACTGAAAGGTCTCGGTCAATGTGGGAGCGGGCTTGCTCGCGAAGGCGGAGTGTCAGTCAACTGATTGGGTGACTGATCCACCGCCTTCGCGAGCAAGCCCGCTCCCACATTTTTTAGGCCCTTGGTAGCCACATCACCGCGGTCAACCCACCACCTGGCGTCTCTTCCAGATTCAGGCGACCACCCAGGCGCTCCACCGCCTCCTTGGAAATCGTCATCCCCAGCCCAACCCCCCCGGAATTGCGGTTGCGCGAGCCTTCCAGCCGATAGAACGGCTCAAATACTGCCTCGCGCATATCCGCAGCAATGCCCGGGCCGTGGTCGATCACCCGAATCACCAGCGCCTCACGGCTGTCGTCCAATTCCACACGGGCCGTGCCGGCATAGCGCAGTGCATTGTCGATGAGGTTATTCAGGCACGAACGCAACGCCATCGGCTGCACCTGCAACGGCACGCAAGTGCCCGCAAATTGCACGTCGGAACCCTGGTCCTGGGCATTTTCGCTCATGGACTCCACCAACGCCTGCACGTCCAGCCAATGCCGGGTTTCGCTGGTGCGCTGTTCGTGCAAATAGCTGAGGGTGGCATCAAGCATGCCGATCATGTCGTTCAGGTCCTGGCGCATCTGGCCTTGCAACTTGGCGTCTTCGATCTGTTCCAGGCGCAGCTTGAGGCGTGACAGTGGGGTGCGCAGGTCGTGGGAGACCGCGCCCAGCATGAGTGCCCGTTGGCTGACCTGCTCACGGATACGCCGCTGCATCAGGTTGAAGGTGTACGCCGCCTGGCGCGCTTCGCGGGGGCCGGATTCATCCAGGGGCGGGCTGTCGAGGTCCAGGCTCAGGCGTTCGGCGGCGTCGCTCAGGCGCTGGATCGGCCGGCTCAACAGCTTGGCGCCGTACCAGGCGGCGATGATCAGCGAGATGAACTGGAACGTCAGCGGCACCACCGGGCCACCAAACCAGGGCCGGCGGTGCTCCTTGTCCATGAGCTTCATGCTGCCGTCAGGCTGCTCGACAAAGGTTTCCTGGGGCGGTGGCGGCGGCGGGCCGTAATAGCGGAACCAGGCGATTGCCAGTACGTGGGCGAGGATGATCGCCACCAGCAACACGCCAAACAGCCGACCAAACAGCGTGTTGAAGGGGGCGCGCATCAGCCGATGTCTCGGGCGTCGAACAGGTAGCCTTCGCCACGCACGGTCTTGATCAACTGCGGTGCCTTGGGGTCATCCCCCAGTTTTTGCCGCAGGCGCGACACCAGCAAGTCGATGCTGCGATCGAATGCCTCGATGGAGCGACCACGGGCAGCGTCCAGCAATTGTTCGCGGCTCAGCACCCGGCGCGGGCGTTCGATAAACACCCACAACAGGCGGAATTCCGCGTTGGACAACGGCACCACCAGGCCATCATCGGCCACCAGTTGGCGCAATACGCTGTTGAGGCGCCAGTTGTCGAAGCGGATATTGGCGCGTTGTTCGGTGCGGTCATCGCGCACGCGACGCAGGATAGTCTGGATTCGCGCCACCAGTTCGCGGGGTTCGAACGGCTTGGACATGTAGTCGTCGGCGCCCAATTCCAGGCCGATAATGCGGTCGGTGGGTTCGCAGCGGGCGGTGAGCATCAGGATCGGGATGTCCGATTCCGAGCGCAGCCAGCGGCACAGCGACAGGCCGTCTTCGCCCGGCAGCATCAGGTCGAGCACCACCACATCAAAGGTTTCTGCTTGCATGGCCAGGCGCATGGCAGCGCCGTCGGTCACACCGGTGGCGAGGATATTAAAGCGTGCCAGGTAGTCGATCAGCAGTTCGCGAATCGGCACATCGTCATCGACGATCAGTGCGCGGGTGTTCCAGCGCTTGTCATCGGCGATCACCGCGCCTTTTTGCTCGTCGTTCTGCGGGACGGAAGGGGTATGCATAGTGCGATCATCTGCCTGGTTGTTACGGTCAGCATAGGCGCCCAGCCCCATGGCTGGTAGTGCTGGTCGGTGGGTCGTGCGAGCGAGGCTAGCGGTGGGGCGTGTTGGGGGCATGTCGTGAATGTATCAGCTTTGAAATAATTGACCCAAATGCCCGTCCGAGGGCGCTTGGTCAGTATTTACCGATCATCGGATCCCGCAACGGCGCAGCTTGCGCTACAATCCGCGCCGATTTCGACTTGCCTGAGAGCCCATTCCAATGTCCGTCTGCCAGACTCCTATCATCGTCGCCCTGGATTACCCCACTCGTGACGCCGCACTGAAGCTGGCTGACCAGTTGGACCCCAAGCTTTGCCGGGTCAAGGTCGGCAAGGAACTGTTCACCAGCTGCGCCGCAGAAATCGTCGGCACCCTGCGTGACAAAGGCTTCGAAGTGTTCCTCGACCTGAAATTCCACGATATCCCCAATACCACGGCCATGGCCGTGAAAGCTGCCGCCGAAATGGGCGTGTGGATGGTCAACGTGCACTGCTCCGGCGGCCTGCGCATGATGACCGCTTGCCGTGAGGTGCTGGAACAGCGCAGCGGTCCCAAGCCTTTGTTGATCGGCGTGACCGTGCTGACCAGCATGGAGCGCGAAGACCTGGCCGGCATTGGCCTGGACATCGAGCCCCAGGAGCAAGTGCTGCGTCTGGCGGCCCTGGCGCAGAAAGCCGGGCTGGATGGTCTGGTGTGCTCGGCCTTGGAAGCCCAGGCGTTGAAGACCGCCCATCCGTCGTTGCAACTGGTGACGCCGGGGATTCGTCCTGCTGGCAGCGCCCAGGATGACCAGCGCCGTATCCTGACCCCGCGTCAGGCATTGGATGCGGGCTCCGATTACCTGGTGATTGGTCGTCCGATCAGCCAGGCTGCAGATCCGGCCAAGGCGTTGGCGGCGGTTGTAGCGGAAATAGCCTGACTGTCACCAATCTAAAATGTGGGAGCGGGCTTGCTCGCGAATGCGGTGTGTCAGTTATGAATGTATCAACTGACACTCCGCATTCGCGAGCAAGCCCGCTCCCACATTTAGATCTCCAACATTCAGAGCTATGGCGTTTCAGCTGACTTTGAGCACCAATTTCCCAAAATTCTCGCCGTTGAAGAGCTTCATCAACGTTTCCGGGAACGTCTCCAGGCCCTCCACAATGTCCTCCTTGCTCTTGAGCTTGCCTTGGGCCATCCAGCCGCCCATCTCCTGCCCGGCAGCGGCAAAGTTCGCCGCATGGTCCATCACCACAAAGCCTTCCATGCGCGCGCGATTGACCAGTAACGACAGGTAATTGGCCGGGCCTTTCACCGCTTCCTTATTGTTGTACTGGCTGATTGCGCCGCAAATCACCACCCGTGCCTTTAGCGCCAGGCGGCTGAGCACCGCGTCGAGAATATCGCCGCCCACGTTATCGAAATACACATCCACACCCTTGGGGCATTCGCGCTTGAGGGCCGCAGGCACATCTTCGTTTTTGTAGTCGATGGCCGCGTCAAAGCCCAATTCGTCCACCAGGAACTTGCACTTGTCGGCGCCGCCGGCGATGCCTACCACTCGGCATCCTTTGATCTTGGCGATTTGCCCGGCAATGCTGCCCACCGCACCGGCCGCGCCGGAGATCACCACGGTGTCTCCGGCTTTGGGCGCACCGGTGTCCAGCAGGGCGAAATAGGCCGTCATGCCGGTCATGCCCAAGGCAGACAGGTAGCGTGGCAACGGTGCCAGTGTTGGGTCGACCTTGTAGAAGCCCCGTGGCTCACCCAGGAAATAATCCTGCACACCCAGGGCGCCATTTACGTAGTCCCCGACCGCAAATTTGGGGTGGTTCGACGCAATCACTTTGCCTACGCCCAGCGCACGCATTACTTCACCAATACCCACCGGCGGGATGTAGGACTTGCCCTCATTCATCCAGCCGCGCATGGCCGGGTCCAGGGACAGGTATTCGTTGCGCACCAGCACCTGCCCGTCCTGAGGTGTGCCCACCGGCACTTCCTGGTAGGTGAAGGTTTCCCGCGTGGCCGCGCCGACCGGGCGTTTGGCGAGCAGGAATTGGCGGTTGGTCTGGGCGGTCATGGCAGCAACTCTTCTGGAAATGAGCCTAGAGTGATAGCCCCTCACAGCCTTTGAGGCAAGACCGGCGGCACGTGCGAATGCAGGTTGATAGGCGCTGCTAATAGTGCTGACGCGACCCTCCCGCTGTTGGCTAGACTCGATCAACGCCCACATTTCCTACAGGACATCTCTGCATGAGCATGACGTTTTCCGGCCAGGTTGCCCTGGTAACCGGCGCCGCCGCCGGTATTGGCCGCGCCACCGCGCTGGCGTTCGCCGCCGAAGGCTTGAAGGTCGTGGTTGCCGACCTGGATGTGGCGGGCGGTGAGGGCACTGTGGCGCTGATCCAACAGGCCGGTGGTCAAGCGCTGTTTGTGCGCTGCAACGTCACCCAGGACGCGGATGTGCAGCAGTTGATGGCGCAGACCCTCAACGCTTATGGCCGCCTGGACTACGCCTTCAACAACGCCGGGATCGAGATCGAGAAGGGCAAGCTGGCAGACGGCAGCGAAGACGAGTTCGACGCCATTATGGGTGTCAACGTCAAGGGCGTCTGGTTGTGCATGAAGCACCAGTTGCCACTACTGCTGGCCCAAGGTGGCGGGGCGATCGTCAACACGGCCTCGGTGGCGGGGTTGGGGGCGGCGCCCAAGATGAGTATTTACGCGGCGTCCAAACACGCGGTGATTGGCCTGACCAAGTCGGCAGCCATCGAGTACGCCAAAAAGAAAATCCGCGTCAACGCCGTGTGCCCGGCGGTCATCGATACCGATATGTTCCGGCGCGCCTATGAAGCCGACCCACGCAAGGCCGACTTCGCGGCCGCCATGCACCCGGTGGGGCGCATCGGCAAAGTCGAAGAGATCGCCAGCGCAGTGCTGTACCTGTGCAGTGATGGGGCGGCATTCACCACCGGCCAGGCCTTGGCGGTGGACGGTGGGGCCACGGCGATCTAAGACCTCGCGCCTACGCCTATTCGAAAAGGATTTTGTGGCTGTGGGGCTTTTCCTCGGCTGGCACAGTGCCTTGTCAGAATGTGTATCACTAGGTAAATAACTCAATAAAATCAATACTTTAATAAGTTTTAGCCGACGGCTATCCCAAGCTTCTGTGCTTAACTTCGCTGGGTTGAATAACAGACAGTTGAAGTGAGTGGCTCATGGATTTAGGGATCGATCGACAAGCCCTTGTACCGGTGGTGCAGCAAATCGTCAGCGCGGTGGCGCAGTGGATTCGCAAGAGCGGAGCGGGCCCTGGCACGCGCCTGCCGTCTATCCGGCAATTGGCCCTGGATAACCTGCTCAGCCAGTCCAGTGTGATCGAAGCCTATGAGCGGATGGTCGCCCAGGGTCTGCTGGCATCGAGGCAGGGCTCGGGGTTTGTGGTGGCGCAGCCGCCTGTCTCTCACGAAAGCCAATGGTATGAAGGTGCGGAGCGGGCCTGGGGGGCCTTCGTCGACAACCCGTTGGGTGAGTTGAAACTGGGGTGCGGCTGGCTGCCGGATGCCTGGCGCGAAAGCGACGACATCAGCTACGCCATCCGCGAAGTCACGCGCACCGACACCGCCGGGCTGTTCAACTACAGCACCCCGTTGGGGCTGCGTACGTTGCGTGAGCAACTGCTCAAGCGCCTGACTCAGCTTCACATCCCCGCAGGCCTGGACCGCATCCTCACCACGGGCGGTGCCAGCCATGCCCAGGACCTGCTGATTCGTACGCTGCTCAAACCGGGCGATTGCGTGGTGGTGGAGGCCCCGGGTTATGGCAACCTTTACCGGCAACTGGCCGGCCAGGGCGTGACCTTGCTGCAAGTGCCCCGTACCCGAGGGGGGCCGGACATCCCCGCGCTGGAAGCGCTGCTGCAACACCATCGGCCCAAGTGCCTGTTTATCAACAGCCTGTATCACAACCCTACCGGCACCAGCCTGTGTCGCGCGGTGGCCGAGCGCCTGCTGGAACTGGCGCAGCGGGAAAACTTCCTGATCATCGAAGAAGACGTGCTGGGCGACCTGCAACCGGCCAGTTGCACGCGGCTTTCGGCGTTGCCCCACGATGATCGGGTGATCTATGTCGCGAGCTTTTCCAAGACTCTGAGCAGTGCGTTGCGAGTGGGTTATGTCAGCGCCAGCACGGCGATCATCACCCAATTGGCCAATCTCAAGACCCTGACCGGCTTCGGCACCTCGCGGTTTGCCGAGGCGGTGGTGGCGACCTTGCTGGCCAATGGCACGTACCGCAAATGGGTGCAGCGCCTGCGCAAGCGATTGGGCACTGAGATGGCCGCCACCTTGCAGGTGCTGGAGGATGAGGAGTGGGAGGTGTTCGCCGTGCCCACTGGCGGTATGTTCGTGTGGACACGGCCGGGCACAGCGACGTCCGTGCGCTTGCAGGCCTGTGCCCGACGTCTGGGTGTATTGCTGTCGCCGGGCGCGTTGTTCAGCCCCTGTGGTGAGCACAGTGACTGGTTGCGCATCAACGTTGCGTACGCGGCAGACCCGCGCGCGCTGGCGCTGTTCCGTGAGTTGGGCCCCGCCAGATCGACCTCGACCATTCTGAAAACGACGAGCATGTAGCTTTTTGCCATTATTCCGGCGCCAACGTCTTGTGTTCAGTGCCTTGAGGTTGCCAATCTCGCTGCTGGTCAACCGGGCTTGATGGCATCTGCCATTGCAAGAGGACGCAAGTGCAATGATTTCGGCCGTGCAACGACGTTTCGCCAACCTGGGTATGGCAAAAAAACTGGCCCTGGGGTTTGCCCTGGTCCTACTGCTGACGGCGCTGGTGGCGGCTATTGGCGTGTGGTCCCTGCAAACCGTTGGGCAGCGATTTGAAGGCCTTAACGCCATGTCGTCGCTCAACAGTGGCTTGCTCAAGGTGCGCTTGATCGAGCAGGACTATGCACTGCACGCCGATCCCAAGGCCGTCGATGCCTTGCATGAAAGTGTCGATGCCTTGGCGGCCCTGGCGGCGAGCCTTAAGGCGCAATCGGCGGCCAATGAGCCGGTGATGGCCGATGTCGAACAGGCCCTGGCGGCTTATCGCAAGGCCTTCGATGAGTTTGTCGAACTGACCCAGACCAAGGACTTGGCGCTGGAAATGGCCAGTTGGTCGGTGTCCAGCGTGGCCAATAACCTCGATGTTTTGCAGGCTGGCCTGGCCGACGACGGTGCCTATGGCCTCAAGGAAAGCCAGGGCAAGGAGGGCGCTGAGTTTATCGAGCAGGCGGGGCAGGTCAGCCAGGTTTCGCGCTTGATGCTGCAGGCCATGAACGAAGCTCGGGTGCGCCTGGATCAGAGCCGCAAGGTGGGCGAAGACGACACCGAGCAAGGCAAGATCGAACAGGCTGACCAGGCCCTGGCCCAGGTTGAGCAGTTGAAAACCTCGGTCAAAGACTCCGGCTATCAGACGGTGCTCAATGAAGTCTCCGGGCATATCGCCGCGTTCAGCGAAAAACTGGGGGAATACACTGGCCTGCTGGCCCAGGAAAAAGTGGTCTACAAACAACTCAATGACCGGGCGGCCCAGGTGGTCAGCCGGGTCAACCAGGCCTACGACGCCGAAGATCAGTCGATGCAGGCCCAGTTGAAGAAAAGCACATTGTTGATCATCGGTTCATCGGCCTTGGCCCTGTTGGTGGGGCTGATTGCGGCGTGGGTGATCACCCGGCTGATCGTCGCGCCGCTGCGCAGTGTGATCGCGGTAGCTCAGCAAATTGCGGCCGGGGATTTGAGTGGGCGCATGGAGGTCAGCCGCCGCGATGAGATCGGCCAGCTAATGCAGGCCATGCAACAGATGGGTAATGGCCTGAGCCAGATGGTCAGCGGGCTACAGGCAGGTATTGAGCAACTGGCCAGCTCGGCGCATTCGCTGTCGAGCGTGACCGAACAAACCAATGTCGAGGTCAGCAGCCAGAAGGAAGAAACCGAGCAGGTGGCCACGGCGATGAATCAGATGACCGCCACCGTGCATGACGTGGCACGCAATGCCGAAGAGGCAGCGCAAGCCGCGCAAACGGCCGACGACAAGGTCGACAGCGGCCAGCAGGTGGTGCGCCAGAGCTTGCAGCGTATCGAATTGCTCGCGACATCGAGCACCAGCGCCAGCGCCAGCATCGAAAGCCTGAGTGCGGAAATCCAGAACATCGGCACCGTGCTGGGGGTGATCAAGAGCGTGGCCGAACAGACCAACCTGCTGGCCCTCAACGCCGCCATCGAAGCCGCTCGCGCCGGCGAGCAAGGCCGTGGTTTTGCGGTGGTGGCTGATGAAGTGCGGGCACTGGCCAAGCGTACCCAACAGTCCACCGAGGAAATCGAGCGGCTGGTCAGCACCTTGCGCAGTGCGGCGCAGTCATCGGTGCAGCAGATTCAGCAAAGTGGCGAGCTGGTCAAGCTGGCGGTCAGCGATGCGCTGGAGACCGAAAGCGCCCTGGGCAGCATTGCGGTGGCGGTGTCGTTGATCCAGCAGATGAACCAGCAAATTGCCGCCGCAGCCGAACAGCAGAGTTCGGTGGCCGAAGAGATCAATCGCAGTGTCACCAGCATTCGCGCCAGCGCCGATCAGTCGGCGTTGAGCATGCAGGGCAATGCTGCGTCGAGCATCCAGTTGGCGCAGTTGGGCACGGAGCTCAAGGGCATGGTGGGACACTTCCGCCTTTGACCGCCGCCCATGTGCAGCAGTCAACGGGCAGGGCGCTCACGCGTTGTTGGCGAGGAAGGTCAGCAGCGCTTCGTTGACGTACTCCGGGTTTTCCCTGGCACTGATATGGCCCGCTTCCGGGATCGAGATCAGGCTGCAGCCGATCAGTCCGGCCATTTCCTGTGCTTCGGTCGGTGGGCGGGGCTTGTCGAACTCGCCACACATCACCTGGGTGGTGTCGGCGTCCAGGCGCGGCAGCTGCTGCAACACATCTTCACGGCTGAAGATTAACCGACCCAGGGGCACGATACTGTCCAGCAGGCGCTCGCGGGAATACGCTTGCAGCGACGTGCGAAAGTCCTGATACAGCGCGGACTCCCGGTCGATGCCTGGGCGAAAGAAAATCGGTGCGATCACATCCAGCAGCGGCTCGGGGATGGCGCCGCCGTCTTCGATCATCTTGAACAGCGAAAAATAGTACTGGCGCGTGGCGTCGGGCTCGGCGCCGAGGTAGGTGTCCATCAGCACCAGGCTGTTGATGCGCTGCGGTGCCAGCAGCGCCAGGCGTGCGCCCCACATGCCGCCTACCGACAGCCCCACCAGGTTGATTTGCTCGATGTCCAGGTGATCCAGCAGTGCGAGGGCCTGGCGCGCCAGATCGTCGAGGGACAGGGTGGTTGCAGGCAGTGGGCCCGATTCGCCATGCCCCCACAGTTCGGGGACGATCACACGGTATTGGTGTGACAGGGCTTCGATCTGCGGCGCCCACATTTCAGCGCCCCACAGGTAGCTTGAACCCAACAGGACGACGGGGCCGGTGCCCTGGTCGATGTAGTGCAGCGGTTGTCCATCAATGACGGCGACAGGCATAGCAGGCCTCTGACTTCACGAAGTGAGGGGCACTTTTTTACGCTACTCGGGGGCGGGGGGATAGGTGCAAAGTGATGGCATGTGGCGAACAGGGTCCGCCACATGGGAGGGGCAATCAGTCGTAGATGACTCTCTTTTTCCACTCGGCGTCGGTGTCGGCCACTTTCAGGCCTTCGGTCAATTCGTTGACCTCATCTTCAGCGGGCTTGCTGTTGGTCAGTACCGTGGAGTTGGCGCGGGCCAGTTGCCCTTCCAGGTGTTGCAGCTGAGTGCTGTAGGTCACCGGCTCCGGCTGTTTGCGCAGGTACTGCACACCGCGTTCGAACGCCAGGCGCGCCTGGCCCGGCTGGCCTTGTTGCAGGGCATGCTGGCCGAGGTTGTTGAAGAATTCGATGTGCAGCAGCACCAGGATATGGCGGATTTCCTTGATCCAGTGCTTGGCCTCGTTGGCCGGCAGGAAACCATCCTGGGCGGCGCGGGTGACCTGGCCGTGCAGGGCTTCGAGCAGGAAGCGCACGTCCTTGGCCTTGGCTTCGGTCTGGATCGGGGCGGGCGGGTTGTTCACCGGGATCGATTCGCCTTGGGCCACCAATGCGTTGAGTTCGGTGATACGCGCCTTGGCCGTTGCGCTGGTCTTGTTGAGGTTGAGCAGGCGCTGGTTGACGTTGAGCTCCAGGCGCGTCAGCAGCAGCTTGAGGGCCGGGGTCATCAATTGGCCAGGGAAGGTCTCGGTGATTTCACCGCAGCGGCGCAGGCGATCGTTAAGCTCGATCTCGGTACGCTTCTTCTCCAGCTTGTTGTTTTCCACCACGTGGTTCATGTAGCCAATGGCGATCAGTATTACGATCCCGGCTATTACCAGCAGGGTGATCATGAGTGGTGTCACCGGTGTGACCTCTTTATAGGGTTTGCTGTGGAGTGTAGTGACTGGACCATCCGGCGGATAGGACTGATCGACCAGTTGCCCAGGTAGATGCTTCTATATAGGTAATCGTTCCATGAGTGGATGCACATTGCCATCATTTGCTGGCACGAACTATAGCGTCTTGTCGAGCGTCAGAATATAGGCGCCAAGGCCCAGACAGGCAGAATGATCGCATAGGCCCGCAAAGCAGGGCGAAGTCATTGATTTTAATAAATTTATCCTTGGGGGTTGACGACCTTTCAATCCATCCATAGAATGCGCGCCACTTAAAGCGGAAAGCACACAGCGAAACGCGATAAGTAGTGAATGTTGTACGTGTGTCCCCTTCGTCTAGTGGCCTAGGACACCGCCCTTTCACGGCGGTAACAGGGGTTCGAGTCCCCTAGGGGACGCCAATATGCGGGAATAGCTCAGTTGGTAGAGCACGACCTTGCCAAGGTCGGGGTCGCGAGTTCGAGTCTCGTTTCCCGCTCCAAGTTTAAGCAGTGTGGCTCTCGGGCGGCACTGAGTGAAACCAGGGCATAATCTTCGGATTTAACCTCTGGACACTGAAATACACACCATGTGTTTCAGTTGTGTGTCCCCTTCGTCTAGTGGCCTAGGACACCGCCCTTTCACGGCGGTAACAGGGGTTCGAGTCCCCTAGGGGACGCCATTTGCGGGAATAGCTCAGTTGGTAGAGCACGACCTTGCCAAGGTCGGGGTCGCGAGTTCGAGTCTCGTTTCCCGCTCCAATTTAAGCAGTGTGGCCCTCGGGCGGCACTGAGTGAAACCAGGGCAAAATCTTCGGATTTAACCTCTGGGCACTGGAATACACACCATGTGTTTCAGTAGCGTGTCCCCTTCGTCTAGTGGCCTAGGACACCGCCCTTTCACGGCGGTAACAGGGGTTCGAGTCCCCTAGGGGACGCCATTTGCGGGAATAGCTCAGTTGGTAGAGCACGACCTTGCCAAGGTCGGGGTCGCGAGTTCGAGTCTCGTTTCCCGCTCCAATTTAAGCAGTGTGGCCCTCGGGCGGCACTGAGTGAAACCAGGGCAAAATCTTCGGATTTAACCTCTGGGCACTGGAATACACACCATGTGTTTCAGTAGCGTGTCCCCTTCGTCTAGTGGCCTAGGACACCGCCCTTTCACGGCGGTAACAGGGGTTCGAGTCCCCTAGGGGACGCCATTTGCGGGAATAGCTCAGTTGGTAGAGCACGACCTTGCCAAGGTCGGGGTCGCGAGTTCGAGTCTCGTTTCCCGCTCCAATTTAAGCAGTGTGGCCCTCGGGCGGCACTGAGTGAAACCAGGGCAAAATCTTCGGATTTAACCTCTGGGCACTGGAATACACACCATGTGTTTCAGTAGCGTGTCCCCTTCGTCTAGTGGCCTAGGACACCGCCCTTTCACGGCGGTAACAGGGGTTCGAGTCCCCTAGGGGACGCCATTTGCGGGAATAGCTCAGTTGGTAGAGCACGACCTTGCCAAGGTCGGGGTCGCGAGTTCGAGTCTCGTTTCCCGCTCCATATTCAATGAAAACGCCGATCAGAGATGATCGGCGTTTTTGTTTGTGCGTGATTTATGCCTGACGGATGTGCTCGTTCCCATGCTCTACGTGGGAACGATCTAGCCCATCAGGATCAGAGCTTCGGCAGTTGGCCGATACGAATCATCATTTCGGTGACGATCTGCAGGTCCAGTAAGAACTGATCAACCGTCTTAAACTCGTAGTTGGTGTGGCCTGTGTACTTCATGTCGAGCCTGGCCAGGCCGAACTGCACGCCGTTGGGTAGGTCATGCACTGAGGTTGAGCCGGCAGAGGAGCCGAATTTGCGTTCCATGCCAAGGTTTTCACTGGCTACGTCCAGTAAAGCCTTGACCCATTCTCCTTCAGGGTCGCGGTGCATCGGTTCGGTCATGAAGTATTCCAGCCCTATCGCAATACCAGTCTTCTGGCTCCAGGTACCTAACTTGTGGGCAATATCGGCTTTCAGCGCGGTTAGGGGTTTTCCCTTCGGTACTCGCAGGTTTACCGTCAAGGTGAAGGTCTTCTCGTCCATCCCGATAAAGGTCAGTGAGGTGGTCAGCGGGCCCATGAACGCATCGGAAAAACCAATGCCCAGTTTGCTACCCAAGTAATCCAGCCCCCAGTTGTCGGCGGCGTAGCGCGCCGCATCCGTAATATGGTTTTGCTTAAGGGCGATTTTCCCGTCCAGGCTGTGGATGAAGCCAAGCATCCTGGCCACCGGGTTTACACCGGATGCGGGCTCTGAAGAGTGCGCGGATACGCCGGTCACGGTCAGACTGACCTTGTCGTCAATGACCTGGGCGCTCACGTGGAAGTTACCGCCATTGCGGCTCGCATATTCATTACCTGTGGTTTGCAGGCGTGCGGCCAACTCAACGGGGTTCTCATCTAAGAGTATCGCAACCGATGTGAGCGGGATCTGATTGGCTGCAAGGCCTCCTGTCATGGAGAGGATTTCGGCACCGTCACCTCGGGCGTTCCGGCGGGCGAAACTTGCCGTGACCGTGCCATAGCCTTTTTCCGCTATCACCACTGGATAACCTCCATCCAGTGCCAGGTTATAGCTGGGCGTTGGGTTGCGTTCAAAGTAGTAGGCGATTGCATTCCCGGCGATTTCCTCAGTGGTATCGATCAGCAGCTTGAAGTTTCTCGCCAACGGCAGCCGCTCCTCCTGGATGACTCGCATCGCGTAAAGCGCAACCACGATGCCGTTCTTGTCATCCTCCGTGCCTCGGCCATACAAGCGGTTGCCGATTTGGGTGACTTTGAACGGGTCGAGTTGGGTGCCGTCATCTAATTCCCAGTTTTTCGGGTTGGCGGGCACTACGTCTGCATGCGCGTGTAGGCCCACGACTTCATCACCGACGCCGTTGAGGGATATCTCGTAAACGCGGTTGTCGATGTTGCGAAAGGTCAAGTTGAATGATTCGGCCAAGTCGCTGAGTGCGTTGCCGATCCTGATGAATTCGGGGTTTTCGTGCTGGGCAACACCCTCCACGCGAAAGGTCGGGATGGCGACCAGTTCGCTCAGGGTTTGGAGGGCGGCGTTGCCGTACTTCAATCGGGCATAGAGGCCAAGCAGGCGGTGAATCTGGTTTTGCTGCTCGCTGGAAAGAGCTTTGCCGTCAAGGAAGCCGCTGATTGTCGGGCCGAGGTCGTTGCCCAACGCTGGGTTTTTTATGCCCACTTGCCTTAAGAACTCACGAAAGTCCGTGGGCGATGTCTCGCTGAGGTTGGTGAGGATGGCGGTGCTTTGCAGCGGGGAAATATTTGCCTGTACGGGCAGTGTGAGCAGTACAGCGGGGGCGACCAGAACAACGGCAAGCAGGTACTTGAGTGATGCTTTCATTGTTGTAGTACTCCTATCTTCGTAGGCAGTTGGAAGTGCCCGTCGAAATTACCATCGCGAAGCGGAGGTCAAGGTGTTCAAAACAAAATCAGGCATTTCCTACGTGTATCTTCTCAATGCAAAACGCCGCTTAATCATAAGCGGCGTTTCTGTTGGTACGGGTGGGTCAGAGCTTGGGCAGTTGCCCAATACGCCCCATCATTTCGGTCACGATCTGCAGGTCCAGCAAGAACTGGTCGACGGTTTTGAACTCATTGTCAGTGTGCCCGGTGTATTTAACCTCCGGGCGCGCCAGGCCGAACTGCACGCCATTGGGCAGTTCATGCACCGAGGTCGCGCCGGCCGAAGTGCCAAACGTGTGCGCCATGCCCAGGTTTTCGCTGGCCACCGCCAATAGCGCCTTCACCCATTCACCTTCCGGGTTGCGGTACATCGGCTCAGCCACCGAATACGTAAAGTCCACCTTCACTTTAGTGTTCTTGTCCCAGGCGTTCAGCTTGTCGGCGATCTCAGCTTTCAATTTTTCCGGCGATTTGCCCTTCGGCACCCGCAGGTTCACCGCCAGCTTGAAGGCCTTGTCATCCAGCCCCACGAACGTCAGCGAAGTGGTCAGCGGCCCCATGAACTCATCCGAGAAACCCACCCCCAACTTGCCACCCAGGTAATCCAGGCCCCAGTTGTCGGACGCATAACGTGCGGCATCGGTGATGTGGTTGTGCTTGAGCGCGACCTTGCCATCGATGCTGTGGATCAGCTCCAGCATGCGCGATACCGGGTTGATGCCCGACTCAGGCTCGGAGGAGTGCGCCGAAACGCCCGTCACCGTCAACTTGACCTCTTTGCCGACCACCTTGGCCGCCACGTCGAAATCAGCGCCGTTGTCCATGGCGTACTGTGCGCCGGCTTTTTGCAGGTTGGCAGCCAACTCGGCGGGCTTGTCAGTGACAAAGGTAGCCACCGACGCCGACGGAATCTGGTTGGTGGCCATGCCGCCGGTCATCGAAATGATTTCTGCGCCTTTGCCATCACCCTTGCGGCGCGGGAAGGTGGCCATGACGGTGCCGTAGCCTTTCTCGGCAATCACCACCGGGTAACCGCCATCCAGCGCCAGGTTGTACTGCGGCGTCGGGTTGTGTTCGAAATAGTAGGGGATGGCGTCGCCGGAGGTTTCCTCAGTGGTGTCCACCAGCAGTTTGAAATTACGCGCCAGCGGCAGCTTTTCTTCCTTGATCACCTTCATGGCATACATCGCTACCACGATGCCGTTCTTGTCGTCCTCGGTGCCGCGGCCATACATACGGTCGCCAATCAGTGTGACCTTGAACGGGTCGAGCTTGGTGCCATCTTTGAGGACCCAGTTTTCCGGCGTCACCGGCACCACATCGGCGTGGGCGTGGATGCCCACCACTTCATCGCCGCTGCCTTCCAGGGAAATTTCGTACACGCGGTTATCAATATTGCGGAAATTCAGGTTGAAGGCCTTGGCCAGGTCCTGGATCTTGCCGGCGATCTTGAGGAACTCCGGGTTTTTATACTGAGGCACGCCGTCTACGTTGAATGTCGGGATCTCCACCAGTTCACGCAGGGTTTCGGTGGCGGCCTTGCCGTACTTCACGCGTGTGTAAATGCCCAGCAGGCGGTGAATTTCGTTCTGCTGATCGGCGGTCAGGGGCTTGTTTTCGAGGAAAGCATTGATCGAAGGTGCAAGGTCACCCTTGGCCAAGGCGCCGAGGAAACCACGGAAATCAGTGACGGATTTTTCGTTGAAATCTTTGAGAATCGCCGCGCTTTGATCCGGGGTGATATTGGCAAAAGCAGGCGCAGTGAAGGCTGAAAGGCTTGCCGCGAACAAGGTGGCAGCCGCCAAGTGCTTGAGGGGAAAGTGCATTGCTGGAGCATTCCTTTGCAGGTCGTGAGTAAGAAGTTTCTGACCAAACTGTCAGAAACATTTTCACACACTACCATCAGTCGGGTGCGCAACGTCAATGCTGGCCCCGTTCACCCTAGGGTGTGCTCAGCTGATTTCGTAGCGCACCGACAGTGCGCCTTTTTTCTCCGACAGGGCCACGATAGTCACCTGGCCCAGTTCGCCCAATGCCTGCACATGGGTACCGCCGCATGCGTACGCGGGTAGCTCGCCAAAGCCCACTTCACGCGTGCCATCTTCCAGGGCCATATGGCGCGGGTAGTCGGCGGCGATCCACTGGTTGATCTGTTGCTGCAGCATCTGAGCGTCGATGGCTTGCGCCGCTTCACCTCGAATAAAGGTGATCTTGCCTTCGCCTGGCCAGTGATGGGCCTTGATCGGCATCCAACCCAGCGTTTCGCCGGCATTGCCGATCAAGTGCCCGGCGGAATGCAGTCGGGTGTGCAGGGCGCGCCGTTGTTCATCGACCCGCGCTGTTATTGGGCCGGGCTGCACGGGTTGACTGACATAGTGCACCACCCGGTCGGCTTCCTGGGTGACCCGTACCACCGGGCTGTCGCCGAGCCAGCCGGTGTCGAACGGCTGGCCGCCACCTTGGGGGTGGAAGATTGTTGACTGGAGGGTGACGGCAAACAGAGCGTCGTGAGGTGTGCAACTGAGCACTTCCAGTTCGGCGGTCAGGTGGTCATGGGTGAAAAACAGGCGCTCGGTCATCGTCTACATCCGCATCAGGGTTCTGCGGGCAGTATAAATAGTGCGCAGATGGGTGATAATCCGCTCAATTATCAATGGACCTGTGCGTCATGAGCATCAATCTTCCCTTGCCGCTGTTGGGTGAAATGGCGACGTTCGTCAAAGTGGTGGAAACCGGTAGTTTCTCCGAAGCCGCGCGGCAGATGGGTGCTTCGCCTTCCTCGGTGAGCCGTAGCATCTCGCGCCTGGAAAAGGCCTTGGCCACGCGTTTGTTGCAACGCACCACGCGCAAATTGCGCCTGAGCGAAGGTGGTGAGGAGGTGTTCAAGCGTTGCCAGGAGATGGTCAATGCGGCGCGCTCGGTGATGGAGATCAGCGGCCAGTTCACCCACGAGGCCGAAGGCCTGGTGCGGGTCAGCGTGCCCAAGGCGGTGGGGCGGTTTGTGATACATCCCCATATGCCCGAGTTTCTGCGGCGTTATCCCAAGGTGGATGTGCAGTTGATCCTTGAGGATCGGCCGGTGGACTTGATCGACGATAACCTCGATCTGATCCTGCGCATTTCTGACAGCCCGCCGCCAGGTCTGGTGGGGCGCCCCTTGTTTCCCATCGAGCATTTGCTGTGTGCCACGCCACAGTACCTGGCCGAGCACGGCACGCCGGAGCATCCCCATGACTTGTTGGAGCACAGCTGTATTTACCTGGGGGAAACCCCGGCGGATGCACGCTGGAAGTTTCGCCAGGCGGGTAAGACGGTGACCGTCGGCGTGCGTGGGCGGTATGCGGCGAATCACACCGGCGTGCGCATGGACGCGGTGTTGCAGCATGTAGGGATTGGCAGCTTGCCGTACTTTACGGCGCGCCATGCGCTGGAGGCGGGGACGGTAGTGCAGGTGTTGGCGCAGTGGGACTTTATTGCGTCGTACCATGGCGAGGTGTGGTTGCTGCATTCGCCGACGCGGTATTTACCGCCGAAGTTGCGGGTGTTTATTGACTACCTGGTGGAGTGCATGACCAAGGAGCCGACCCTTCGCCACCGGTAGAAACGCGGTGCAAATGTGGGAGCGGGCTTGCTCGCGAATGCGCAGTGTCAGTCACCCGATGTGATGACTGATCCACCGCATTCGCGAGCAAGCCCGCTCCCACAATTTAGTTCAGCAGTGTCTGGAAGAATCAGTGCTTGCTTAGGTCGTCCGGCATGGCCAGCAGTTGCTTTTCCTGGTTCCAGTCGAACGGTTCGTCGTTCTGTTCGGCCTCAAAGCGACGTTCTTCCAGGGCTTGGTACATGTCCAGTTCTTCATCGGGCATGAAGTGCAGGCAGTCACCGCCAAAGAACCACAGCAGGTCGCGGGGGACCAGGTGGGCAATTTGCGGGTAGCGTAGGATGACCTGGCTCATCAGGTCTTGGCCCAGGTACTGGCTTTCGATCGGATCGATAGGCAGCAGGGCGCGCAATTCGTCGAAACGCTCCAGGAACAGCGAATGGCTTTCCTCGGGAACCTGTTCGGCTTCGCCGACGGCAACCAGGATGCTGCGCAGGTGGTCGAGCAAGACGAGATGATCGGCAACGACGTTGGACACGAGATAAGTCCTCTAAAGCAAAAACGGGCGCGAGAGTATATAGCTCACGCGCCCGTTTTTATATGACCGCCTGGATCAGCGGATTTTACCCTCGGTGTGCGCCAGCTCTTCCTTACTGAAATCATCCACATCGATCACCTTGCGTCGCGCTGCTTCAGCGTCACGCAGGGTTTGCGCTTCGCCCGGTTGCAGCACGCCGGCTTCCAGTGCAGCGTCAATCGCGTGCTCGCCGGCTGCAGGTTTGACCTGGCCGCTCTTGAGCGCGGAGTGCAGTTTTTTCTGCAGCGGGTGGCTGGCGCTGAGCAGGTCGTAGGCGTGTTGCAAGGCGCCGACAGGATCGTCCGCCGATTGCGGGCGGTAGCAGCCGGCCAGCAGTTCTTCCAGGGTCGGGTCGCCCTTGGCGCGGCCGATCACCGCGGCCACTTCGGCATCCAATGCGTCGGACGGCCCGGTATGACGGCGACCAAGTGGGAACACGATCACCCGCAGCAGGCAGCCCAGCACCTTGTTCGGGAAGTTGCTCAGCAGTTCATCCAGCGCACGCTCCGACTGGCCGAGGCTTTCTTCCATGGCCCAGGCGAACAGCGGCTCAAGGTGGTCGGGCGAATCCAGGTCGTGGTATCGCTTGAGTGCGGCCGAGGCCAGGTACATGTGGCTCAGCACATCGCCCAGGCGTGCCGATAGGCGTTCGCGGCGTTTAAGTTCGCCGCCTAGCAGCATCATGCTCAGGTCGGCGAGCAGGGCGAACGCCGCAGCCTGGCGATTCAGCGCACGGAAATACCCCTGGCTCAAGCGGTTGCCGGGGGCTTTCTCGAAGTGACCGACGCCCAGGTTCAATACCAGAGTGCTGGCGGCGTTGCTCACGGCAAAACCGATGTGTTGCATCAGCAGGCCGTCGAACTCCTTCAGCGCCTGGTCATGGTCTTCTCGACCGGCCAGGGCCATTTCCTTGAGCACGAACGGATGGCAGCGGATCGCGCCCTGGCCAAAGATCATCAGGTTGCGCGACAGGATATTCGCGCCTTCCACGGTGATGAAGATTGGCGCCCCTTGCCAACTGCGGCCCAGGTAATTGTTCGGGCCCATGATGATGCCCTTGCCGCCGTGCACGTCCATGGCGTGGCTGATGCACTCGCGACCGCGCTCGGTAAGGTGATACTTGAGGATCGCCGACAGCACCGAGGGCTTCTCCCCCAGGTCCACCGCGTTGGCGGTGAGCATGCGCGCACTGTCCATCAGCCAGGCGTTGCCGCCGATGCGCGCCAGGGCTTCCTGGATACCTTCGAAAGCCGACAGCGGTACGTTGAATTGTTCACGCACCTGGGCGTACTGGCCAGTCACGAGGCTGGTGAACTTGGCCGCGCCGGTGCCCACCGCTGGCAGGGAGATCGAACGCCCTACCGACAGGCAGTTCATCAGCATCATCCAGCCTTTGCCGAGCATTTCCTGGCCGCCGATGAGAAATTCCAGCGGGATGAAAACGTCCTTGCCGGAGTTGGGGCCGTTCATGAAGGCGGCGCCCAGGGGCAAATGGCGACGGCCGATCTCAACGCCGGGGGTATCGGTAGGAATCAACGCCAGGCTGATGCCCAGGTCTTCCACATCGCCCAGCAGGTGGTCCGGGTCATGGGCCTTGAAGGCCAGGCCCAGCAGGGTCGCGACCGGGCCGAGGGTGATGTAGCGTTTTTCCCAGTTCAGGCGCAGGCCGAGTGTTTCCTTGCCTTCCCATTCACCTTTGCAGATCACCCCGGTGTCGGGCATCGCGCCTGCATCGGAGCCCGCCAGCGGGCCGGTGAGGGCGAAGCACGGGATGTCATCGCCGCGGGCCAGGCGTGGCAGGTAGTGGTTGCGTTGCTCATCAGTGCCGTAATGCAGCAGCAGTTCGGCTGGGCCAAGGGAGTTGGGCACCATTACGGTGGAAGCCAGGTCGCCGCTACGGGTGGCAAGTTTCATCGCGACCTGGGAGTGGGCGTAGGCGGAGAAGCCCTTGCCGCCATATTCCTTGGGAATGATCAGGGCGAAGAAGCCGTGGGTCTTGATGTGCTCCCAGGCGGCGGGCGGCAGGTCCATGGCCTGGCCGATTTCCCAGTCGCTGACCATGGCGCAGAGTTCTTCGGTAGGGCCGTCGATGAAGGCCTGTTCTTCCTCGGTCAGTTGGGCCTTGGGGTAGGCCAGCAACTTGTCCCAATCCGGGCGGCCGCTGAACAACTCGCCGTCCCACCATACGGTGCCGGCATCGATGGCATCGCGCTCGGTCTCGGACATCGGCGGCAGGACTTTCTGGAACCAACTGAACAGCGGCTTGGTGAAGTACTGGCGGCGCAGGTCCGGCAGCAGCAAGGGCGCGGCGATGGCGGCCAGCAGCACCCAGAAGATCAGCAGCAGCCAACCCGGCGCATGACTCCATGCCCCCATCGCCAGCAAGTACACGGCGACCACACCCAGGGCGGGTAGGGGCGCGGTACGGCGGTGTGCCAGGTAGGCAATGCCGACCACCAGAACCAGTATCCACAACAACAGCATATTCAATCCTCCGTGAAACCAGGGGCGAAACCACCAAGCAGCTTAGTCGGCATCCGAGCAAGCGGGTGATCAGGGTGTAACGAGATTTGGCCGATTCGTCGTTATCTCCAAGGCTGGCCTGTGGTTAGACTCCAGGCTTCTTTCGGAGATAACGCTCATGGATACGTACCTGAGTCCCAGCCGCTTCATCGATAGTGACCACCCTGCGGTGGTGGAGTTCGCCGAAAAACATCGCGGTTCCAGTAGGGATTTGCGTGACCAGGCAGTCAGTCTCTATTACGCCGTGCGTGAGGCGATTCGCTACAACCCCTACACCTTCAGCCGCGACCCCGGCACCTTGAACGCCAGCTTTGCCTTGGCCGCCGGCGAAAGTTACTGCGTGCCCAAGGCCACGCTGCTCGCAGCCTGCGCCCGGCATTGCGGTATTGCGGCGCGCATCGGCCTGGCGGATGTACGCAATCATCTGTCGACGCCGCGCCTGATCGCGTTGCTCAAGAGCGACGTGTTTGCCATGCACGGCTATACCGAGCTGTATCTGGACGGGCGTTGGGTCAAGGCCACGCCGGCGTTCAACCAGCAACTGTGTGAGCTGTTCGATGTACCGCCGCTGGAATTCGATGGCATCAATGACAGCGTCTTCCACGCCTTCAACCGCCAGGGTCAGCGCTCGATGGAGTACGTGGTGGACCACGGGCAATTTCCTGACGTGCCGGAGGTATTTTTCTTCGAGCATATCCGCCAGTGTTACCCGCACCTGTTTGCCGAAGACATGCCGAACCTGCTGGGGGACATGCACACCGATTTAAGCCGCGCGTGAACCGGCGTATGCTGCTGCGCTCACCAAACAATAAGGCACGGTCATGCTGAAAATCTGGGGTCGTAAAAATTCGTCAAACGTCAGGAAAGCACTGTGGTGCGCCGAGGAACTCGGCCTGGACTATGAAGCAATTGATGCGGGCGGGGCTTTTGGTGTGGTCGACACGCCGCAATACCGAGCGCTGAATCCGAATGGCCGGGTGCCGATGATCGAGGACGGCGACTTTGTGTTGTGGGAATCCAACACCATCGTGCGCTACCTGTGCGCCAAGCAAGGCTCCAGCTGGTACCCAACCGACCTGAAAGCCCGGGCCAGCGCGGAAAAATGGATGGACTGGACCACCTCCACCCTGGCCGACCCGTTCAAGGCGGTGTTCTGGGGCGTCGTGCGCACCCCCGCCGAAAAACAGAACTGGGACAGCATCAACGCGGGCCGCCAAGCCTGCATCGATGCGCTCGCCACCGTGGACAAGGCCCTCGCCGAACAGCCGTATCTGTCGGGCGACGAGTTCGGTATAGGCGATATTCCCCTGGGCTGCTTTGCCTACGCCTGGTTTGAAATGCCCATCGAACGCCCTGCAATGCCCCATCTGGAGGCGTGGTACCAGCGCCTGCAACAACGCCCGGCCTACCGCAAAGCGGTCATGACCGCGTTGACCTGATAAAGACTATTAACACGGGTGACTGTACTTGTGCGGCGCAGGCAAGCACCATGCCTGTCATGCGCCGCCGTTGAACTACCTGGGCTGCGCCCTCATCTATTCTTTCTGTTCCCTTCTTTGGTGCGTATTCCGATATGAGTTCCGCTCTGTCCATCCGGCAGCTAACCAAAACCTACGGCAACGGTTTCCAGGCCCTGAGTGGTATCGATCTGGACGTTGCCGAAGGTGACTTCTTCGCCTTGCTCGGCCCCAACGGTGCCGGCAAATCCACCACCATCGGTATCCTTTCCACCCTGGTCAACAAGACCAGCGGTACGGTGAATATCTTCGGCCATGACCTGGACAAATCCCCGGCGGCGCTCAAGCGTTCCATCGGCGTGGTGCCCCAGGAATTCAACTTCAACCAGTTCGAAAAAACCTTCGACATCGTCGTGACCCAGGCCGGTTACTACGGCATCCCGGCGAAAATCGCCAAGGAACGCGCCGAGCAGTACCTGACCCAGCTGGGCCTGTGGGACAAGCGCGACGTGCCTTCGCGCTCGTTGTCTGGCGGCATGAAGCGTCGCCTGATGATCGCCCGCGCACTGGTGCATGAGCCGCGCCTGCTGATCCTCGATGAGCCCACTGCTGGCGTGGACATCGAGCTGCGTCGCTCGATGTGGACCTTTCTCACTGAGCTGAACGAGAAGGGCATCACCATCATCCTCACCACCCACTACCTGGAAGAGGCTGAGCAGCTGTGCCGCAACATCGGCATCATCGACCACGGCACCATCGTCGAGAACACCAGCATGCGTAACCTGCTGGGCCAGTTGCATGTGGAAACGTTCCTGCTGGACTTGAAGAACAACCTGTCAGTGCCGCCGCAATTGCTCGGTTACCCGAGCCGCCTGGTGGACAGCCATACCCTGGAAGTCCAGGTGGACAAGGCCATGGGCATCACCGCGCTGTTCACGCAGTTGGCGACCCAGAACATCGAGGTGCTGAGCCTGCGTAATAAAACCAATCGCCTTGAGGAGTTGTTCGTGTCCCTGGTGGAGAAAAACTTGGCGAAGGTGGCGTTATGAGTTCCGAACTGCAACCCAACCTCGTCGCGCTGCAAACCATCGTCTATCGCGAAGTGAAGCGCTTTACCCGGATCTGGCCGCAGACCCTGCTGCCGCCGGCGATCACCATGGTCCTGTACTTCGTAATCTTCGGTAACCTCATTGGCCGCCAGATCGGCGACATGGGTGGCTTTACCTATATGGAGTACATCGTGCCGGGGCTGATCATGATGTCGGTGATCACCAACTCCTACGGCAACGTGGTGTCGAGTTTCTTCGGCAGCAAGTTCCAGCGTTCCATCGAAGAGTTGATGGTGTCGCCGGTGTCGCCCCACACCATTCTGATCGGCTACACCTTAGGTGGCGTGCTGCGCGGGTTGATGGTGGGGGTGATCGTGACCTTGTTGTCGCTGTTCTTCACCCACCTGCAGGTGCATCACCTTGGGGTCACCATTTTGGTGGTGGTACTGACGGCGACGATCTTTTCGCTGCTGGGGTTTATCAACGCGGTATTTGCACGCAACTTCGATGATATTTCGATCATCCCGACGTTTGTGCTGACGCCGTTGACCTACCTGGGCGGGGTGTTCTACTCCATCTCGTTGCTGCCGCCGTTCTGGCAGACCGTGTCGCTGGCCAACCCGGTGCTGCATATGGTCAACGCCTTCCGCTACGGCATCCTGGGGGTGTCGGATATCAAGATCAGCGTGGCGATCACGTTCATGTTGGTGGCGACAGTGGTGCTATATATCGGCTGTGCGAAGCTGCTGGTGAGTGGGCGCGGGATGCGTACCTAACTTACTGAATGCATGCAGTAAAAAATGTGGGAGCGGGCTTGCTCGCGAATGCGGTGGATCAGTCACCTTATCTGTTGACTGACACTCCGTATTCGCGAGCAAGCCCGCTCCCACATTTGTTCTGTGTATAGGCTTTAAGTTTTCAGCGCCAATTCGATCAGTTCGTGCAGCTCTTCAACCTGCAACGGCTCACTCCCAAACAAAATCCTGAACACCGTCGGCGCCGCGAGTAGGTTGATCAACCGATCCACGCTGGGCGCGGTGCTTTCTGGATAGCGATCCACAATCACCTGCAACTGCCCGCCTATCAACGCCACGCAATACCCCGGCGTCTGGCTGCATTGCACATCGCGCATCATGTTGCGCCCAGGCTCTGAACTCATCTCATCCAGATACTGCTCGGCCCAGGCTTGCAGGTCGCCACGCAGGCTGCCGGTGTTGGCGGGCTCGCTGTCCGGGCGCATGCGCTCCAGGGCCACATCGGCGAGCAGCACCGAGAGGTCACCCCAGCGTCGGTAAATAGTGGAGGGCGTGACGCCTGCGCGCGCTGCAATCATCGGCACGGTGACGCTGGAACGCTCATGGGCTTCCAGCAGTTCGCGCACCGCACGATGGACGGATTCTTGGACCCGGGCACTACGGCCCCCCGGGCGGAGCCCTTCTTTTATCGCCATGTTTGCGACCTTAACACAAAGAATTTGCTTTAAGCGCCGACCAGTAGCACACTCCGCAAAAGCAAAATATTAGCTTTAGCGGAGCGTGCCCATGTCCAGCATCAGTTCTAATCGTTCCAGCCTGGTGTTCCTGGCGATCACTTTGCTGACCTTCTTGGCCGCGTCCAGCGCGCCGACGCCGTTGTATCACCTGTATCAAGAGGGTCTGCACTTTTCGGCAGGCATGCTCACGTTGATCTTTGGTGTCTACGCCATCAGCCTGTTGGCGGCATTGCTGACGGTGGGGTCGTTGTCGGATCACTTGGGGCGCAAGTCGGTGATTTTTGCCGCGTTGGTCCTGGATATGGCGGCGATGCTGCTGTTTATCAATGAAAGCAGTGTGGCTTGGCTGATTGCTGCGCGCACCCTGCAAGGCTTCGCCACTGGCATGGCCACGGCGGTGCTCGGTGCGGCCTTGCTCGACACCGACCGCCAGCAGGGCCCACTGGTCAACAGCGTGGCGCCGTTGTTGGGCATGGCGTGCGGCGCGATGGGCAGCAGTCTGCTGGTGGAGTTCGCGCCGCTGCCAACCCAGTTGATCTATTGGGCGCTGTTCGGGCTGATGCTGTTGCAGGCGCTATACGTATGGCGCCTGCCGGAAACCGTTAGCCGCATTCCCGGTGCGCTGGCCTCACTGCGCCCTACCTTGCACGTGCCGCACCAGGCTCGCCGGGCGTTGTGGTTGTCGTTGCCGGTGGATATCGCGGTGTGGGCGATGGGTGGGTTTTATCTATCGCTGGCGCCTTCGCTGGTGCGGGCGGCGACGGGGTCCACGTCAAACCTGATCGGAGGCGGGCTGGTGGCGGTGCTGACGTTGAGCGGTGCGCTGATGATCTTCAGCCTGCGTAATTATCCTGCCGACAAAGTCCTGCGCTTGGGCGCAAGCCTGCTGGCGGTGGGCGTTGCGTTGATCCTTGCGGCGGTGCACAGCGCCAGCTTGCCGCTGTTTTTCATCGCCACGTTGATCGCCGGCAGTGGTTTTGGCGCTGGGTTCCTTGGCGCCTTGCGCAGTGTTGTGCCACTGGCCTTGCCCCACGAGCGGGCAGGGTTGATGTCGGCGTTTTATGTGCTCAGTTACCTGGCGTTCTGCCTGCCCGCGTTGCTGGCGGGCAATCTGATCCGCAGTTTCGGCCTGATCCCTACCACCGACGGTTATGGTGTTGTGCTGATTCTGCTGGCCCTCGGCGCCTTGGCCGGTTTGCTGATGCAGGGTTCGGCGCGCTGTGCATATAGGTAAAATAGATAACAGTTAGAGAAATTACCCGTTATATAGATATTCGATAAGGTTCTACCATGATCTCAACCTCATGCGAGGAAGAGGAATACCCACATGACCTGCTCGAATAGCATCAGCTACAAACCGTTCAGTCACCTAACCCGTCCACGGGAAGTGATTCGCCAGTTCACCCCCAACTGGTTCGCCGCCACCATGGGCACCGGCGTACTGGCGCTGGCCCTGGCCCAACTGCCGGTCAGCCTGCCCGGTGTACATGCCATCGCCGAAGGGCTGTGGTTGTTTACCATTGGCCTGTTTGTGGTGTTCAGCCTTTTGTACGCCGCCCGTTGGGTGATGTTTTTCCATGAGGCGCGGCGGATCTTCGGGCATTCCACCGTTTCGATGTTTTTTGGCACCATTCCCATGGGGCTGGCCACCATTCTCAATGGCCTGCTGCTGTTCGGCCTGCCACGCTGGGGCAGCGATGTGATACCGCTGGCCGAAGCCCTGTGGTGGCTGGACGTGGCCATGGCCCTGGCGTGTGGGGTGTTGATCCCGTTCATGATGTTCACCCGCCAGGAGCACAGCATCGACCAGATGACCGCCGTGTGGCTGTTGCCGGTGGTGGCTGCCGAGGTCGCCGCCGCCAGCGGTGGCCTGCTGGCTCCGCACCTGGTCGATGCCCATGCGCAGTTGGTGATGCTGGTGACCAGCTACGTGCTGTGGGCGTTTTCCCTGCCGGTGGCGTTCAGCATCCTGACCATCCTGATGCTGCGCATGGCCCTGCATAAACTGCCCCACGCCAATATGGCGGCGTCGAGTTGGCTGGCCCTTGGCCCCATCGGTACCGGTGCCCTGGGCATGTTGTTACTCGGCGGCGATGCGCCAGCGATCTTCGCGGCCAATGGTTTGCCGGGGGTCGGTGAAATAGCCAACGGGCTCGGCCTGGTGGCCGGCATTACCCTGTGGGGCTTCGGGTTGTGGTGGATGTTGATCGCCGTGCTGATCACCCTGCGTTACCTGCGCGCCGGCATTCCGTTCAACCTCGGTTGGTGGGGGTTTACCTTCCCGTTGGGGGTGTACGCCCTGGCTACGTTGAAACTGGCCAACCTGCTGCACCTGGGGTTCTTCCATGTCTTCGGCAGCGCGTTGGTGGTGGCATTGGCGCTGATGTGGCTGATCGTCGCCAAGCGCACCGTGCAGGGGGCCTATAAAGGTGAGCTTTTTGTTTCACCCTGTATTGCGGGACTAGCGAATAAGTAAGCCGGATTAGGTAAAGTCGTGGCCTGAATGCTTTTACAAAAAAACAGGCCACGCAGGAACACGGACGATGAGCCACCCCTCGCAATTCACCTTGCTGCGCACACGGCGCTTCCTGCCGTTTTTCATCACCCAGTTGCTGGGTGCCTTCAACGACAACATCTTCAAGCAATCGCTGATCCTCGCCATTCTCTACAAGCTGACCATCGACGGCGATCGCTCGATCTGGGTCAACCTGTGCGCATTGCTGTTTATCCTGCCGTTCTTCCTGTTCTCGGCGTTGGCCGGGCAGTTTGGCGAGAAATTCAACAAGGACGCGCTGATCCGTGCGATCAAGATCGGCGAAATCGTGATCATGGCCGTGGGCGCCACCGGCTTCCTGACCAACCACCTGGAGTTGATGCTGCTGGCGCTGTTCGCCATGGGCACCCACTCGGCACTGTTCGGCCCAGTGAAGTACTCGATCATGCCCCAGGCCTTGCACGAAGATGAGCTGGTGGGCGGCAACGGCCTGGTGGAAATGGGCACGTTCCTGGCGATCCTGGCGGGCACCATTGGCGCCGGCATCATGATGTCGTCCACCCATTACGCACCGGTGGTGTCGGTGGCGATTGTGGGCGTGGCGGTGCTGGGTTACTTGGCCAGCCGCAGCATTCCACGGGCGGCGGCGTCTACCCCGGGGCTGCGCCTGAACTGGAATATTTTCAGCGAATCCTGGGCCACCTTGCGCCTGGGCCTGGGGCAGACGCCAGCAGTGTCGCGCTCCATTGTCGGTAACTCGTGGTTCTGGTTTGTCGGCGCGATTTACCTCACGCAGATCCCGGCCTATGCCAAGGAATGGTTGTACGGCGACGAAACCGTGGTAACGCTGATCCTCACGGTGTTCTCGGTGGGTATCGCATTGGGTTCGATGCTCTGTGAAAAGCTCTCCGGGCGTAAGGTAGAAATCGGTCTGGTACCGTTTGGCTCGTTTGGCCTGACGGTGTTTGGCCTGCTGCTGTGGTGGCACTCCGGCGGCTTCCCGCAAAACGTGCAGGCCAATGACTGGCTGGCGGTGCTCAGCTATGGCCAGGCCTGGTGGGTGTTGCTGGATATCCTCGGCCTGGGCGTGTTTGGCGGCTTCTATATCGTGCCGCTGTACGCGCTGATCCAGTCGCGCACCGCCGAAAACGAGCGGGCGCGGGTGATCGCGGCCAACAATATTCTCAACGCCTTGTTCATGGTGGTGTCGGCCGTTGTGTCGATCCTGCTGCTCAGCGTGGCCAAGCTGTCGATCCCCGAGCTGTTCCTGGTGGTGTCGCTGCTCAACATCGCGGTGAACACCTACATCTTCAAGATCGTGCCCGAGTTCACCATGCGTTTCATGATCTGGCTGCTCAGCCATTCCATGTACCGCGTGGAGCATCGCAACCTGGAAGCTATCCCGGACGAAGGCCCGGCGTTGCTGGTGTGCAACCATGTGTCGTTTGTCGATGCGCTGTTGATTGGCGGCGCGGTGCGTCGGCCGATTCGCTTTGTCATGTACTACAAGATCTACCGTTTGCCGGTGCTGAATTTTATCTTCCGTACCGCCGGGGCGATTCCGATTGCGGGGCGTAACGAAGATATCCAGATCTACGAAAAGGCCTTCACCCGGATCGCCCAGTATCTGAACGAAGGGGAGTTGGTGTGCATCTTCCCGGAGGGCAAGCTGACCGCTGATGGCGAGATGAATGAGTTTCGCGGTGGCGTGACGCGGATTCTGGAGGAGACGCCGGTGCCGGTGATTCCGCTGGCGTTGCAGGGGTTGTGGGGGAGCTTTTTCAGTCGCGATCCGAACAAGGGGTTGTTTCACCGGATCTGGTCGCGGGTGGTGTTGGTGGCGGGGGAGCCGGTGTCAGAGCCGACGCCTGCAAGATTGCAGGAGGTTGTGGGTGGGTTGCGGGGGAGTGTCAGGTAGGTTTGTGTTGGATGTGCTGGCCTCTTCGCGAGCAAGCCCGCTCCCACATTTGGAATGCATTTCAAATGTGGGAGCGGGCTTGCTCGCGAAAGCGGTAGTGGCCTAAGCGCTGATCTTGAGCCCAATCAGCCCACAGATAATCAACGCCACACTCGCCAACCGAAACAACGCCATGGACTCCCCAAACAGGATAATCCCGGCAATCACGGTGCCCACGGCACCCACTCCGGTCCAGATGGCGTAGGCGGTGCCGAGCGGCAACTCCTTCATCGCCAGCCCCAGCAGGCCAAGGCTGACAGCCATGGCAGCAATCGTCAGGGCGGTGGGCAGCGGCTTGCTGAAACCGTCGGTGTACTTCAGGCCGACGGCCCAGCCAACTTCAAACAGCCCGGCAAAAAACAGAATGATCCAGGACATGATGACCCTCTCGACAGACGTGGGGTCGTCCCCGGATTAGGCGCTTGAGAGCGTCGCGAGGTCGTCCCCGCGAAGCTCGGTAGAGTGCCGAATAGTGATCGGGCGATCAAGTTTGCGGGGTGTTTTCCAGGATGCGGCGGTCTTCCTTTTCGCTCATGCGGCGGAAGTAAGTCGACAGCAATGCCCCGGAAATATTGTGCCAAACGCTGAACAACGCACTCGGCACCGCCGCCAGTGGTGAGAAGTGCGCACTGGCCAATGCGGCCCCCAGCCCGGAATTCTGCATGCCCACTTCCAGCGCCAGCGACTTGCGTTGCGCCAGTGGCAGCTTGAACACGCGGCCAGTGAAGTAGCCCAGCAAGTAGCCAAAGCTGTTGTGCAGCATCACCACGGCCATGATCAACAGGCCCGACTCGGCGATCTTCGCCTGGCTCGCTGCAACTACCGCGGCAACGATGATCACGATGCTCACCACCGACACCAGTGGCAACACGTCTACCGCATGGCGCACCCGCTCACCGAGTACACGCTGCGCGACCACGCCAAGGATGATCGGCAACAGCACCACTTGCAGGATCGACCAGAACAACTCCATGAACGATACCGGCAGCCACGCCGAAGCTAGCAGCCAGATCAGCGCTGGTGTGAGCAGCGGGGCGAGGAGGGTGGTGACGGCGGCGATGGCCACCGACAGCGCCAGGTCGCCACGGGCCAGCCAGGTCATGACGTTGGACGAGGTGCCGCTTGGGCAGCAACCGACCAGGATCACGCCGACGGCAATTTCCGGCGGCAGGTGGAAGGCCTGGCACAGCAACCAGGCCACGCCCGGCATAATCACAAAGTGCGCAACCACGCCCAGGGCCACGCGCCATGGGTGGCGGGCGACCTCGGCGAAATCATCAATCTTGAGGGTCAGTCCCATGCCGAACATCACCAGGCCCAGCAACGGCACGATGGCGGTTTTCAGGCCGATGAACCAGCTGGGTTCGAGGAACGCGAGCACCGCGAAAATCAGCACCCAGTAGGCGAAGGTGTTGCCGACGAAGCGGCTGAGTGCGGCGAGTGCGCGCATGGGATGTCCTTGTTATTAATTTCTAGAAGTGGAATGCAACCAAATGTGGGAGCGGGCTTGCTCGCGAATATGGTGTGTCAGTCGCCAGATGCACTGGCTGATATACCGCATTCGCGAGCAAGCCCGCTCCCACATTTTGATCCTCACATGGCTTAAATACCTTGTGGGGTCTCTTCACCGCCCAACGCTTCAACTAACGCCGGGATGAAATCGCCGAAGGTCAACATCATCAGGGTAAAGCTCGCATCCAACTGGCCCAGGGCTTCGTCGCCGCCGTCCTGTTCAGCCTGGTCTTGCAGCAGGTCTTCGAACTTCAGGCGCTTGACGGTCATCTTGTCGTCGAGCATGAAGGACAGCTTGTCCTGCCAGGCCAGGGACAATTGGGTCACGACTTTCCCGGTGGTCAGGTGCAGTTGGATCTCTTCGCCGGTCAGGTCCTGGCGCTTGCAACGCACGATGCCGCCGTCTTCGTGGGTGTCGCGCAGTTCGCATTCATCGAGCACGAAGAAGTCATCGGCCGGCTTCTGGGTAGTAACCCAATCGGTCATGATTGCAGTCGGTGCGGTTTTTACTGTGAGTGGGCGAACCGGCAGGGTGCCGATCACTTCACGCAGGGTGGACAGCAGGTCTTCGGCGCGTTTCGGGCTGGCCGAGTTCACCAGGATCAGACCTTGTTTCGGCGCGATGGCGGCAAAGGTCGACGAGCGACGGATAAAGGCGCGGGGCAGGAAGGCCTGGATGATTTCATCCTTGATCTGGTCGCGTTCCTTCTTATAGACCTTGCGCATTTGCTCGGCCTCGATTTCCTCGACTTTCTCTTTAAGCGCATCGCGCACCACGCTGCCCGGCAGGATGCGTTCTTCCTTGCGCGCGGCGATCAGCAGGAAGTCACCGCTGACGTGAACCAGGGGAGCGTCCTCACCTTTACCAAAAGGTGCGACGAAACCGTAAGTGGTCAACTCCTGGCTTGCACAAGGGCGCGCCAGTTTGGTGGCCATGGCCGCTTCCAACGCCTCGGCATCAACAGGCAGATCTTGGGTCAGGCGATAGATAAGCAGGTTCTTGAACCACATGGGGTGAGTCTCTCCTTTATACAAAGGGGGGCATTATTGTCTTGATAGCGTCCGAGGCCAACCCTGCCTAAGCCATTGGAAGGCCTCAAAAAAAAGATTTAAGAAAGTGCTTGCCAGACCTTGGGTCGCTCCGTAGAATGCGCGCCACACCGAGACGAAGGGTGATTAGCTCAGCTGGGAGAGCATCTGCCTTACAAGCAGAGGGTCGGCGGTTCGATCCCGTCATCACCCACCATTCGCCTCATGTGTTACGCGCAGCGGTAGTTCAGTCGGTTAGAATACCGGCCTGTCACGCCGGGGGTCGCGGGTTCGAGTCCCGTCCGCTGCGCCATATTCGGTAACCTGGAATGCTGAACGCCAGGTCACCACAGGAAGCCCGCTCATTGAGCGGGCTTTTTTTCGTCTGCAATTTTTGCAGGAACACGCTTGTTGTGGCGAGGGAGCTTGCTCCCGCTGGGTTTCGTAGCGGCCCCAAAATCTGGGGAGCGCTGCGCACTCCAGCGGGAGCAAGCTCCCTCGCCACAAGTTCTGTATGTTTAGAAATCCCAGCGTGTAGTGACCATAAAGTTGCGTGGCTCACCGTAGGCCGCGGAATTATAGAAGCCGATGTTGGTGTAGTAGGACTTATCGAAGAGGTTATTGACGTTCAACGTTGCCGACAGGTTTTTGCTGATCTGGTATTTGCTCATCAGGTCCACCAGCCAATAGGCCTCCTGGGAAAACTCCTCATAGCCGCCGCGCGGAGAGTTGTAGATGTCCTGCCAGCCCACGCTCTGCCAGCGCACGCCGCCGCCGACGGTCAACTTGTCCAGGTCGCCCTTGAGTTTGTAAGTGGTGTAGAGCTTGACCTGGTCTTCGGGTTCAAACGTGGAGATCTTCACGCCCTGGTCGTCGCGCACAATTTTGTGGGTGTAGCCGGCTTGCAGCTGCCAGCCCGGGGCGATCTCGCCGGACATCTCCAGCTCATAACCCTTGGTCACTGCCTTGCTACTTTTATAGGCGTAGTTGTTCGGTGTGGGTTTGAGGTTGTTGTACTCGTCGTCGGACAGTGCGCGATTGGACTCATGAATCTCAAAGTACGCCGCACTGGCGTTCACCCGGCCGTCGAGGAAGTCAGCCTTGAGCCCCACTTCCCAGTTCTGGCCTTCGTCCGGTTCAAGCAGTTTGTTGTCGCGGTCGCGGTTGTAGTTTTCCTGGGGCATAAATATGTCGGTGTAGCTGGCGTAGACCGCGTAGGTGTCGTTCAGGTCATAGACCGCACCGACGTAGGGCACAAAGCGCCCGGACTCCCGATAGTTGGGGTTGTAGCCGGTGACCTGGTAGTTGACCACGCGCCCGCCCAGTAACACTTTCAGGTCGTCGGCAAGGTTCAGTCGGGTGGTCAGGTAGGCGCCGGTCTGGCGTACGGTGTCGTCGATCAGCGATTGCGCCTTGCCCCAATCCGGCATCGAGGCGTGACCGTGCCAGTTATTGAAGTCGACGAGGTTGGGGTCCAGATTCCAGTAGCCTTTGCCGTTCCATTGCGACGCGCTGATCGAGCCGCCCAGCACCAACTCATGTTCGCGACCACCGAGGGTGTAGGGGCCGCTGACATACAGGTCGGCCGAATCGCTGACGGTTTCCCCGGTGTACTTGCCTGAGGTCAGTTGCGCGGTGCCATCCGGCTGCGGCTGGTCGCCCTGGATCGAGCCCATCACGGCGTGATAGCCATTGATCTTGTGGTCCAATTGCAGCTTGCCTACCCAGCCATTGCCCAGGTCATGTTCGAGCATGGCGAAGACGGTGCGGGTGTATTGCTCCCAGCTGCTCCATTCGGCAGCGTCGTTGAACGAGCGTTTTACGCTGTTGCGATTGCCCTGGGAGTTGATCAGCGGGAAGCTGCCCGACCAGGACGAGCCTTTAGGCAGGGTGTCCTGGTAATCGCCACCGACGGTGAGCAGCGTATCGGGCGACAGGTCGAATTCCATGATGCCGTAATACACCGGGCTCTGGCGCGAGTAGTGGTCCATGAACGAGTGCTTGTCCTGGTACGCCGCGACCGCCCGGCCGCGCACGTTGCCGCTGTCGGTCATTGGCCCGCTGACGTCCAGTTCGCTGCGGTAGTTGTCCCAGGAGCCGGCGCCGAGGGAGGCGTGGCCCTGGAAGTCCGCCGTGGGTTTCTTGCGCACCAGGTTGATGGTCGCACCCAGTGAGCCGGCGCCGGTGAGCAGGCCGGTAGCACCCTTGAGCACTTCGACGCGGTCATAGATCGCCATGTCGCTCAGGGTGTTGCCGGCCGAGTAGGCGACGTTGCGCGCCGTGGACGGGATACCGTCGTACTGGAAGTTGTTGATCGAGAAACCCCGGGCGTAATAGTTGCTGCGCTCGGTGTCGAAGGCCGAAACGGTGATGCCGGGCGTATGGCGCATCACGTCGTCGACGTTGTTCAGGCCGAAATCGTCCATGTGCTGGCGAGTCACTACCGACACGGATTGCGGCGTTTCCTTGGGCGTCAGCACCAAGCGCGTGGAAGTCGCGAGGGTGCCGGGCGTATAGGAACCGGTGCCTTCGGTGACATTACCCAATTGGTTGGCGCTGACTTGGGTCGGGCTCAGTTCCAGGGTGTCGCCGGTGGCGGCGGGGGCCGGTTGCAACGCATACACTTGGTCGCCTTTGACCGCGCGGTAGCCGCTGCCTTGCAGCAGTCTGTCGAAGCCGTCCTGGATGGCATAGTTGCCTTTCAGGCCTGGGCCCTTGAGGCCTTCGAGCTCGCGGGATTCAAACACGATTGCCACGCCTGCTTGCTGGGCAAACCGATTGAGCGAACTGCCCAGCGGCCCGGCGGGAATGTCGTACGTGTGGGCCGCGACACTGGCGGTATCTGCCTGGGCCAGTTGGGCTGCAAGCGTGGTGGCGGTCAGGATGGCCAGGGACAGCGGCGCGCTTTTCAGCAGGCGAAAGCGCCCGCGTGGCAAGGAAGGGGAGTGCATGGTGAAGGCGGTCCTTTATGTGTCGAATTATCTTCCTTGACGGGCAGCTCCGAAAAAACCGGAAGCAAATGCGAATAATTATTCATTGGGTGCCGAGGCGGGGTCTACAACGATCAGCCAAGGCGTAAACGTGCGCACTTTGATAGGCAGTGTTCGCGCCAGTAATTGCAGGGCATGATCGCTGTCATCCAGCGGGATCACCGCCGACACCCGAAGCTTTTGCAGCGCAGCCCGGTCGAAATGCAGCATGCCGGTGCGGTGCCGTGAGAGTTCATCCAGCACCTCGGACAGCGGCCGGTTATCCACCACCAGTTGGTGACGGCGCCAAGCTTCGTCGATGCTGGCCGGGTCGATACTGCCGGCCAAGTGCACGTCGTGCTCGCTGAGTACGGCGCGGGAGCCCGCAGCCACTTCCAGCGCCTGCCCGGCGTTTACGCTTTGCGCCGCCACGCGGGATTCAAGCATGGTCAGCACGGTGACATCGCCCTCACGCTTGACCACAAACCGCGTGCCCAATGCGCGCAAGGTGCCTTGAGGCGTCTGCACGATAAATGGCCGCGCGCTATCGTGGGCCACCTCCACCAGAATCTCCCCTTGCAGCAGTTCGATGCGGCGTTGTTGGCCATCGAAATGCAGGTTCGCTGCGCTGATACCGTTGAGGGTCAGCGTCGAGCCGTCCGCCAGGCGCAGGGTTTGCCATTGGCCAGGGCCGTTGCGCACATCCGCCATCCATTGTTGCGGATACGGGCTTACCAGCAACGCCGCCGCCGGAATCGCCAGGCTGCAAGCCAGTACCAGGGCGCGCACTGCGTTTTTGCGGCGGTGGGATTTCTGATGGGCAAACGCGGCGTTCAAGGCGGCCCGCGCCGGCGATTTTTTGCCGCGCAGGGCCTGCATCCGCGAAATCACGTCTTCCATGCGTGCGGCAGCGGCGGCGTAGTGCGGGCCTTGCTGCTTCCAGCACTCGAATGCCAGGCGTTGGGCTTCGCTTAGCTCTCCTTCGTGCAGGCGTAGCATCCATTCGGCGGCTTGTTCTTCGATGTCGGACACGGAGAGTCAGGTATCCACACTGTGGCCGCAGTGCATGAGCGCCTGGATCAAGTACTTGCGCACGGTGCGTTCCGACAGTTTGAGTTGCCTGGCGATTTGCAATTGAGTCATGTCTTCGAGGTAGTACAGCACGAACGCCTGGCGCGCATACTCATGCATGCCTTCGAGGATAAAGGCGATCTGCTCAAGGGCTTCGAGGGTGGTGTGGATCTGCTCCGGGGACTGGAAGCCTTCAAGTGCATCCACCGTCAGCGCCAATTCTTGCAGATAGGCCTGTTCGATGTGTTTGCGCCGGGCCTGGTCGATCAGCAGGCGTCGGGCCGTGGTGCTCAAGTACGCCCGGGGTTCGCGGATGGTCGCGACCGATTCGCGGGCATTGAGGATACGCGCGAAGGTGTCCTGCGCCAGGTCCGCAGCGTTCTGCCGACAGCCCAGCTTGCGCCGCAGCCAAGTCAGCAGCCAACTGTGATGCTCGCTATAGAGCAGGGCAATTTCGCGCTGGAAAGGAGGTTCACCCACAGACATTGGCGTGGCTCAGGCGTTATTGAGAATAGTTTTTAATTGTGGGGCCAAGCGTTGGATAAACGCAATAGACTCGCGTTTACGCAGGCCAAAGCCCGTATTTACGGGGCGTACACGCTCTTCGAGAAATTATTTTAAATAAATTGCATTTAAATCAAGACATTGCGGATTTTTGGTGTATGATGCCGCCCACACCGAAACGAAGGGTGATTAGCTCAGCTGGGAGAGCATCTGCCTTACAAGCAGAGGGTCGGCGGTTCGATCCCGTCATCACCCACCATTCGCTTCAAGTGTTACGCGCAGCGGTAGTTCAGTCGGTTAGAATACCGGCCTGTCACGCCGGGGGTCGCGGGTTCGAGTCCCGTCCGCTGCGCCATATTCGGTAACCTGGAATGCTGAACGCCAGGTCATCAAAGGAAGCCCGCTCATTGAGCGGGCTTTTTTTTGCCTGCGATTTGACCTCTCAACGCCTTGCCCTTGTGCACCGTATGTTCGCCCTGAGCTGTGCTGGTGCGTCATGCCGTGGCGGAATACCCCCATGCCCATTGGTCGATTGCGCCCCTTGCCGCTTAAACGGTTATCTATAGCCACGCGAAGACTTCCAGGCGGGCAATCGGCAGCAGGACGCTGCGTTGCCCCCTTTCTAACAATGGCCTTACGAGGCGATAAAAATAGTCTGCAAGGGGAACGGCTCTACATGAAATATCCATTGCGTCCGTTGGTGTTCTGGCCAACCTTTCTGATTCTGTTGGCGGCGGTGATCGCCAGTTACGTCGACCTCAATGCATTCCTTGCGGTCAGCAAACAGCTCAATAACCTGATCCTGAAAAACTTCTCCTGGCTGTTCAGCGCTGGTTCGTTTGCCATGGTGGTGCTGACCGCTATCGTCTACTTCTCGGCTTTGGGCAAGGTGCGTATCGGCGGCGAAGATGCCCAGCCGTTGCTGAGCAAATGGCGCTGGTTCATGGTGGCGCTGTGTACCACGCTGGCGGTGGGTGTGTTGTTCTGGACCACCGCCGAACCGCTCTATCACCTGTACGGCCCGCCCACCAGCCTGCCGATTGAAGCGGGCAGTTCGGCGGCCAAAAGCTTTGCGATGTCGACGATGTTCCTGCACTGGACCATCACCCCCTACGCGATCTACCTGGTGCCCTCCCTGGTCTTTGCGCTGGTGTTCTACAACCGCCGCAGTAACTTCTCCATCGGCGCCATGCTCGAACCGTTACTGGGTACGGCCAGAGTCAAGCGCTACGCCGGGCTGATCGACACCCTGGCGATGTTCGCCCTGGTGGCGGGCATGGCTTCGTCCCTGGGGACTGGTGCATTGACCTTGTCCGGTGGCCTGAGCCAGTACATCGGCGGTGAGACCACGCCGTTTCGCCTGGCCATCATCATCGCGATTATCGTCATCACCTTTGTCGCCTCGGCTGCCAGTGGCTTGCAGCGGGGCATTGTGATGCTGTCGTCGTTCAACACCTGGATCATGCTGGCCTTGGGGCTGTTCGTGCTGCTGTGCGGGCCGACCCTCTATATGTTCAGCCTGGGTGTCGAATCCCTCGGCGTGTACCTCGACACCTTCTTCAGCCGCAGCTTGTTCACCGGTGCTGCCAGTGGAGACACCTGGCCCCAGAGTTGGACAGTGTTCTACTGGTCTGTGTGGTTTGCCTGGGCGCCGGTAAGCGCGCTGTTCCTCGGCAAGATCGGCCGTGGCTACACCGTGCGTGAGTTCATCCACATCAACATGCTCTACCCGGCGCTGTTCACGGCGGTGTGGATCTGCATCTTCTCCGGCACCAGCCTGTACTTCGATGCGCTGGGGGATGGCAGCCTCAACCGCGTGCTGAACGAGCAGGGCGTGGAACACGTGCTGTACCAGATGTTCCAGCAACTGCCGGCCAGTGGCCTGATGATTGCGTTCCTGTTGTTTGTGGCGTTCATCTCGTTTGTCACGGCCGCCGACTCCAGTACCGACGTCATCGCCAACCTGTGCAGCAAAGGCGTGACCGCCGATTCCGACCTCGATGGCAACCCGCTGTTGAAGATCGTGTGGGGCGTGATCATCGGTACGGTGTCGTGGGTGATGGTGTCGTTTATCGGCATCGACGGGGTGAAGATGCTCTCCAACCTCGGTGGTTTGCCGGGAATGATCCTGGTGTTGCTGGCCAGTACCTCGCTGATCTTCTGGCTGAAAAATCCGGGCCTGCTGGAGGTGAAAAACCGTCAGCCAGCGACTGACCCGGACCTGGATACTGCCAGCCCCGTCGCGCAATACGCACGCTGAATCATTAAATCTGTGTGTCTCCTCACGCGCTCCCCACCGGGGCGCGGGGGAGTCGTTTGTTCGCAATAAATGTGTGGAGTTACCGATGGAAATCGTTACCGAGTTTGCCTACAAGGTCCGTGAAATCGAACACTGCCTGATCCCCCTCAAAGACGGTACCCAACTGGCCGCGCGCATCTGGCTGCCGGAAGTCGCCGGTTTGCAGGCTTTCCCGGCGATCCTGGAATACCTGCCGTACCGCAAGCGCGACGGTACTGCCGTGCGTGACGCGTTGACCCACCCGTGGATGGCAGGGCAGGGCTATGTGTGCGTGCGAGTGGACATGCGTGGCAACGGTGAATCCCAGGGGCTGATGGCCGATGAATACCTGTTGCAGGAGCAGGACGATGCTCTCGAAGTGATCGATTGGCTGTGCCAGCAACCCTGGTGCGACGGCAACGTCGGCATGATGGGCATCTCCTGGGGCGGCTTCAACGGCCTGCAAGTCGCAGCGCGCCAGCCCGAGGCGCTGAAGGCGATCATCACCCTGTGCTCCACCGACGACCGCTTTGCCGACGACATCCATTACAAAGGCGGCAACCTGCTGATGGAGAACTTTGGCTGGGCCGCGACCATGCTCAACTTCAGCGCTGCCGTGCCCGACCCGTTGTTGGTGGGTGACAGCTGGAAAGACCTGTGGCACCAACGCCTGGACGCCATGCCGCTGCTCGCCGAAACCTGGCTGCAACACCAGACCCGCGATGGCTACTGGCGTCACGGCTCGGTGTGCGAGGACTATTCGCAGATCAAGGCGGCGGTTTACGCGGTGGGCGGCTGGGGTGATGCCTACCGCAACACCGTCTCGCGGCTGATGGAAAACCTGCCGGGGCCGAAGAAGGCCATGATCGGCCCGTGGATTCACAAGTACCCGCACTTCGCTGTGCCCAATCCGGCCATCGGCTTTCTGCAAGAAGCTAAGCGCTGGTGGGATCACTGGCTTAAAGGCATCGATAACGGGGTGATGGACGACGCAGCCTGCACTTTTTACCTACAGGATGTTCTGCCGCCCAAAGGCAGTTACGCCGAGCGGCCAGGCATCTGGGTACAGACGGCGGGGTGGCCTGACCCGCAGGTGCAGTGGACCGATTTCAGCCTCGACGCGCACGGCCTGAACCCAGGTACAGAACCCCTGAACGCACCGCGCAGCATTTGCTCGCCACTGACCACCGGCCTGCACCAGGGTGAATACTGCGCTATCTGGTTCGGCCCCGACGGCCCGACGGACCAACGTCGTGATGACGCCAATTCGCTGTGCTTCGACTCTCAGCCACTGACCGAACCTCTCGCGCTGTTGGGCGATGCACGTCTTAAGTTGCGGTTGGCCAGCGACACCGCCTGCGGGCAATTGGTCGCGCGGCTGAATGCGATTGCGCCGGACGGCCAAGTTACGCAGATCAGTTACGGCGTGCTCAATCTCGCGCTTCGCGAAGACTTTTCCCGCGTAACACCCGTAGTCCCAGGTGAAGCAATGGACGTGCAGTTAAACCTCGACCACATTGGCATGCGCCTGCCGGCAGGCTACCGTTTACGCTTGGCCCTGAGCACGGCCAGTTTCCCGCTGTTGTGGCCGAGCCGCGAGTTGACCACCCTGACCCTGCTGCCGAGCCTGCAAAGCCTGCAACTGCCTGTGTTTACCGGTGAGGCGGTGGATTGCCCATTTGAAGCGCCGCAATCGGCGCCCCCAGTGAACCTGGAAGTGCTGCGCGCCGCCGCGCCGAAACGCACCTTGATCGAAGATGTGGGCAGTGGCGAAGTCTGCGTGAAGATCGAAGACGACCTGGGCTCGGTGCGTTTTACCGATCATGGCCTTGAGGTAGACCAGCGTTGTACCGAGCAATATCGCACCTTGCCTTGGGATCCGTTGTCGACCCGCGCCGACATCCAGTGGAACTACCACGTGTCCCGTGGCGTGTGGGTAGTCGAGGTGGAAAGCTGCCTGAGTGTGTATGCCGACGCTGAGTGGTTCTATGTCGAAGCCGAGCAAACCGCCTGGGAAAATGGCCAGCTGGAACGCCGCCGCCAGTGGAGCAAACGCGTGGCCAGGGTCGCGCTATGAGTGAGCAACTGGCAGGATGCCTGCCAAGGTGATCTCTGCGGGCCTGGGGCAACCTGGGCCTGTATCTGCTATTGGAATATTTCATGTCGCGCCGAAACGTCGATCTGCCACCGCTCAACTGCCTGCAAACCTTTGAAGCGGCGGCCCGCCATTTGAGCTTTACCCAGGCCGCCCATGAACTGAACCTGACCCAAAGCGCGGTCAGCCGCCAGGTCAAGCGCCTGGAAGAAGACTTGGCGCGCCCGCTGTTTTATCGGCTGGCCCAGGGCCTGAGCCTCACGCCGGCCGGGGTGCGTTACTTTCGCACCATCCAGCGCCTGCTGCGTGAACTCGACCGCGAGTCTGCCGAGTTGCGCCGTCGCGGAGCCGATCGCCAATTGACCCTGGCCAGCACGCCCACCATCAGTTCTATCTGGCTGGCTGGGCTGCTGCCGGATTTCCAGCGCGAACACCCGGACCTGGACATTCGCATCCTGTGCAGCGAAAGCCCCCGCCACCTGGATGTGAGCGAATATGACTTGGGCCTGTTCTACCACCTCGACGAACTGCCCCCGCCCCATGGCCTGGAGTTGTCGCCGGTGTTCGACAGCGAGCAGGTCATTACCGTGTGCAGCCCAAGCTACATCGAGCGTCACGGCCCGATTCACGACGTGCAACACCTGTTGCATGGCCACACGTTGTTGATCGTGGAAGACCACTACCACGACTGGCTGACCTGGACCGACTGGTTCGCCGACGCCGACGCGCATTACCACAGCCCGCGTCATGCGCTGCGTACCAACAGCTATCAACTGCTGATGCAGTCGGCGGTCATGGGCCACGGTGTTGCACTCGGCTGGAAGAGTTTGCTGCAGGGCGAACTGGATGCCGGGCGCCTGCAAATGGCCTTGCCCCACACCATGCACAGCCGAGGCCGCCTGCACCTGATGCAACCCCTTCACCGCAACCCGCCCTCGGCGGCACGCAGTTTTCGCCACTGGCTGCTGGCCCATGCCGGCCGCATGAACAACCCTCTTTGAGCCACCATGAACCTGACTTTCCTGACCTTTCCCGCGCTGTACAGCGCGACCATTCTGATGCTCACCGGCAACGGCTTGTTTTTCAGTTTTATCGGCCTGCGCCTGAGCAGCCAGGGCATCAATGAGCTGTGGATCGGCGCGCTGACGGCGGCGTACTACGGTGGCATGGTCTGTGGCGCCAAGTTCGGCCATCGCATGATCGCCGGGGTGGGGCATGTGCGCTCGTATGTGGCCTGTGCTGGCGCGGCCACTATCATCGTGTTGCTGCATGTGCTGTTCGAGCAGTTGGAGTTCTGGTTGGCGCTGCGTTTTGTGATGGGGTTGGTGATGATGAACCAGTACATGGTCATCGAAAGCTGGCTCAACGAGCAGGCGGAAAACAACCAGCGTGGCGCGGTGTTTGCCGGTTACATGGTGGCGGTGTCCTTGGGCTTGATGCTGGGGCAGGGCGTGTTGATCTGGCGCCCGGAGCTGGACTTCAAACCGCTGATTATCGTTGCAATCTGCTTCGCCGCCTGCCTGCTGCCGGTGACCATGACCAAGCGTCTGCACCCGGCCAAACTGGTGGCGGCACCCCTGGAGATCGGATTCTTTTGGCAGCGCGTGCCCCAGGCGTTGACCACGGTATTTGTCACCGGCCTGATGATTGGCGCGTTCTACGCGTTGGCCCCGGTATTCGCCACGCGCAATGGCTTGAGCACCGCCCAGGCCAGTACTTTTGTTGCGGTGTCGATCTTCGCCGGGCTGTGTGGCCAGTGGCCGATTGGTTGGTTGTCTGACCGCATCGACCGCTCCCGCCTGATTCGCGGCTGTGCCTTGGCCTTGGGGCTGTTGGTGATTCCGTTGTGGGGGCTGGTGCAACTGCCGTACGTGTTGTTGCTGGTGTTCGGCTTTCTCAGCGGCGCGCTGCTGTTCACCCTGTATCCGTTGGCGGTGGCGCTGGCCAATGACAACGTTGAACAACCCCGGCGTGTGCCGTTGAGCGCGATGATGCTCGCCACCCATGGCATCGGCGCGAGCCTGGGGCCGATGCTCAGCGGCGCGTTGATGAACAGCTACGGCCACGGCGCCTTCTACATGCTGTTTTCAGCTTGCGCGTTGCTGCTGATCTGGCGTGTGCAGCCCAAGCATGTCACCGGCGAATACCTGGTCGACGGCGCGCCATTGCACCACGTGGCCATGCCAGAGCACCCGATGGGTGCCATGGCCGCGGTACTTGACCCACGGGTGGACGAAATCCCCGAGGAGCTGGTGATCACCGACCCGGCGCCCGAGCCGAAGGTGTGATCACCGGCTAAGGCGCGTTGCGGCTGTGACGGTAATCACTGACCGCTTCGTACACCGCCTTGCGCAAGCGGTTGATGCCGCCGATGGGGCGGTGCTCCGCTACGCCGAACCACGGGTTGAACGATTGGTTGTCACACGCCAGGTTCTGCTGCGGGGTGTCAAAATCCTGCGCGGGGATTTTCACCTTGGCCACGGTTTCAAACGGCGCGTCGTTCTCTTTCCATTCGATGCTGGTGTCTTCGATCGGCATGAATTTCTGCGGGTTCTGCCGCTGGATCTGCAGCACAAAACACGCCGGCACGCGGTCGGTGGACAACTGCTGGTTCAGGGCGCTGCGCAGGAAGTTCGGCAGGTCCTGGTTCTGTTTGGGCAGTGCGTATTCCGGGCAGCTTTGTGGGTCGGGGGCCACACGGAACTTGGCATTGGCCGCGCCGAACTTGTAGGGCGATACCGAAAAGTATGTGGTCTGCGTCGGGCTGGCTGGTGCGGGCGCCAGGGTCGCCAGGGCGATAAACAAGTGACGCACTTGCCAGCTGCGTGGGTCGACCTTGGGGAAGAACGCCAGCACCTTCTTGCCGTCCGCTTGTGCGCCGATGTTCTGCGCGTATTCCGCTACATCGCTGACAAAGAAGTTCGGGTGGCTGAACATCACAAAGTCCTGCTCCGTGCGCGCCTGCTGGTCAGCCAGCAGTTGCTTGCCGGGCACGTCCAGCAGCTTGAGCGCCATGCCCCGGGCATCGCGGATGCTGTCGAACTGCGGGTAGGCGTTGCCGTTGGACAGCCGCATCATCGCCTGCCAGGTCTTGCCCGGCTCGGCGAACACACCCTGGCGCAATGCCGGGTCTAGATCGGCCAGCACGCTGACTTCGGCTTTAACGCAGCCATGGGCCTTGGCATGGGCATCACGCAGGTAGCGGGTACCTTCGCGGTGCTGGTCAACAATGCGCACCGCCGTCTGGATGATGCCTTGGGTCATTGCTGCTTCGCCCGGCGGGATCTGTTCATTGGGCGACACCGGGCCGCTGTGCTGCCAGGCGTACCAGGCCGTAGCGGCCAGCCAACCGAGCAGGCCCAGGCCCACCAGCCACAGCAGGGTCTTGCCGATAAATGCACCGATGCGCAGCCATAGGCGCGCGAGCAGGGAAGGTCGGTCGTAAGGGGATCGAATCATCATGGCAGTTGTTGCTCCAGCGGGCCGCCCAGCACTTTGAGGTATTCCAGCAGCGCCCAGCGTTCCTGCGGCAGCAGGCCACGGCCGATCACGCCGTTGCCACGACTGCCTGCACGAAATTCGTGACCGCTGTTGTGGTTGCCGGTGATTGTGGTGTCGAACAGGAAGGCATTCTTGAACGCGCCGGTTTCGAAGCCCAGGTGGCGCGGGTCGTAGTTGAAGGTGCCTTTATAGAAGGTGGTGCTGCGCTCGTCCTGGGGCGAGAGCAATTGGTAGATCGTCGGCACCGAGCCGTTATGCAAGAACGGCGGGGTGGCCCATACGCCAGCCAGGGGCCGTGCCTTGTAGGCGCGCAATTCGCGCACGCCGATGGGCAGGCCGTAGCCGTCCAGGCGCGGGCGCTCGGCCGGGGTGACGCCAGCGGCGCGGTAGGCGTGGTCTTCGACGAAGGCGGTGACGTAGGCGAGGCCCTTGGCCACCGACATTTTCTTCAGGTCCAACGGCTCGGTGGGTGTGGGGTGCAGTTCGACGTTGAGCTTGGCCAGTTCCGCCGGGTCCCATTGCAGGGCGCTGAGGTCGTAGCGTTGGTCGGCGATGTTGCTGGCGGTGCCAGGGTCGGTGCCGATGGAGTCCACCGGCAGCATTTTCAGCTGTTGCACCGGGCGGCCGTTTTCCAGGGTGACCGTGGGCACATGGCAGCCGGCGCAGTTTTCAGCGAACAGCGCACGGCCCTGGGCGGCAAGGGGTTTGTCGATGGCGCCGAACAGGTCCTCCGGCCAGGTAGGCGGCTTGAGGCGTTGCAGGGTTTCTTCGATCAAGTTGAGGTCGCGCACCCGCACGCTGGAGGGGTAGCGTGCGTCGCCCTGCAGGGGCTGGCCGGCGCTGTCGAAGAAGGTCAGTGTGGCGCCTACACCCAGGGCTTCGCCGATATTGCGGGCCATGGGCTGCTGGGCCGAGCCGTTCCATTGCACCCAGTCGAAAGTCCAGATATCCCACAGCTGCGGGTAGTCCACTGGCGCATTGGCCACGCGATAGTTGTCCGGGGAAATGGCGTCGCCAAAGCTGGCGTTGGCAATCCGCCCGAACGCGTCGGTGCGGCCAGGGCCTTCCTCGGTGGGGTAGAGGCCGCGGTGGGTGTCGTTCCACGCGACCTTGAGGAAGGTGTTCAGCGACTGCTTGAAGTCCTGGCGCAGTTGGCTGTGCTGGGCGTCGTACTGATCACCCAATACCTGGCGGGCGAAGCGTTCGAATTTCCACGGGTTGTAATAGGTGGCCGCGAGACTGGCGACGAGGGCCTGGCCAAAGCTACCGCCACGCAAGGTGGGTACGCTGGACGGCAGCACGTGCTGGGCCGAGCCGCCGTCGATGCGCAGGGCCTGGCCTTTGAAGTGCAACTCACCGGTGTGGCAGGCTGCGCAGGTGATATCCAGGTACTCGACGTTGCTGTCGGCGTTCTTGTGGCGGGCGAAGCCCACGGGCAGGTTGCCGGGGTTTTGCGCGGTGGGTACTTGCTTGGGGTCCACCAGGAAACCAAAGCGTGCCAGGTACTCCGGTGTGGCAAAGCGTTGCTCGGAAAACGGCAGTTCCAGGGCGGTGAACCAGTCGTAGTGCAGGCCTTTTACCTGGGTGCCCTGGGGCGTGAAGTAGTAGGTCTGGCGGTCGGCGGCACTCCATTGGTCTTGGTAGTGCACCTGGTCCACGGGCAGGTAGTCCGGCAGCTTGGGGTTAAGAATGTAATAGATCACCACGGCCAGGGCGATGCCTGCCAGCGTGATTATCAGGAGCAATACACGGGAAAAAATGCGCAAGATAACTATCCTTGTCGAGTTGTAGCGCTGTTATGCCACCACGCCACGGGTGCGGCAAGTGGCCATGAGCGCTGTCAGGGGCTGTCCCACGATCCATCGTGGGCCCTCATCATGAATGAAAATGCTTTTAAACACGTGAACTTATCAGAAGTTTCCTGCTCAGATGCCGGTAGCCATTGGTCGTGGCCGCCTGATAAGCTCGCGACTTTATTCGATTGCCCTTTTGGCGCATGAACAAGGAAATAGCATGAAACAGCATCGGTTGGCGGCGGCGGTGGCCCTGGTTAGCCTGGTACTTGCGGGTTGTGATTCGCAGACCAGCGTAGAGCTGAAAACCCCGGCGCAAAAAGCTTCCTACGGCATCGGCCTGAACATGGGCAAGAGCCTTGCCCAAGAAGGCATGGATGACCTGGATTCCAAAGCAGTAGCCCAAGGCATCGAAGATGCCGTCGGCAAAAAAGAGCAGAAGCTCAAAGACGACGAACTGGTTGAAGCGTTTGCCGCACTGCAAAAACGTGCTGAAGAACGCATGACCAAAATGAGCGAAGAGTCGGCAACTGCCGGCAAGAAATTCCTCGAAGACAACGCCAAGAAAGACGGCGTCGTCACCACCGCTTCCGGTCTGCAGTACAAGATCACCAAGAAAGCCGATGGCGCCCAGCCTAAGCCGACTGACGTGGTGACTGTGCACTACACCGGCAAGCTCACCAACGGTACTACCTTTGACAGCTCCGTGGATCGCGGTAGCCCGATTGACCTGCCGGTCAGCGGTGTGATCCCAGGTTGGGTCGAAGGCCTGCAACTGATGCACGTCGGCGAGAAGGTCGAGCTGTACATTCCTTCCGACCTGGCCTACGGCGCACAGAGCCCGAGCCCGGCGATTCCAGCCAACTCCGTACTGGTCTTCGACCTGGAGTTGCTGGCCATCAAGGACCCAGCCAAGGCTGACGCTCCTGATGCACCGGAAGCACCTGCCAAGAAGTAAGCAGCACTTGTACACACAACGCCCCGTCTCGACGGGGCGTTGTTGTTTCTGCCTTTTGCTGACTGCTTTGAATGTGGGAGGGAGGGCGTGTCAGTTGGCAAGTTTGTCGCTGACCCACCGCAATCGGGGGCAAGCTGAACTGGCCTAATGAATTTGGACACATCAATAGGGCGCTATGATGGCGCCCAAACCCGAGGTGTGCAGATGATGCGAAAGTCCTATTC